>NZ_DATCRD010000001.1:0-13029 GCF_036569185.1 Chitinophaga sp.
AATCAGTATAATCAGCGTAATCCTGAGTCAGACAAAATCCGCGTCAGACAAATCCGCTGATATCATCAAAAGGCAGGATAAAAACTCAGGAAAATCATTAAAATCATCATAATCCTGAGTCAGACAAAATTCGCGTTATTCGCAAAATTTGCTTACTTTTCATTGGTATAATCTTTGGCCCCGCATCCTAAATCTTTCCATATGCAGAAATTTGACGCTATTGTAATCGGATCAGGTCAGGGTGGAAATCCACTGGCAAAGAAGATGGAAGAAAAAGGCTGGAAAACCGCTGTTGTTGAACAACGCTATCCCGGCGGCACCTGCATCAACGACGGATGCACTCCTACCAAGGCAATGATCGCCTGCGCAAAAGTAGCACATACCGTTTTTCATAGTAAGGACTGGGGTATTCACAGTCATGGGTTCATGGTAGATCTTCCCTTTATTGTAGCCCGGAAAAATAATATCGTCACAGAGTTCCGCGAAGGAACCCTAAAAGGGTTACAATCAAAAAACGTTACCCTCTTTATGGGTACAGCTGCTTTCACCGGCCATAAAACCATTACCGTTACAGGACATAAAGGAGAAGCAACTACGCTTACTGCAGATCATATTTTCATCAATACCGGCGCACAACCTTTTATTCCGCCTATACCCGGGCTGGCGGAAGTGCCTTACCTTACCTCCACTACCCTGCTTGATGAAGTAACTATTCCAAAAGAGCTGATCATCCTGGGAGGCAGTTATATCGCGCTGGAAATGGGACAACTCTATCAGCGTTTGGGCAGTCACGTTACCATCATAGAATCCGCTTCCCAACTGGTATCAAAAGAAGATCCTGATGTGGCAGCGGTAATAAAAAAAATGCTGGAATCAGAAAATATGCAGATCCATACCGGCACACAGGCAACCCATGTATCTGTGAACGGGAAAAAGATCTCCGTGGATATTAGCACCGGCGACGACCGCAACACTATAACGGGCACGCATATACTGGTGGCTACCGGCCGTACCCCGCAAACCGCGGCACTGCAGCTGCAGCAAACCAATGTGCTTACCGATGAAAAAGGATTTATCCAGGTAAACGACCGGCTTGAAACCTCCGAACCAGGCATCTACGCCCTCGGCGATGTAAAAGGCGGTCCCGCATTTACCCATATCTCTTATAACGATCATCTTATCATTTATAAAAACCTTTTTGAAAACGCTAACGTTGGTATAAAAGACCGGCAGGTGCCTTATTGCATGTTCACCGATCCGCAACTCGGCCGCATCGGGATCACAGAAAAAGAAGCACGGAAAGAAGGTATCCCGTTTAAAGTAGCCTGCCTGGGTATGGATAAAGTAGCCAGGGCTATAGAAACAGGACAAACAAGAGGATTTATGAAAGCCCTGGTACATGAACATACGGATAAGATCCTGGGAGCCGCTATTATAGGCACGGAAGGCGGCGAGATCATGTCTATGCTGCAAATGGCCATGCTGGGCAATATCACGGCCACGCAACTACGTGAAATGGTATTCGCGCACCCGCTCTATGCGGAATCATTAAACAATCTCTTTATGACACTGGAGAAACCCGCTCCATAATGAGCAATTTTTTCCACAATCTGATATATACAGGATGATTAAACTGGCACATGTTTCCAAATTTTTTGGTCCGGGAAAAAAAGCGGTAGATGATATTTCCTTTGAAGTAAAGGAGGGGGAAACACTTGTGCTCCTTGGTACCAGCGGTTGCGGTAAAACCACTACCCTGCGGATGATCAACCGCCTGCTGGAGACCGACAGTGGCCATATCTTCATCAACGGGAAAGAAATACAGGAACTGCCCGGAGAAATACTCCGCCGCAACATTGGCTATGTACTGCAAAACACCGGGTTGTTCCCGCATTATACAGTAAGCGATAACATCGCCCTCGTGCCTTCATTACTGCAATGGGATAAAAAACGTATCCGCGACAGGGTGATCACGCTGATGGATAAACTCCATTTGCCGGCTTCCTACGCTACTGCATACCCGCAACAACTCAGCGGCGGGCAGCAACAACGGGTAGGACTGGCCCGCGCGCTGGCAGCAGATCCGCCGGTACTTCTAATGGATGAGCCCTTCGGCGCACTGGACCCGCTCACACGCATCAGCGTGCGGAAAGAATTTAAATCGCTCGATGAGATCAGTCACAGAACCATCATCCTCGTAACGCATGATGTGGAAGAAGCATTTGAGTTGGGACATCGTATCTGCCTCATGAATGAAGGGCGCATTCAGCAATTAGGCACACCGGCCGAACTGATCTTCCACCCGGCAAACGATTTTGTAAGATCATTTCTTGATCCGCAACGATTGCAACTGGAACTGAAATCACTGCATATAAAGGATCTCTGGAAATGGCTGCCAGCGGCCACCACAGCGGCAGGCAAACAATTATCCGCTGCCAGCACCTGCTGGGATGCATTGGAAGCCATCACACATGAACCGGTTACCGTGGTATATGAACAGGAACAAAAAATAATTGATGGGAATGGACTAATGGAGGCAATAGCTGCCTATAAAAATTAATACAACGGCATGGAATCCAACGAAACCTTATTTGATTTTATACAACAACAATCCGGTAAACTGCTGGAACAAACCCTCACGCACACCGGGCTTACCTTTATATCCGTGTTGCTGGCCGTGACCATAGGCGTACCCGCCGGTATTCTTATCTCCCGGAAAAAAAGACTGGCAGCACCTGTGCTCGGTTTCGCCGGTGTAATGCAAACCATTCCCAGTATTGCATTGCTGGGATTCATGATCCCCCTGCTGGGTATAGGCCCTAAACCTGCCATAGTAGCCTTGTTTCTTTATGCGTTGCTGCCAATTATCCGTAATACCTACACCGGTATCAGGGGAGTTGATCCCAACGTAACGGAAGCCGCTACCGGCATGGGAATGAGCCGGCGGCAAATGCTGCTGAAAGTACAACTGCCACTGGCCATGCCTGTTATACTGGCAGGCATCCGCACCGCTACCGTGATCAACGTAGGCGTAGCCACGCTGGCTGCATACATTGCCGCAGGCGGGCTCGGTGAATTTATTTTCGGCGGCATCGCGCTGAATAATACCAATATGATGCTGGCAGGCGCCATCCCGGCGGCTTTGCTGGCATTGCTGTTCGACTGGCTCCTGTCGCTCCTCCAGCATATCAATATCCGCAAAGCCCGCAAAACATTATACGCATTGCCTATTGCCTTCCTGCTGCTATCTTCATTCTATCTCCTGCCAAATACTTATAGCGGCAAAATGCTGGCAGGATTTACGCCCGAATTTATGGGCCGGAAAGATGGGGATCTGGGGCTAAAATCTGTATACGGCCTGCATATCCGCACACTCGTGATCAGCGATATGATCATGTATAAAGCGGCCTATGAAAAAAAACTGGACGTGATCAGCGGCAGCAGCACAGATGGCAGGGTAAAAGCATTTGACCTGGTGGTACTGGAAGATGATAAACATATTTTTCCGCCGTATTATGCAGCTCCCATTGTGCGGGAAGAAACCCTGCAGAAATACCCTGAACTGGAACCTGCACTCAACCTGCTGGTTGGTACAATTAATGATAGTATCATGACGGAATTGAACTACCGCGTAGACTATCTCAAACAAAACCCGGAAAAAGTGGCAAAGGATTTCCTCGTTGCTAAAAACCTCTGGAAACCCGCTGGCAAAGGCGATAAAGGCAGCATCCGGATCGGCTCAAAAATTTTTGGCGATGGCTACATTCTTGCTGCAATGTATAAGATGCTGATAGAAGGACATACTGGTCTTACGGCAGTGACCAAAACAGGTTTAGGTGGTACAAAAATCGTATTCGACGCATTGGTAAATGACCAGATCGATATGTATCCCGAATATACCGGCACAGGGTTGCTGGTATTACTCCAGGCGCCGCAACAGGTAACTGACAGCATTATCAGCGACAGCCGCAAAGTATATGATTATGTAAGCGCAGCATTTGCCAGGCAATACCATATCAAATGGCTGCAGCCCATCGGTTTTAATAATACTTACGCATTAATGATGCGCAGAACTGCAGCACAGGAGCTGCATATCAAAAGCATCTCGGATTTTACCAAATATGTGAATCAACAGTAAGCACCTGTAATTATGTTATTGAAAGAACAATATGAAACAGTACGGCGGAGAAGCGAAAAAATATGTGCCCCGCTAAAAACGGAAGACTATGTAGTGCAACCTGTGGTGGATGTGAGTCCGCCTAAATGGCACCTGGGGCATACCACCTGGTTCTTTGAAACCTTTATCCTTCTTCCTAACGCTAAAGGCTATACGGTATTTGATCCGCAGTATAATTACGTATTCAACAGTTATTACGAGTCTGTGGGCGCAAGGGTGATCCGTACCAACCGGGGTAACCTGAGCAGGCCGGCCGTGGAAGATATCATGCGCTACCGGAAATATGTGGATGATGCTATGATGGATTTTCTGGAAGATGAACTATCGCCGGAGCTGCAGGAGCTGTTTATTCTCGGCCTGAACCATGAAGAGCAGCACCAGGAGCTGTTGTATACAGACATTAAGTATATCCTGGGGCATAACCCGTTGTTCCCTGCATACGATATTCATCATAAAGATATCCCGGTGATGAACAATCCCGGGGCTCCGTGGTTAAATATACGTGCCGGTGTATATGATATCGGTTTTGCGGGAGATGGATTTTGTTTTGATAATGAACTGGGCAGGCATAGCGTATACCTGGCAGATTATAAGATCAGTACCGCACTGGTCACCAATACGGAATACCTGGACTTCATCCAGGCTGGTGGCTACCAGGATTTCCGTTACTGGCATGCCGAAGGATGGGATTGGGTAAAGAATAACCAGGTCACCACGCCCATGTACTGGTATAACATTGATGGAAAATGGATGCATTATACCTGGCAGGGGCTGCAGCCATTAATGCCCGATGCTCCCGTTACGCATGTCAGCTATTATGAAGCGGTGGCATACGCGGCCTGGAAAGGACAACGGCTGCCCACTGAGTTTGAATGGGAGGTGGCCGCGCCACAACTATCATGGGGTTATCGATGGGAATGGTGTGAAAGCGCCTACCTGCCCTACCCCGGCTTTGCGAAGGCGCCCGGCGCCATCGGGGAATATAACGGAAAATTCATGATCAGCCAGATGGTGCTGCGCGGTGGCTCTGAGGTAACTTCTCCCAATCACAGCCGCATCACTTACCGTAATTTTTTCCATCCTTCACTGAGATGGCAATTTACAGGGATAAGATTGGCAGGATGATTGAGGCACCGTTATGAAAATGATCCGGATCTTCACAGATCTACATTCCGTACATCAAAAAATAGGTATGACTGTAATTCCAAGTGTGCTTGTAACAGGCAGACGCAAACCAGCTACTGGTATCTTTTATCATGACGTGGTGCAGGGCCTTAGCGCACCACAGAAATATCTGGACCCTAAATATTTTTATGATGCCGCCGGAGACGCGCTCTTTCAGCAGATCATGCAATGCCATGAATACTACTTAACAGGCTGCGAAATGGAAATTCTCCGCGAACAATCAGCACAAATAGCAGAAGCGTTACAGTTATATGCCGGCGAATTTGACGTAGTGGAACTGGGCGCCGGCGACGCCACCAAATCAGTTCACCTGCTGCAACAACTGATCAGTAACGGTATAGACTATACGTATTTCCCCATCGATATATCTGCCAATGTAATTGCCCAGCTGGAAAAGAACCTGCCCATGCAGGTGCCCGGCCTCCAACTGCATGGCCTGAACGGGGAATACTTCCAGATGCTGCAACAGGCCAATAAGGTAACTGCCAAAAAGAAAGTGCTGCTTTTTATGGGCGCCAATATCGGCAACTTCAGTGTGAGCGCCGCCCGTAGCTTCTGCCAGCAGCTAAGGCAATACCTGCAGCCGGGCGACCTGCTGCTGACCGGCTTCGATCTGAAAAAACATCCCCAGGTGATCCTGAACGCTTACAACGATTCCGCCGGTATCACCCGGGCATTTAATTTCAACCTGCTGCAACGGATCAACAGGGAGCTGTATGCAGATTTTGACATATCAAAATTTGAGCACTTCCCTACCTACGATCCTGTTACAGGCGCATGTAAAAGCTACCTGATCAGCCTGGAAAACCAGCAGGTGCATATAGGGGAAGATGTAACCATCTCTTTCCGGGAAAATGAATCCATTTACATGGAAATTTCGCAGAAGTACAGCCTGGAAGAAACAGACCAGCTGGCAGCCTTTGCCGGCTTCCGGCCTGTAGCCAGCTTCTTCGACCATAAACACTGGTTCACCGATTGCCTGTGGAAATGTATTTAATGTATCAAGCCCGGCTCTCGCCGGGCTTGATACACAAATTTCACCCGGCAAATATTTAATGCCAGGCGTTCAGCATTCGCCTGAGCGCTACAATTTCACCGGTATGATAACTGGTGTGATCCAGCAATAATACGGCTTCCCGGAATAAATGCTGCCCGCTGCCATGGGGAAAAGGCGCAAACAGGTCGTTACTCTGCTCCAGCAGCTCAATAAAAGCATGCAGGTCTTTATCCACCTGCTCCACACTGTGCTTCCAGGCAGCATCGTCCCGGGGAGCTGTTTCTTCCGGCCAATAGGCCTTTGGCCACTCAATTTCTTTGTAGTCCGGGTTCCTCGAGAAATCAAGGATATCATACTGTGTGATCCTGATATGCTCTACCAGTTGCCAGATGCTATATGGCATGCCATCAGGCACTACTCCCCTGAGATGGGCAGGCAATTTCTTTACAGAATCGCTGAAAGTTACGTGTGCATTAGGTTTGAGCAACATGTCCTTCAACGATTTTACTAACGGAGCTGTATTCATAAAATAGTAATTTGATTTTTCCACCAGGCTTCTAACCTATCAAAAAATACTCCAGTAATCATCTTTTTGTAATTGTAAACAAATTGTTAATCACGTTATCTTATTAATTATTATTTAATCGGGAAGATAATGTTTTAATCAGAACGACAATGTTTGGTATTGGTTAACAAAAAGAGAATGGTTCAATGCGATATTGTACCGAAATAACCAATATCCTCCGCATGGCAAAATACTACGCATTAACGTTAACCGTACTGCTGATTGGAATCCATTTCACCGTTTCAGCGCAAAGAGAAATAAAGGGCCATGCGTACGACAAAGACACCCGTAAACCGCTGCCGGCAGCCAACGTACTGCTTTATACCGCTGAAAGATCCGTTCTCGTTGCACAAAGCACCACCAGCGAATCCGGGGATTTTGTTCTTAAAAAGATCCCTGTAGGCAACTACCGGCTCACCATCAGTTTTGTGGGATATGATGCCGCCACCACGCTTGTTATCATTTCTGAAAGATCCGGTAAGGTATTCCAGCTGGATCTCCGCAATTCAGGC
Organism: Chitinophaga sp.; assembly: GCF_036569185.1. Taxonomy (GTDB): domain Bacteria; phylum Bacteroidota; class Bacteroidia; order Chitinophagales; family Chitinophagaceae; genus Chitinophaga. The sequence goes on from NZ_DATCRD010000001.1 coordinate 7,437, forward strand.
CTGCAGCGTAACCCCATAAAGCTGAACAGCATTAATGTAAAAGTAAATAAACCGGCATTCACCATACGGAAAGATACCGTAGAATTTTCCGCCGGCGATTTCCACACAGCAGAAAACGCCTCCCTGAGGAACCTGCTGAACAAGCTTCCCGGCCTCACCATTGATGCGGAAGGCAATCTCTCTTTCCAGGGTACGGCTATAAAAACCATCCTGGTAAACGGAAGGCCACTGTTCCAGGATAACGCCGGCGGTGAAGGTAGTACAAAAAAAATCACCCAAACCCTCCTGGCAGATATCGTCGATAAAATACAGGTCATCGACCGGAAAAGGGAGGATGGCCTCATTGAAGGCGGCAAAGATGAAAAAGTGATCAACATCACGGTAAAAAAAGAATATAAAAAAGGGATCAATGGTACCGCAGGCGCAGGCTATGCTACCGGCAAACGATACAGCGCAGCTGCTAATGCCAACATGTTCAGGGATACCAAACAGGCGATGATAATGGGTTATATTAATAACATCAACTCCTCCCGTGGTCCTTACTCTACCGATGAAAACCTGAGCAGAGCGGAGGCCATGATGGGTGGTGTTTCCAGTAGGAATAACCTCAGCGCTAATCTCGCTACCGACTTCTCCCCTAAAATAAAACTCAATGCCAACTTTGTGCACCAGGGCCACAACACGGATAACAGGCAATGGCTGCAACGCGACAATATCCTGCCAGACAGTAACTTCCGGTATAACAACAATAACACCTCCACAAGCACCGCCAACCTGAATCTCCTGTTTGCCAACATGACCATACAGCTGGATGAAAAAAACTTCATTTCAATAGATGTATCAGGCAATACACAACAGAATAACTACAATGCCCTGAATAAATATATTTCTACTGGCGGGAAAAATAACGACACCATCAATTCCGGCAACACCAGCAACAAGGAAAAAAGGAAGAACAGTAACTTCAATATGACCACCCAGTATAATCATCAGTTCAGCCCGAAAGCCGGCAGCGTAAGCCTTTCCTTCAATATTGAACAGAACAGCAGCAGAAGTGATCAGAACAATATTACGCTGAATACGATTCCTGCTGCGAACCTGGCGGATACGCTCAACCAGCAGGTGAACATGAAAATCAATGTCCGGAAACTGATGGCAAGGGTCAACTACCAGTACCCGCTCGTTCCTTCCGTATCCCTGAATGTATCTTATAAAATCAACAATAACCTGACAAAAAATAACCAGGATGCCTTTGACTTCGATAATGAAAAAAAAGGGTACGATATCGTTAATAATAACCTCACCTACCGGTTTAAAAATGATATCACTGAACAGTCGATAGGTACCGGTATCTTTCTTAATAAAACAAAAATAGAGGGCCAGCTGAATATCGCTTACAACATTACCGATTCAAAAAGCTATAACTTCACTAACGGGGATAACTTCCTGCAAAAAATAAATTACCTCTCTCCTAACCTGTTCCTGTCCTATAAAATTGATAATTACAAAGGCCTGGATCTGAGAATTAACAGGGAAACACGTATCCCTCCGTCCAGTGTATACCTGCCGGTAGTATCTACCCGCAACCCTTTATACGTGCAACTTGGCAACCCGGATCTGAAGCCGTCTATTTACAATTCTGCATCTTTTGGTTACCATTCATTCAGCGTAACCGGCGTTACCTTCAGTACTAATATCCGTGCAGATATACCCACCAATGCTATTTCACAATCGGTTTACTCTGATTCCGCCGGACGGCAGATCAGTAAACCTGTAAATTCAGAAGGCAACTTCAGTATTAACCAGGACTTCTCAATAGGCAAGCGTTTCAACAAACCAGCCGTAACGCTCAACTATTCCCTGTCTTATTATTTCAGCCGTAATAATACGTTTATTAACCAGGAAAAAAACCGCACCAGCGATCTTACTGTCACACAAATGCTGAACAGCTCCTGGACGTATAAAAAGGCGCTGGAGCTGGAAGGATTTGTAAGCATGCTGTACATCAGCAGCGTTTATGCTATCCAGGATAACAGGCATAGCGATTACCTGATGTATAACGTATCACTTTCCGCAAACATTTTTCTCCCGGCAGATATCAGCATCGGCAGCGCCACCCTTTATTTCAACAACACCAGCCAACACCAGCAGTTTGTGGTACTCAACAGCTGGGTAGCGAAAACCTTCGGAAAAAACAAAAGCTTCCAGGCAAAATTTTACGCCTACGATCTCACCAGGCAAAATCAATCGCTGCTCACTATGCAATCGCCCTCCTACATAGAACAGCAGCGGAACGCCGTTATCACACAGTATTATATGGCGAGTCTTTCTTATTTCTTTGGTAAAAAAAGTAAGCCTTCATCGCCTTCGGCGATGTAAATTGTCCTGGAACAGGATTTAGATGATTATACTGATTAACAGGATTTGATCATCTGAGATTTTTAGTGATTCGGGGAGATATAAGCGGATCTATTTGTATCTATCTCTTTAAATTTTTAAAATTGATAAAGGGGGAACTGGATTATTTGCGATATTTCTGCCTGAACTGTAAAGGGGAAATGCCGGTAATTTTTTTAAACAGACGGATAAAATAGGCTGGATCCGAATACCCTAAGGCGTGGGCAATTTCTTTTGAGGTATTGTTCGTATAAAAAAGTGTTCTTTTGGCTTCTAACATAATTTCCTGATGTATCCAGTGGCTAACGGGATACCCGGTCTTCTCTTTTACAACATCATTAAGATAGGCTGGAGTAATGTTCAGGATAGTAGCATATTCTGCCGGGCTTTTCATCATTCTGAAATTTGACAACAATAAGCTTTTAAATTGTTGCGTGATTATTGCTGGCCTTGAATTGCTTTGAACGCTATTTCTTGAAGCCTGCTGTAACATTTGGATAAACAGTTGCAGGCATACGTCAAACATTGATTTGACCGCCTGTTTAATAAAGGAACCATTCCGATTTTCAAATATGTGAAGAAGATCCAGGGCTTTTTGGAATATCAAAATGTCATGAGCAGCGATTATTCGAAGAGGTTGCCTGGAAATTGTGGAGTTAGTAAGGAAAAAGCGAAATTCTGCAGGAACCCATTCTGCCGCTGCTGAAACGATCCATGCAGACGTATCGGGAGCAAAATTTCCAAAATGTACTTGTCCCGGTTGGATACAAAAGATGGAATGATCCGATAAAGTGACATCCTGAAAATCAATGGTTATATTATTGCTACCGTATTCCTGGAAGATAAATATGTAATAGTCATCCCGGTGTTCAACTTCGGAGGGATAGTTGCTTAAATCGACCATCCCTTTTTCTATCTTATTGATTTCAAAGTTCGATTTACCTCTCCCCCCGAGGCTATATACTGGTATTTGACTTTTTTTTCCCATTTGTCCTTTCACAATTGAATTGTCTGCTACAAAAGAAAGGATTATCTCTCAGATAAATTGGGTAAATCCAGATAACTTAGGATAACCCGGACTTAATGCGCCAGCCTTTTGCCCTTTGTTTTTCTCTCCAAAAATTTGCATAACGCCCTTCTATTGCTAACAGGTCATGATGGTTACCATGCTCTACAATCCTATGATTACCCAATACCAATATTTGGTCTGCAGCCATAATCGTTTGCAGACGATGTGCCACTACAATCAGTGTGCGGTTTGCACTTAAAGCGCTGAGTGCCTCCTGAACCAGGGCCTCATTCTCGGCATCCAGTGCCGCTGTTGCCTCATCCAGCAATATAATAGGCGCATTTTTTAAGATCGCACGCGCAATGGAAACCCGTTGACGCTCACCGCCTGAAAGTGAACCACCGCCTTCCCCAACCTGTGTGGCCAGTCCGTCTGGAAGTCGCTCAATCATTTCATCAACTCTGGCAGAACGCAGTGCATATTCAAATTCTTCTTTGGTTGCGTCAGGTTTTGCCATACGGATGTTTTCTTCAATCGTGCCGGTAAACAAATACACGTCCTGAAATACAAAGGATACCTGTTCCATCAGGTGATGGCTGGAAAGATCTTTTACATTGCATCCGCCAATAATTACAGATCCCGAGCTAACGTCCCAGAAGCGACCGATCAGGCGGGTGATGGTTGTTTTGCCTGAGCCGGATGGACCTACCAGGGCGGTCATCGTATTAGGCTCAACTTTGAAGCTGATGTCCTGTAGGATAGTGTTACTTTTTTCGTAACCAAACGATACATTTTTAAATTCGATCGAGGCATCTTTTACTGTATTGGGTGTTGTTGTTTCGGGGAGTCCGGGTGTGGCGATCAGTTTTTCCATACGTCCCAGATTGTTGCGGACCACACGGGCGGCAACCCCCAATCCTCCGGCATCCATCAGCGGCTGCACAAACCGGGTAGCCAATATCAGCACGGCGATCAGTTCAGGGGCATCAATGTTCGCACCTAATGCCCTGTATGTTCCCATAAAAAGTACTACAGTAAATGCCGTTTGTATGACCACCAGAAACAGGATTTGCCCCACCGAGCCCCAACTCAGGCTTTTTCTGGTTGCATTTCTGCTTTGAAGCAAGGCATTATGTAACAACTGTACGCTGTTATTTGTCCTGTTGAACGCCCGCAGGATGGGCTGCGTCCGTGCAAACTCCACAATCCGGTTTGTCATATTGACTGAAGCCATGTACCACTGGTCGTCAAACCGGTGCGTGATCCGTTCAGCCACAAAATAAGCGGCTATAATGAATGGTACAGTTGCCGCTACAGCCAGTGCCAGTTTCCAATCAAAGAAGGCCATCATTATAACCACTATGGATGGCGTTACAAAAGCATCCATCAAGGGTTTCAGCAGGTTAGTTGACCCTCCCATTACGTTCAACACACCATCACTGGTCAGTTTAGCTACCTGGCCTACCTGGCCGCCTGAAAACCAGCCCAAAGGAAGTATAGAGATATGATCGCCCAATCTTCTCCATAACAGGCTGCATAAACCTGTGGATAGTTTCAGACCACTTAATTTTGCCCAATAAGACAAGGCTGAATAAACGATAAATATACCGAGTTCTGCAAACAGCCATGTCCATGCCTTTTGGAAGTTAACTTCAAATAAATTCTGGAGAAGCGGAACCAGAACGGCAAAGGCAATTCCTTGCAATACTGCACAGATAAAATGCACAAAGATCAATAACCTGAGTTTAGGGGCTTCTTTACCTAATATCCTTAAAATCTGACGTAACATAATTGATCTTTCTAAAGACTTAACGATGAAATATTCTGGTTTTTCCTGTCTGCGCGCGTTTCCGGAAACCATACTGCTGACCGTTCATGCCGTTTCCACAGCTCAGCATATTTTCCCTGTTTATCTATTAACTGGCTGTGGGTTCCCTGCTCAGCGATACTTCCTCCGTCAAGTACAATGATCTGCCCGGCATGCTGTATGGTAGAAAGACGGTGAGCAATCACCAACAGTGTACGGCCAATAGCAAGGTTAGAAAGCGCATCCTGTATCAAAGCCTCTGATTCAGGATCGGCAAATGCCGTGGCCTCATCCATCACCAATATGGGCGTATCTGCAAGCAATGCTCTGGCAATGGACAAACGTTGTGCTTCACCGCCTGACAACAGTGCATCCTCACC
>NZ_DATCRD010000002.1:0-8112 GCF_036569185.1 Chitinophaga sp.
TGTTATTTTTTAGTGTCTAATGAACAACCATATCATTTCCCGTGTTAGAAAATATCGTTCGGAAAAGGCATATGATGTACACTTTGTGCTTACACCGACAGCGCCTCTTTAATCATTAAAATTTAAATCTAAAACCAATGAGTACAATCAAAGTAAAAGACGGTACGGAGATCTATTACAAAGACTGGGGAACCGGGCAACCTGTTGTTTTTCATCATGGCTGGCCTTTATCTGGCGACGATTGGGACGGGCAGATGATGTTTTTCCTGCAGCAGGGATTCAGGGTGATTGCTCATGACCGGAGAGGACATGGAAGATCCACCCAAACATCGAAAGGCCACGATATGGACACCTACGCTGCAGATGTGGCGGAACTGACCAAAGCGCTTGATTTAAAGGATGCTATCCACGTGGGGCATTCAACAGGTGGAGGAGAAGTGATCCGCTATGTAGCCAAACACGGTAAAGGACGGGTGGCAAAGGCGGTGCTCATCAGCGCGGTAACGCCCATCATGGTAAAGTCTGATTCCAACCCGGATGGCGTGCCATTATCTGTATTTGATGAGATCCGCAATAATACGGCTACGCAAAGAACACAGTATTTCCAGGATTTTACCATACCTTTTTACGGCTATAACCGGGAAGGAGCAAAGATCTCACAGGGGGTGAGAGATAACTGGTGGCGCCAGGGCATGATGGGCGCCATTACAGCGCATTACGACTGTATCAAGGCTTTTTCTGAAACTGATTTTACAGAAGATCTTAAGAGCGTGGATATTCCTGTGCTGGTACTGCATGGGGAAGATGACCAGATTGTACCATACCCGATTTCCGCTCCTAAAGCCGCAGCTTTGTTAAAGAACGGCAAACTCATTTCTTACCCGGGATTTCCGCATGGTATGCCCACCACGGAAGCTGCCACGATCAATAAAGATCTGCTGGCTTTCTTTAAGTCCTGATGTTTATGCCGGATAGTATAGTCAACGTCATGCCTGCGGGTATGACGTTGACATTTTTACTTTAACAGTTGAGCCCACTCTACATCTTCTTCATCAAGAAACGCTAATGGAGCATCTCCGTCTATATTGGGAATGGTTTTATCGGCGCCTGCGGCTACCAGTAACCGGGCGCATTCCAGCTGGTTACGCCTGTTTTCCGGACCTCCGTGTTTGAACCCATGGATCGCCCACAATAAGGGTGTGCCCCTGAAATCGATACAGCGTTTATCAATAGCCGCTCCTTCCTGTATCAACCTGTTTACCAGCAGATCGCTGCCTGTCCAGGCAGCCCAGTGCAATGCCGTGCCTCCATGGCATCCGGCATGGTGGATATCAGCGCCGCTTTCTATGTACAGTATGCCCGTTTCGTCTGCATGCAGGCTGGCAGCTGCGGTTAGCGGTGTATCTGCTTTTTCTGTTAGCTCATTGCCGTTAACGTTGGCCCCGTATTCCAGGAATATCTTCGCCATTTCAACGGCTTCTTTGTCGGTGAAAGCATGGGAAAACACTCCGTCGCAGATCCGGTGCAAAGGATGGGCTTTCGTGGTATTGACGTCATCGAAGGGAATACCTTCATTAGCCAGTGAGGGATTTTCAGAAAGCGCTTTCCTGATTCCTTCATAATCTTTATTGGTAATCAGTTCTTTCATGCTATATTTATTATCTCTGAAAAATACCTGTTATTTCTTTAAATTAGGTCCGTAAAATCTACGTTGTGAATATTATAGCTGCTTTGAAGCAAGGTAATTTACTGGTATTTAACGAGGTATACCATTCCTGCCATAAAAGGATCTATTATTTTATTCTCCGCAAAACCAAATCATCTTTTCTCGCTGAAGAAGTTACCCAGCTTACCTTTATCAAATGCTGGAATTACCGCGAAAGTCTTACCGACGAATTGGATATTACCATCCAGTTATTCAGGATAGCCCGTACCACGCTGATCGACCAGCTTCGTAAAGATACTGTTTACAAAGAGAAGGTAGTTCATGTGATCGATAAATATACGCTGCCGGCCGATGAGGTATGGGAAAGGCTGGGGGAGAAGGAGCTACGGCATAAATTGGCCCATGCCCTGGAAGAGATGCCGCCCATGCGGCGCAAAGTGTTTGAGATGAGCCGGTTTAAAGGCATGACTTACCAGCAGATAGCCAGTGAACTTTCCTTATCGTCCAGAACAGTGGAAGCCCATATTTTCCAGGCTGTAAAGCAGATCAGGCATTACCTGGGCGTAATACTGCCCCTGGCAGGGTGGCTTTTATACTTTTGAAAATATTTTTTTCACCGGACTAAGTACCCGGTCTTTCACAAACGTATTATTTATTTATCAGCCGTACGTTATCATGATAAACGACGAATTAATTGAGCGGTTCTTTGCAAATCAATGTACCCCTGAGGAAGCCCGGCAGGTAACCCGTTACCTGGAGGAGCACCCGGAAATACTGGAAAAGTATCTGCCGGAAGAAGAATTCCTGGAGTTACATAATGAAGGCGATATCCCTGAAGCGGTATCGCAGCAATGGCTGAACAACATTCACCAGCAAAGCAATGCGGTGAGAAATAAAACGAAATGGATTAAACGCCTGGCTATCGCTGCAGCGGCAGTGGGTTTGATTGTGCTGGCCTCCCGGCTGATGATAAAGCCTGCACAGGAACAACCCCTTGCCGGCAATGAGCCAAATGTTATCATCCCGCAAAATCAACAGGCGCAGCAAACGAATAATACCAATAAGCCAATGGCTATTGTATTACCGGATGGATCTGTGGTGCAGTTACTACCGCGGGCTGCCATTACCTATCATAAGCTCTTTAGTGAGAACAGGAATATTTATCTCACGGGAGAAGCTGACTTCACCGTTGTTCCCGATAAAGCGCATCCCTTTACTGTGTACAGCAGCGAGCTGCATACAACAGTGCTGGGCACTTTCTTCCATGTGAAGGCATTGCCCGGGGAAGATATGATCAGCGTAAGGCTGCATACCGGTAAAGTGCGGGTAAGTATTGATACAAAGAAGAAAACAGAAGCGGTAGTATTAACGCCCGGTAAAGAATTACGGTATAACAGGAAAACAGGCGCCTCCAGTTTACTGGCTTTCAACACAGCCGGCGCTGCTGATGTAATGGTAAAAGCCGGTAACGGCAACCAGGCCCATGTAAAACCGGATTGGTACAAATTCAATAACCAACCCATGACACAGGTGCTTGACCAGTTAAGTAATTACTATGGCGTTGCCATTTATTATTATCCTCCGGATGTTACCGACATTTATTTTGATGGCAAATTTGAGAATACCGATTCCCTGGATAAAATACTAACCGACCTGACCTTGCCTAATAACCTGAAATTGATAAGAAACGACAGTGGATTTATAATCAAACGAAAATAATTCAACAACTATAGTTTTATTCTGCAACAAGGCGCAAAGACGCCCGGGGACTGTCATGCCCTGTACTTAAAAACACGTTCCAGTTATGAATACGTTTTATCGACCAGATTTACGGCTGTTGCCGCTCCTTGCCTTGTTTTTTCTATCCCTGCCCTTTGCCTTGTATGCCCAGCATGCCCGGTTACAGGTAACCGGCACGGTGCGCAACGAACAGGGGGAACTGCTGCCCAATGCCTCTGTAGTGGCATTGAATGAAAAAACAAAATACACTGCTGGTGTAGTAACAGACAGCAATGGTATTTTCCGCTTTTCAGGGCTGCCCCAGGAAGGCAGGTACCTGTTCAGCATTTCCTACATGGGCTATGAAACGCAGCAGTTAAACAGCGTGGCGCTGAAACCCGGCGCCACCTTAACACTGGCGGTGCGGCTTATCAGGACCGTTGCGGCCCTGAACGACCTGGTGGTGATTGGCTACGGTACCGCCAGGCGGAAAGATGTGGCCGGTTCTTTCAGCGTTGTTTCCGTAAAGGAAGCCGGCGCCGTGAATGCCACCAATCCTTCCCAGTTGCTGATCGGTAAAGCTGCCGGCGTACAGGTACTGCAAAGCAGCGGCGCCGCCGGCGCCGACGCGCAGATCATTATCCGCGGTACGGGCAGTTTTACAGATATCAATCCCCTGTATGTAATAGACGGTATCCAGGGAACAAAGAATTTATTTAATACGCTGAACCCGCAGGATATAGAAAGCATCACTGTCCTCAAAGATGCTTCCTCTACTGCTATTTACGGATCTGCCGCAGCCAATGGGGTGGTGATCATTACCACCAAAAGAGGCAAGGCCGGCCCGCCCAGGGTAAGCTTCACTTCCCAATGGGGCGTTGCCAAAGCATGGAAAAAACTGGACCTGCTGAATGCCGCCCGGTATGTGGATGCCTTGAAAGACCTGGCGGCGACAAAGAACGCGGTGTTGCCCGCCAAATTCAATACCCCGGCGGTTTTGCAGGATAGCACCGACTGGCAGGACGCCATTTTCCGCAACGCGCTGGTATCTGAAAATGACGTAAACATCAGCGGTGGCGGGGAAAAGGTGAACTATTCCGTATCTGCCACCTATATCAGCCAGAAAGCGATCTTAACCAACGCCACCAACAAGCGGCTGCAGGCACGCGTTGGCCTGGAAGAACAGCTGGGACGTTTCCGCTTTACACAAAACATCATCTTACGGCAATATGTATCTGATGGCAACTATGCCAGCATCCTCAACGCGATCAGGTATGCGCCTTATAAACCGGTGCTGGACCCGAACATCCAGGGAGGCTATTCCATTTTGTCCAATATTGAGGACTACAGCAATGCATCCAATCCCTTACAGGATATTGATCTGAGAAGCCAGACTACAAAGTCGCTCGCCTTTTTCCCACAGCTCTCCGGTGAAGTACGCATTATCAACGGGCTGAAATTCCGTTCACAGTTTGCGGCGGAAGTAAACTCTACCCGCGCCAACAGCTACCAGCAGCAGTACCAATCATCCAATTACCTGAACCAGGCGCGCCAGTCGACCCTCAACTTCACGGAGAACTCTTACTACATGCTGGAAAATTATCTTACCTATGATAAAACATTTAAAAAGCACCAGCTTTCCCTGATGGCCGGCCAGAGCTACATTGATCCGGGGATCACCAATGGTTCCAATGTGCGCGGTACCGGTTTGCCAAACGATAATATCACCAACGTAGGCGTAGCGCCTTCACAATCCGTTACAAGTACTTATTCCAACTATGCGCGCCCGTCGGTGATTTCTTATTACGGAAGGGCGGGGTATACCTTCGATGATAAATATGTGCTTACCGCCAGTTTCCGCAGGGATGGCGCTTCCAACTTCGGCGCCAACACCCGTTATGGAAATTTTGCTTCCGGGGGTGTGGCATGGAGTTTTTCGGAAGAAGCATTTATTAAACGCGCCCTGCCCGTTTTATCGAACGGTAAACTGCGCGCAGGCTGGGGACAAACCGGTAATAATAATATCCCCAACTTCCTGAACACTGCCAGAACTTACCAGGGCACGCCTGCCGGCGCGCTGGTGTATTCGTTCGGCAGCAACGAAACATTTGTTTCCGGCACCACCATTTCTACATTGAGCAACCCCGACCTGCAATGGGAACAAACTAATCAAACCGATATAGGGCTTGACCTGGGCTTCCTGGATAACCGGCTTACTATTACGGCCGACTGGTACAACCGCAAAAGCACTGGGTTGTTGGTAAGCACTTTTCTGCCTGCCAGTATTGGCGTGAGCACCACGGGTAACCAGCCGAAGAAAACCCTGAACGCTGCAGATGCCGTGAATAAAGGATTTGAGCTGATGATCGGTTACAGTGATAAGGTAGGTAAGAACTTTGGTTACAGCGTAAGTGTAAACGGGTCCATGAATCATAACGAGGTATTGTCGCTGGGAGCGCAGTTTTCCGCCCCTATCCAGGCGGGCGCTTTTGATCCCGTGCCAGCCACTACCTATACCGCCGCAGGCAGCGCTATTGGCGCTTTCTACGGCTACCGCAAGGATCACGTGGCGCGCGATGCAGCAGAAATAGCCGCGCTGGATGCTGAAGCTGTAAAGAAAACAGGCAATGCCAGCGCTAAATACCAGGATGGCCTGCTGCCCGGTGATTTTATTTATAAAGACCTGGATGGCGATGGCAAGGTAACCGCGAAGGACCAGGAAATCCTGGGAAACCCCATCCCTAAATATGTTTACGGGTTCAATGCAGCGGTTACTTATAAGAACTTTGATCTGAATATTGTTATCTCCGGTATCAGTGGTTTGAAGCTGCTGAACGGGTTGAAGTTGAATACAGAGATGATGGCCACCGGCCATAATGCATCCACCGCTATCCTGGACAGATGGCGCAAACCCGGCGATGAAGCGGCGTTACCGCGACTGGGACAGAATGCTACCGGTAGCGGTAACCTGCGGCCGTCCGACTGGTGGCTGGAAGACGGCAGTTACCTGCGCATGCGTAATATCACTATTGGTTACAACGCGCCCGTTGCAATGCTCACTTCCCTTACCAAAGGCACTATTAAATCCTTACGCATTTATGTGGCCGCACAAAACCTGTTTACCATCACTAACTACACCGGGTACGACCCTGAAATAGTGGGCGACTATCTCTTTGCCCGTGGTATAGACCAGGGACAGGTGCCGCAGCCAAGAACATTCCTGGGTGGTATTCAACTAGGGTTTTAATTTTTAAAAAGAATTTTATGAAGACATATATTTTTCAATTGCTGCTTATCGCCGGGTTGATCACCGTTAGCACCGGGTGTAAGAAATCGCGCCTGGAACTGGTAGACCAGAGCGCCTATGCCTATGATACTTACTTTACAAACACCGCTGCCCTCAACCAGGCTACTGTAGCCAGTTACGCTACTTTGCTGCACCCGGGGCTATGGGCCAGGGAATACTATTTTATTTTTGACCTGCTGGGAAATGAAGCCAAACGCGCCAGCTTCCTGCTGGGAGCAGAACAGGAACTGGGCGATTACAGCTTTGGTACCAATAATGCCGATCTCTCTTTCCTGTGGGGCTCCTTATACCGCATGATCTTCCGTACCAACCTGGTGATCGACCGGGCGGCAGCCTGGAATCCCACTGCGGCGGCGGACCGTGCCAAAGTAAACCAGTATGTGGCGGAAGTAAAATTCCTGCGGGCGTATGCTTATTTTCACCTGGTTACTTTATGGGGAGATGTGCCTTTGTATGTTGACTACCAGACTACGGTCAACAATAACTACCTGCCCCGCAGCTCCGCTGCAGCCGTGTGGAACCAGATAGAAAAAGACCTCACAGAAGCGAAGGCTACTGCCGAATTGCCGGTAGCCTATTCCGCCTCTGAACTGGGCCGCGCTACCAAAGGCGCTGTTACGGCATTGCTGGGAAAAGTATATCTCTACCAGAAAAAATGGGGCCCTGCACAAACCGAACTGCAGCAACTCATGGCCGCCCCCTACACTTATAAACTGGCGCCTGTATACGACAGTCTTTTCTCCATTGCGAACCAGAATACGCCGGAGAACATTTTCCAGATCATGAACCAGCAATGGACAGATTGGGGCGTAGGATCGCCTTATTATATGTTTGGCAACGGCGCAGAACAGGTAGGTAAGCAAACGCATTCCGGCCGGGCTATGGAGTATGGCTGGAACGACTGGAAAAATGTATACATCAGTAATTCCTCCGTGCGTGCGTTCACGTATGCCCACCCGGTGAGCGGGCTGCCTTATACAGATCCCCGCGCTAAATCCACGTTTTATGGCACTGCTGCATCCGGTGGCGATACAGCGTATTGCCAGCAATGCGCTTCCGGCGCAAAGCCTTATCCCTTTGATGCCACTGATCCGCAGGGCGATTTCCGCTGGAAGAAGTATGAATATTATAATCTCGTAGAAAAATACGGCGATCCCAAAAGCCCTGTTAACGGGCAGGTGATCCGCCTGGCAGACGTAATGCTCATGCTGGCTGAAGCCTATATCCAGCAAGGGAACACAGGTAACGAGCCATTGGCGCTGATTGACAGTGTGCGTTCGCGTTCCGGTGCTGTTTTATATAATTCTTTGGGAGATAAGAATAATGCCATGAAGCTGCTGATGCGCGAACGCCAGCTGGAGTTGTGCGGGGAACAGTGCCGTTACTTTGACCTGATCCGCTGGGGCATTGCCAAACAAAC
>NZ_DATCRD010000003.1:0-42006 GCF_036569185.1 Chitinophaga sp.
ATGTATTATACCGTGAGCTATAAGCATACGCCGCTGATCCTGGAATCGCTGCTGGATATACAGCTGGACAACCATCTCAGTGAAAGCGCCATGGCGCTGAAGGTGGACCATCATGCCAGCTGGTGTGAGAACCTGGCAGTGAAAGGTATTACCAAAAGAACACAGGATACCACCTGGGCGCCGGTGTATGGAGAAAGACAGCTTATCAGGGATTATTTCAACGAAGCAGTTGTTCACCTGGTAAAGGATGACAACCCCATCTACAATATGGATGTGGAGCTGAGAGCCTATAATGAAGGGATCGCCCTGCGTTACTTCTTCCCGGAAAATGAAAAAGGAACTTATTACCGGGTTACCGCAGAGCATACAAACTTCACCCTGCCCGAAGGAACAAGGGCATGGCATGCCAGCTGGGCACAGGCGCCGTATCGCCTGCTGCCGTTGTTCCAGTGGCCCGACAATAGCGAGCGCCCCCTAACCCTGCAGCTGCCCGATGGAAAGTTTGTATGCCTTGCAGAAGCACAGATGACGGATTATTCAAGAACGAAATTTACATTGGATGAGCGAAAGCCCAATACCATTGTAACCGCTATGCATGACCCTGCAGACCTGGTATCGCCGGTAGGTACGCCGTGGCGCGTGATCATGGCAGGGGAAAAGGCAGGGGATCTGATCGAAAATGATTTCCTTGCATTGAATCTCAACCCGCCGTCGAGGGTAAAAGAAACCAGCTGGATCAGGCCGGGAAAGATTATGCGGGTGATGACGCAAACCACCGCAGATGCTTTGTCGCACATCGACTTTGCCGCAGCTCATCATTTACAGTATATCCTGTTCGACTGGAAATGGTATGGCCCTGCATTTACTTTCACTTCAGATGTTACCAAAGTAGTGGCGCCCCTGGATATGCCTCGTATTATCGCATATGGCAAAGAGAAAAATATAGGCGTATGGTTATATGTAAATCAGCAGGGATTGCTGGCGCAATCGGATTCGCTGTACCGGGTGTATCACGACTGGGGCGTAGCGGGTGTTAAATTCGGTTTTGTACAGGTAGGATCGCACCGGTGGACCACGTGGATCCAGCAGCAGCTGCAAAAGGCCGCAGAGAACAACATCATGGTGAATATACACGACGAATACCGGCCAACAGGGGAACAACGCACCTGGCCTAACTTCCTCACCGCTGAAGGTATCCGCGGCAATGAAGAATTTCCTGATGCCACGCACAACACTGTGCTGCCCTTTACCCGCATGATAGCTGGTCCGGGTGATTATACCATCTGCTATTACGATCAAAGATTGAAGACAACCCATGCACACCAGCTGGCACTGAGCGTAGTGATGTACAGCCCGCTGCAAACGCTGTTCTGGTACGATAAACCGGCGTTGTATGAAAACGAGCCGGAGATCGAGTTCTTTGAAAAAGTACCTGCCAGCTGGGATGAAACAAAGATACTGGAAGGTGCGCCGGGGCAGTTTATTACTACCGCAAGGAGGAGAGGCGCCGAATGGTTTATAGGGGCCATCACTAACAATAACGCACGTACGCAGCGGCTGCCCTTATCCTTTTTAACGCCCGGGAAGAAGTACCTGGCCACTATCTATACAGATGATCCCAAAGCAGCTACCAAAACAAAAGTAGGGATCAAAACCGTAAAGGTAACGGCGGCTACGGTAATGGATATACGTCTGCAGGCTTCCGGTGGGCAGGCAGTATGGATACGCCCGGCATAATATTTATATTCAAATAAGCATTATCGCATGAATAAATTCAGAGCCGCTTTGCTGACCATAGGTATGATGGCTGCGGTTGGCGTTGCTTCGGCGCAAACGGCCAGACAAGGCCCGCATTTGTTTTTTACAGCAGAGAAAGTAGCCTTGCTGAAACAACGTATCCAGGCCGATACCTTTATTGCCGCCAACTGGAACGAAATACTGCAGCAGGCAGATGGGGTAGTACAGGGTGGAAATGCAAAGGGGAAAATTGATTACCTGGCCCTGGCTTACCTGGTAACCGGTAAAAAAGAATATGCGGAGAAAATAAAGATGCATTTGCTGCAGTTATGTTCCAAACCATCATGGACGGATCCCTCTATGATGCAGCGGGATCCGCCATGGACCTCGGACCTGGGCACCGCAGATAACTGTTGGGTAACCGCCATTGGCTACGACGCTATACGGAATACGCTTACAAAAGAAGAGCGCCATATCATTACCGGCGGCCTGGTACGCATGGGGATATTGCCTGCACTGAACGACTGGATCTTCCCTGAAAAAAGAATTCATTCACTGAACTCTATGGGGCATAACTGGTGGGCCGCCTGCGTAGGAATGGCCGGTGTAGCGGCATTGGCCATCCTCGACGATGAGCCGCGCGCCGCCGGTTGGGTGGAAACGGTGAACCAGGCCATGATAGAATGGTTTTCGTTTAACGGAGATGAACTGCATTTCAAACCCAAAAGCTGGGACGAAAAGGGGGCCATGTATGAAAGTGTGAACTATGCATCTTTTGGCGTATCCGAATATTTATTCTTCCGGCTGGCCTGGGAAAATACCTACCCTGGCAAACAGGCGCCGTTGATCCCGGTGCTGGATAAGGTACCCGGTTATTTCATGCACGTGGCCTATCCCCGTACCGGTATGCTGTATTCCCTGAACTTCGGCGACGGTGGTATGAACGCTATAGGCGAACGCCCGGTGAAATTGTTATACGCCATGGGAGATCATCATCCCAATAACCTCTGGTATTTATCGCAGATAGAAAAATTGCAGCACAAGGAAGGTTTGCCTGTAAATACGCCTATCGGTATCACTTATCAGCCGGATATGCGCAAAGCGCCTGCTGTACCTGATCTTCCTGCATCCGAAATTTTCAGCACCATTGGCTGGGCTACTATGCGCGATTCCTGGAAAAAGGATGCGACCATGCTGGGTGTTAAATCAGGATTTACCTGGAATCATTCCCATGCAGATGCCAACTCATTTATTTTATTTCACAAGGGGGAAGCCATCATCAAAGATGCGGGTAACAGCGGATATGGATCGGATGAATATGCGGGTTATTTTTTCCAGAGCCAGGCGCATAATGTGATCCTTTTTAACGGTCAGGCACAGCCTACAGAGCAGCAGTATTATGGCTCGCCGGAGAATGGCCATCTCAGTAACCTGCTGGATGGAAGTCATATTAAGTATATTTTGTCTGATGCCACTGGGCCTACTTCGAAGAATTTTACCCGTAATTTCAGGCATTACCTGTGGCTGGATAAAGTGATCCTGGTGATTGATGATGTGAAAACCTATAACACCGGTAAGTTTGAATGGCTGCTGCATCCCGGCGGCGAGGCCCGTAAAACAGGGATGGATATCAGTATACAAAATAATAAAGCTGCAGTGCTGGTAAGGCCGCTCTTCCCGGAAACACTGATACAAACGGGGTATAATCATGATTTCCCGGAGAAGATGAAGCTGGTGGAGAAAACTGCGCCACAGGCAAAAGACCTTACTAAAACAGAAACTTATTTCTCTATACAATATCCGGAGGAAGTGAGACAAACAAAATTTGTTACTGCCATCATCCTGAAAGATTCCGTGAACGATAATAACATTCCGCAGATAGAGCGCATAGCGGAGAAAGATTATATTGGTTTGCGTATCAGGCAGTCCGGGAAAGTAACAAACGTGTACCTGAACCTGCTGGCAGATGGAAGAAAGATGCACCTGAACAGTTGCAACAATATAAATGGATGGGATACGGATGCTTACCTGCTTGCCTTTACATGGCCGGAGCATAAGGATACCGGGAAGCCGGAAGATCTGCAGGATCTTTTTGTTGGCTATGGCAGTTATGTAAGAAAAGAACAGAAGGTGGTGTATGAATCGTTATCAAAATTAACCGGTATAGTAAGTTATGAGAAGCATAAAATAGCAGCGTATTTCAGTGGGCAACCCTATGCGCGGATAAGCATATTTGCCGATCATGCGCCGGGTATGTTTTCCCTTAACGGCAAGAAAACGCCTGTTAACTATGCATCATCAAAGTTTACATTTTTACTGAAGGAACCATCATGAAAAGAAGCAGGATGATAATTGTGCTCCTTGTTTTTCTATGTGCGCAACTGCATGCCCAAGAGTGGCAATGGAGTATACCGGTGAAGGGTATACGAAAAAATAATCCCCGTGCCTGGCTATGGATCCCTCCTGCCTGTAAACAGGTAAAAGGGATAGTGGTGGCGCAGCATAATATGGAGGAAATTGCTATTTTGGAAGATCCTGTTTTCCGGGAGAAGTTATCGGCATTGAATTTTGCAGAGATATGGGTATCGCCGCCGTTTGACCACCTTTTCCGTTTTAATGAGGGAGCCGGTGAAATATTTGATACCATGCTGCTGCGTTTAGCGGCGCTTTCCGGTTACAAAGAGCTGCTAACTGCGCCGGTGGTGCCGCTGGGGCATTCCGCCGCTGCCAGCTGGCCTTACTATTTCGCCGCCTGGAAGCCGGAGCGCACATTGGCCGCCATCTCCGTAAGCGGGCAATGGCCCTATTTCCGTGACGCCACATTTGCACCGGATATATGGGGCAACCGTAACATTGATTTTGTACCTTGCCTGGAAACAATGGGAGAGTATGAAGCGGCAGATACCTGGAGCAATGAAGGCTTAAAGGAGAGGGAAGCGCATCCTTATCTGGCGTTGAGTATGCTGGCTTGTCCTGCTGAGGGGCATTTTGCCTCCACTACTGAAAAAGCCGCCTACCTTGCTTTTTTTATCGGCAAAGCGGTGCAATACCGTATGCCCAATAATTATAACGGGGAAGGCTATCCGCAATTGAAACCAATTGATCCAACCCGTACCGGCTGGCTGGCCGACCGCTGGAGAAAGAATGAAGCGCCGCGATGGCCGGCTGCCCCGGTGGGGAAGTATATCGGCAACCCGGCGGAGGCTTTCTGGTTTTTTGATGAGGAAACAGCCAGGGTTACCACTACGTATGGCGCACGTTTCCGCAATAAAAAGCCGCAGCTGACAGGCTTTGTGCAATCCGGGAAAGTAGTGCCGCAACGCAATACGCATCAGCAGGTGGACCTGCAGTTTATACCGGAGCCTAATGGTACCTGTTTTTCTGTAGAAACCGTTTTTATGGATACAGTACCTGGTGGAAGCCCGCGGCTTACTGCATGGACGGATCTGCCCGTAGGGGCGCCATTGCAGCATGCGGCGGCAAAAAGTATAGGCGTAAGGGTGATTGCCGGTCCCGCAGTAGCGTTGGGCACGCACCGGTTCAGGTTACAGTTCCGCCCGGGAATGCTGCCAGACACCGGTCGATATGAGATCTGGCTGGTGGCGGAACATCCCGGCGATAGTGTATTTAAACCTTCTGTACAACAGGCGAAGATGACAGTGCCGGCTATTTTAACCGGCGGGCGTGCGCAGCATATCCGTTTTGATTCACTACAGGATACCCGGTATCACCGGGAGGGGATTGTGCTGAAAGCGGTGTCTGATGCTGGTTTGCCGGTACAATATTTTGTAATGGAAGGCCCGGCCCGCATCATTGACAACCAGGTCTACATCACACAGCTGCCGCCCCGCAGCAGGTTGCCCGTGAAAGTAACCATCGGCGCATGGCAATATGGTGTAAAAGACAGTGTCAACACCGCGGTACCCGTTTACCGTAGTTTTTATATCACCCGTAATAAATGATGATGCAGAAGTACCTGTTACATTTTTTTATCCTCCTGTTACTGTTACCGGCCCTGCCGGGAAATGCGCAACAGGATACGCTGTTGATGAGCGTGGATACCCGCAAAAGTAAAGGACCGTTGAACCCAATATGGGCCTGGTTTGGCTATGATGAGCCGAACTATACCTATATGAAAGACGGGAAGAAATTACTCACGGAAATTGCCGCTTTAAGCAAAGTGCCGGTATATGTGCGCGTACATAGCTTACTGGTAACCGGTGATGGCACAGCCGCATTGAAATGGGGATCTACCAACGCCTACACGGAAGACGCAAATGGCAACCCGGTGTATAGCTGGACCATCATCGATAAGATATTCGACACGTTTATAGAGCGGGGCATGAAACCCGTTGCACAAATAGGATTTATGCCGGAAGCATTGTCTGTAAAACCATCGCCTTACCGGCATCATTGGCAACCGGATAATAAGTATAACGATATATTTACCGGGTGGGCCTATCCCCCGAAAGATTATAAAAAATTTGCCGCGCTGGTATATGAATGGGTAAAGCATTCCGTAGCGCGTTACGGAAAAGCAGAAGTGGAAAGCTGGTATTGGGAGTTATGGAACGAGCCGAATATCGGTTACTGGAAGGGCACTACAGAAGAGTACATTAAGTTGTATGATTACACCGCCGATGCTGTAAAACGGGCATTGCCCACCGCCAGGATAGGCGGACCGGAAGTGACAGGCCCCAATTGGGATGTAGCGGCGAAGTTCCTCAAAACCTTCCTGGATCACGTAGTAAGCGGTAAGAACTATGCCACGGGAAAAACAGGCGCACCGCTGGATGTGATCACCTTTCACGCCAAAGGCGCGCCTAAGGTGATAGATGGCCATGTGCAGATGAATATGGCTGCACAGCTGCGTGATATCGACAAAGGCTTTGAAATAATAGCCGCTTATCCATCGCTGAAAAAACTGCCTGTTATTATCGGCGAATCAGACCCTGAAGGATGCGCAGCCTGCTCGGAAGCATTTCACCCTTCCAATGCTTACCGCAACGGCACTATGTATTCAAGCTATACAGCGGCCTCCTTTGCCCGGAAATATGACCTGGCGGCGGCCCGCGGCATCAACCTGGCAGGCGCGGTGACCTGGGCTTTTGAGTTTGAAGACCAGCCCTGGTTTGCGGGCTTCCGCGACCTGGCCACCAATGGCGTAGATAAACCGGTGCTGAATGTGTTCCGCATGTTTGGCCTCATGCAGGGCGACAGGCTGGAAGTAAGCGGGCAAACAAACTACGACTACCGGCAGATCCTCGACAGCAGCGTGCGGGGAGCCAAACGGGATGTGAATGCATTGGCTGCAGGCGACGCGCACAGCGCCAGCGTAATGGTGTGGAACTATCACGACGATAATATCATCCCGGCACAATCATCTCCCGTAAAAATAAAAGTAAAAGGACTGCCTTCCACCCGCGTATTACTGAAGCATTACCGGATCGATGCTTCCCATAGCAACGCTTATGAAGTGTGGAAAAAGATGGGGGCGCCACAGCATCCCGATGCCCTGCAAACCGCGCAACTGGAACGCGCAGGACAACTGGAAGCCATCACTTCACCGGAATGGGTGCTTCCCCGTAATGGCGAAATTATTTTAAATACAGACCTGCCCGGACAGGGAGTATCATTACTGCAATTAACGTGGTAACATGTAATTTTCCTGCGTAAAACCTGCCCTGCAGCTAATGCTGCAGGGTTTTTTATTTATGTCGCAAACTCCCCGTTTATTGTCTCATTTCGCCCTTTTTATTGAGAGTGAAGTAAATATCTTTGTGGCGATCATTTTTACCGGTAAAACATTTGCTTTTACCGGCAGAAAAATGATCCTGGCCGGAAAGGCTTTCTGTAGCGCATCTGCAGGGTATATATTTGAGCCCCGGATGAAGGAAGTTGGTTGCGAAAGAAAAAAACATCCGCCAGGAAATCGTCAGCAATATACAAAACCACTTATATGCACACATCCAGAAAGGCAGCTATCAGTTTTATTTTCGTTACGTTGCTCATTGATGTAATGGGATGGGGATTGATCATTCCCGTGATGGCAGATCTTATTGCACAGTTGAAGCACATCCCGGTTAACGAGGCCAGTACTTATGGCGCATTGTTGTTATCCGTTTTTGCGATCACACAGTTTGTATTTTCCCCGGTGATCGGAAACCTCAGTGATAAATATGGCCGTCGCCCTGTTTTATTGCTTTCCCTGCTGGGTTTCGGGATCGATTATATTATCCTGGCGCTGGCGCCGGCCTATGGCTGGTTGTTTGCCGGGCGTATCATTGCCGGTATCACAGGAGCCAGCTTCACTACGGCCACTGCCTATATTGCGGATGTAAGCACGGATGAAACATCCAGGGCAAAAAATTTCGGGCTCATAGGCGCAGCTTTCGGATTGGGATTTGTGCTTGGCCCTGCATTAGGCGCATTGCTGGCTAACTGGGGCATCAGGGCGCCTTTTTACGCCGCTGCGGTATTGTGCCTGGTAAACTGCATCTGGGGATACTTTTTCCTGCCGGAATCGCTGGGCAAGGAAAACCGTCGTCCGTTCGACTGGAAGCGCGCTAATCCTTTTGGCTCACTGAAATTTTTAACCCAACACCCTGAAATAGGCGGACTGGCATTCGGGTTTTTCCTGATCTACCTGGGCGCACAGGCAGTGCAGAGCAACTGGAATTTCTTTACCATTTATAATTTCCACTGGAGTGAAAAAATGGTAGGTATTTCCCTGGCCGTGGTAGGCGTGCTGGTGGGCGCTGTACAGGCAGGATTAACCAGGGTCATTAACCCGAAAATAGGTAATGAAAAAAGTATTTACCTCGGCTTATCGTTGTATACATTAGGCCTCGTATTATTTGGCTTTGCCACACAGGGCTGGATGATGTTCGTGTTCCTGATCCCTTATTGCCTGGGCGGGATCTGCGGGCCTTCCTTACAGTCCGTGATATCCGGTCATGTGCCGGCTAACCAGCAAGGGGAGCTGCAGGGAGCGCTTACCAGCCTGATGAGCCTTACCACCATTATCGGCCCATTGATCATGAACGGCGCCTTTGCTTATTTTACCTCAGCCAAAGCCCCGTTCCATTTGCCAGGTGTACATTTCCTGATCGGCGCGGTGTTTATATTACTCAGCATCGTTATTATTTATAAGGTGCTTTCCCGTGAAAAGAAAGAACATCCCGAACTGGCGGAAGTGCTTAATAAAGATTTGAGCAGTACGCCCATGCACTAACGGGAGCGGGTAGACTATATTTGTATCAGCAAACAGGACTGGCTACAATAGCCAGTCCTGTTTATTTTTTCAGGGAGAAAAAATGCCTTAGACCGGCAATACTGATTTCTTAATATCGATCACCTGTGTGTTCGTCCACCGGTCGTGCCAGGGATTGCAGTGATAGCCAAACCCGCTGAGGCCATTAAACGGAACGGCACGTATTAACCCTCGTAAAAATGCTTTGCCCGCGCTAACGGCAACACCATCTTCAGTCACTGCTTTGGTACCGGTGATCAGTTTACCTATGGAGCGGCCCTGGAATACTGCTTCTACCGTGCCCATATACAATCCGTACAGCAGCAGCGGTACAAACGGCTTCTCTATAAAAGAGAGAACGGATTCAGCAACTTCCGGAGCAGCGGCGCCAAGGACAAAAAATAAGGCGAATATAGCCGCGTAAAAAGTGATGATGTCTATCAGGTAATTGGCCAGGCGTTGCCCCGAACTGGCGTCATGAAGCTTTGTTTCATCTTCAAAAATAGATACTTCAGCAAGTTGTTCCATAGTATAAGGGTTTGGGAGTGACGGGACGAAGATAGCCCTTTTTTTAAAATGAAATTATGCCTGCTGAACCGGGGCTTATAAGAAATAGGTTACCCAAGCACAAACCGGTATCCCACGCCTTTAATAGTAAGAATCTGCAGGTTATCGTCTTCCTTCAGGTGCACCCGCAGCCGGGTGATGTATACATCCAGGTTGCGGCTGTTGAAAAAAGAATCGTGCCCCCAGAGCAGGTCGAGGATATTTTTCCGGTCGATGATACCGTTGCGGTTTTCGTAGAGTAGTTTCAGTAGCTCGCTTTCCTTGTACGATAGTTTTTTTTCTTCTGTATCATTGGCCAGCACCTGGCGGTTGGTATAAAACCGGAACTTACCGATCTTGATATGATTGGCGGAAGGAGCGGGGGCTTTGTCCGATTTGCGCAATACGTTTTCAATGCGCACAATCAGTTCTTCCATACTGAAAGGCTTACGGATATAATCGTTGCCACCCAGCGTAAAACCTTTTACCAGGTCGTTGGTTTGCGTTTTGGCGGTGAGGAACAGGATAGGCACTTCCTGGTTAACGGCGCGTATTTCCGCAGCAATTTCAAACCCGTCTTTATTGGGAAGCATAATATCAAGTACACATACCGCGGGGTTTACCTGTTGGAACAATTGCATCACATTGGCGCCATCGCTTTCCAGTATTACCTCATAGCCACGGCGTTGCAAACTTTCCTTCACTATTTTACCAAGCGATAACTCATCTTCGATATATAAAATTTTAATGTTCATCTCACCCAATTTTAAGCTTAACTACCCGGCCGTTATCATAATGGATCACTGGTGCCTCTGCAAAAGGCAGCTTGATGGAAAAGGTGCTGCCTTTATCCAGTTCGCTTTCCACTTCAATAAAGCCCATATGCGATTGTACGATGTGTGATACATAGCTCAGACCCAGGCCATATCCTTTTATATTATGCCGGTTGCCGTTTGGCACGCGGAAAAATTTCTCAAAGATCCTGCTTTTGTATTCGCGGGCAATGCCTACACCGTTGTCGGTTACACGCAGTTCGATATATTGTTTGTGATCAATAATATGGATCAGGATATTGGGATCCTGTGCACTGTATTTTAATGCGTTATCCAGCAGGTTATACAGTACGCTGGTCATATGCAGCTTATCGGCAGTGATGGTGAAGTTATGACCGGTTCTTTTTAAGGTAGTAACGGCGCGCTGTTTCTCGAACTGCAGCTTCATGGATATCATTACACTGCGGGCCAGGTCCGTAAGGTCGAAAGGTTCTTTATTCAGGGGGATTTCCCTGTTTTCAAACATCGATAGCTTCAACACTTTATCTACCAGCAACGCCAGCCGGTTCATTTCATTCGCTGAGATATCCAGGTATTCGAGCGTGGTTTGCAGGTCTTCCAGCGCGTCAAAACTCCTCAGTGCTTCAATGGCTACGCTCACTGTGGCGATGGGCGTTTTCAGCTCATGCGTCATGTTATTGATGAAATCATTTTTCAGTTGGGCCAGCCGCTGTTGCTGTTTCAGGTTCCGGTACAACAGCAGGAAGGAGAAGATGGTAACCGCCAGGAGGAAGAAAGATACCAGTATAGGCTGACTGATTCGCTTCAGCAGGTACCAGGTATTATTCTCAAACGTTACGGAGTAGTTCATGGGTTTGGTGAAGCCAATGGTAACCGTATTGCCGTCCAGGTCATCGGGGAAAGTGTTATATATCCGCGAGGTATCAAACGGGGCGGCAGTCACCATAAAAGGAACATCGATTTTTTCCCTTGCCAATGCCTGCTGATACCTGTCTACCACTTCCTTTACGGTGATGGAATCCCGGAGGGAATCCACCCCGGCCAGGAACTGGAAAACCCCGGCAGCAGGAGCTGCGGGAAGAGCCCTGGCTACGCGGTATCCTACGTTCACGGAAGTATCGTTGACAGGTATGGAGGTGGAGTTTAAAGCCACCACCATGGTTCGTTTAAACCCCCGGACCGCATGAGTGGGCACAAAGGAATCCCTTACCCCTTCCTGGAGCACATTGGAGATGCCGGTCATACCGGCGCGGTCTTGTACCCGCAGGCTGATATTGGAATCCAGGTTCAGTTTTACCGCCTGCAGCCGGAAAATGGTTTCCCTGAAAAGAATATTGGTGCGCACGGTGAACAGTCTTTTTTCTTCCCGGTAATTATTGCTCAGCCAGTAGGCCTGGAAAGCGGTGATCAGCAGGATGGTCAGCGCAATCAGGAAAACGGCAGCCGGTATGGAAAGTTTATATCGCACTAAATTGATTGAATGGTCAGAAATAACAATACTACGGCAAATGTATCATTTCCTCCTTCCCGAACACGGAAACATTAACCTAAATTAACATTAAATCAAGTCATGTTAACCTCCGTTCCGGCAGGAAGGAAATAGCTTTATTTCCTTAAAAGTATACAACATGAAGAAGATAATTTTTACGCTGGCTGCAGGTTGTTGCCTGTTAACCGCTTATGGCCAGCAGCAGCAGGGACGCGTGGTTTACGAACGCACCATACAAATGCAGCTACGTATGATGGGCATCGCCGCCGGCGCCGGTGCGGATGCCGGGCCGGACAACCTGCTGCCGCATTCCCGGAAAGATAAGCTGGAGGTATTATTCGGCAATGGCCAATCCTTACGCCGTGCAGTGGAAGAAGAAGCCCCGGAAGAATTTGCAGACGAAGGCGGTATGCATGTACATATGGTAACGGCTGGCGATAATGAAATAAGCTACACCAACTTTTCAAATAACCGGGTAGTGGACCAGCGGGAGTTTGCTGCGAAGAGTTATATCGTTACAGACAGTATTCATAAGCTCACCTGGAAAATGACCGGCGAAACCCGTACTATCCTCAATTATCCCTGCCAGCAGGCGGTGGCGCAGCGCATTGGCAAACGGCTCATGAGCACCGTGGAAAACGGGGAAATGAAAAGCAAAGAAGTAGCAGATACCGCTAATATCACTGCCTGGTTTACCCTGGCTATCCCTGTGCCAGCCGGCCCTGATTTCCAGGGACAGCTTCCCGGCCTTATCCTGGCTATTGATATCAATAACGGCGCTACCGTATACCAGGCCCTGGAAGTAGCTCCTGTAACGGATCTGGCAGCTATCAGGGAACCTTCTAAAGGGAAGAAAGTAACGGAAGCGGAATTTAATAAGGCAAGAGAAAAACTGATGGCGGAGATGCAGCGCAACGGGGGAGGTATGATACGGACAATGAGGATAGGCCAGTAAATAAATAACGGGAGGAAGGCGGATCATCTTCATAAAAATAGTATTTTCGGATCACAAGCCGCCAACATGAAATGGATCCCTGTATTTTTTGCCTGTTTTTATGCTACTGTTTATGGTCAGACCACTACCCCGGAAATAGTAAATACATCAGCTGCCCAGGCTTATATAAAAATTGCCGGCAGGCTTGAATCCGGGGAGCGCGTCGATTCAATTCAATGGTCCCGGTTATTTAGTACGCTGCCCTATCAAATGATGATCCAGGGGCACGCTATTGACACTACGGCATTTAAAGCGGATATGGTTGCCGTGTTCAGTCCGGCCTCAGCAGGAAATAATACTTCACAAAACAGGCAGTCATCTTATCACAACGAGTATAAACAAAACCTGCCCGCGCTGGAACAATACATCACCCGGTTAGCCAATGCGGATGTTGCCGACAGTGTGAAAAAATTGCTTTATCCTTTTCTACCGGAAAGACTGCAATCACCGGATCTGTTTCCCAAACTTTTCTATTTGTACTACGGTACTGCGGATGCCACCGGTAATAGCGGCCTGGTACTGAACGACCTCTTATTTTCCTATAAAATTGACAGCTATAAATTCGGGCTTTTAACAAGTCACGAGGCATTCCACGCCATTGTATCGGTGGCCTTTCAACAAAAATTAAAGGAGAATACAGACTATAACTCGCCAACCTTTAATTTGTTGTACCTGATGGAGATCATCAGCGAAGAGGGAATAGCAGATTTAATAGATAAGCCCATACTGGGGCAAAGTAATTCCCCGGTCTATACAACTGTAGAGAAACTGAGGAATAACGATACGGCGCTGTCAATAATGTATCTGCGGAGAATAGACAGCCTGTTAACGCTGGCTGCTGCATCTGATACATTATTAAACAAATATACTTTTCAAAGTTTATCAAGCCAGTTTGGTAAAAATGGTGGCCATATTCCCGGCAGGTTCATGGGTTTAATTATCAGGGAAGGGAATCTGCTGGATCACCAGATCGAATCCATAGAAGACCCGGTTTCCTTTTTTCTGAATTATCATCGCGCTGCGATGGCACTCAGGAAGAAAGGATACCCTGTATTTTCAGATGCGGCTATTGGCTATTTAAAGAAACTAAAACATGATCTGCTGAAGGAATAGCGCCTGATTCCCTATTGTTTTTCTAACGCCGTATCATCCTCATACCTGGCATGGCGGCACTTACAAGGCCATTTTTACTAAGACTGTAAGTAAAACTTAACAGAAAAAAACGTTGCAGGTTCCTGGTGCGGCTGTCTTCAATATAGTTCTGATTGGTGCTGCGGCTGATGCCCACATTTTCATTGAGGATATCAAACGCGCTCAGCTTCAGCTCTCCCCGGTTGAAGCGCAGGAACTGCCGGCTCACAGACGCATTCCACAATGGTACCCTTGCGTTGAAGCCATCTGTACGTCGACTGTTTACCGTATAATCCAGGCTGGTGCTGATATAAAAATTCGCAGGCAGCTGCCAGTTCACTTCCCCTTCATATTGTTGCATAAAGTAACCGCTGTTGAGCGCAGGTTGCAGGGAGTAATTGGTTTTGTAATAATTAACGCCCGCGCTGAAAGACAGGTTCAGTTTTTCCGTTGGGTTCAGATCAAAGCGCATGGCCGGACCCAGGGAAACGGTATTGATACCGTTGGCGGCTTTATTGATGAACTGTTTGGTTTTGCTGTAGCCTGCATTGCTGCTGAAATTCACCGTGCCTTTCAGGATGCGCAGGGGCAGCCCGAGATTGATACTGCCGGAGATATCCAACACGCCGTTCACATTCACGGGGCGACTGCGTTTAACACCTGCACTATCTACCATATCATCGTTTACTATTTTGTTTTGCGTTTCCCGGATATTAAAAAATGCAAAGAGGTTTTTATTCCTGAATGGATTTACGGAGATGAAATTCAGTTGTACAGCATGGGTCAGCTCCGGCTTCAGATCGGGGTTGCCTTCGCGGATATTGAGCGGATCGCTGATATCCGGTACCGGCTGCAGCTGGGACATATCCGGCTGACTGGTGATCGCGGCATAGTTGATACTGAGATTGCGGTAACGGGTAAAGTCGTACTGGAAACGCAGCGATGGCAGCAGGTTATAAAACGTTTGCCGGATCACGGAATCCTTTTTCCCTGCAATGATAGTACCTTCCAGGGAAGCGCTCTGCCAGTTGACGCCGGCCGCCAGGCTGAATTTCTTTTCTTTGGTACGCAGGCGTATACCGGCGTTGGTATAGCGATAGGTGTTTTCGAAGTTGTTGGTGAGCGCAGGGTTCAGCTGATCAAATTTCCCGTTATCCTTGTTGTAGTCCCAGGTGGTTTTGTCGGAAGTGGTTTTCGTATAGCTGTTACCGATACTAAACTCTGCCAGGGAATGTTTGAATAACGGTTCCGTATATACGGCGCGCGCGGTATAGCTGTTCATATCGCCGGATATGGTGTTGCGCTGGTGGATAGAATCGTATCCTGGCTGGGATGCAGCGCGTTGATAGAAGTGGTTCACCGACAGGAGGCTGCCATTGCTTTCGCTTTTATTGGCGCTGTTTTGCAGGGTCAGCGAAAAGGTTCTGCCTTTGCGTGGGAACTTTTTACGGAACAGGATATCATTACGCAAATTGCTGGCATGCCCGGTGGAGTAGTTGTTGCTGAAGCCTTCGTTGGCCAGCTGTTGATCTTCCGAAAGGGTTTCGTATTTGCTGTTGCTGTTGTTGCGGTTTTCCTGGTACCCCAAAGAGGAGGAGATCTTAACCGAGTGCAGGGAGTCGATCCGGATATCCGCGCCCAGGTTAAGGCGATGGGTGTTATTCAGGTTATTGCTGGTGGCGTGCTGGTTGTAGAAATAAGAAGAATCGGGCAGGAAATACTGCCGCCGTACATCGCTTTCCTGCTGGGGGTTATAGTGGTTGTAGAAATAGCTGCTGGTGAATTCGGTTTTTTTTCCGATGATGTTATTATAATTAAGTCCGCCTCCCCATACGGTATTGATGCCATTGCCGCTGCCACTGCTCATGAACGGGGCGGCGGCATCATCGCTGCTCATGGTGAAGCTGGCATTACCGCTGCCGCTTTGCCGGAGGCGGTTCAGTTCCCCGTTGAAGCTCATCATATCCATAAAGGAAAATCCTTCCGCATTGGTGTTGTTGGCCATGCCGATGGCGGAGAGTTGCCTGGCGCCTTTGAAAGAGTTGATATTGAAACGCCCTTCGTACCTGTCGCGGGTGCCTGCGCCGGCCATGGCTTTTCCAAACATGCCTTTCTTTTTATCCTGTTTTAGTTTCAGGTTGATGGTTTTTTCGCTGTTGCCATCGTCGAAGCCGGTAAGCTGTGCTGCGTCGCTGAGACGGTCGTATACCTGTACTTTGTCCACCGCATCCGCAGGAAGATTTTTGGTAGCCATTTTTGGATCATTGCCAAAAAACTCTTTGCCATCCACCAGTACACGGTTTACTTTTTGTCCCTGTGCTTTTACGGTGCCGTCTTTCGCCACCTGTACGCCCGGCAGTTTTTTCAGCAACTGTTCCACGCTGGAGTTGGGAGGTGTTTTAAAGGAGCCGGCGTTATATTGGATGGTATCGCCAACGAGCGTTACCGGTGGCGCTTCGCCGGTGATCTCCACCTCATCCAGGTTAATACGCAGGTCAGTCATGATAAGGGAAGGAAAACTGGCTACCGGCGATGCTGTGTTGATAGTAACGCGGCGTTGCAGGGAATGGTATTTCACATGGGTGATAAGCAGCCGGTATTCGCCGGGGGGAATGTTATTGATTTCGAAGTATCCTTTTTCGTTGGTCATGGTAAAGGATACCAGCGAGGAATCTTTTTGCTGTAACAGGGTGATGGTGGCCGACGCCACCGGGCGCCGGGCGCTGGTATCAGATATGGTTCCTCTGACCACCCCATTTTTCTGCGCGTTGGCTGCAAAGGATAAGCAGCAGGTGAGCAGCCACAGGTAGATTTTTTGCATAGCGGACATTTACTTTATCACCGAAAGTAGGTCCGCGCGCTGCAAAAACAGGTTAACAAGCCTTGCATTAATGTTAAGGAAGGTTAATGTATATATAGCTTACGATTATAATTCCTCCCCCGATTTCATTTTTTCTAATTCTTTGTGGTAAGCAGCCTCTATTTTTTCATTTTCAGCAAAATTGATGGCCATCGCCTGGTATTTGCCAGCCCGTTTACGTTTCCCGAGTTTGTAGTAACTTTTAGCCAGTATATTTAAAATATCCGATTGGTTTTTCTTTAGGGCCAGTGAGGTTTTACCCAGAGAAATACCCTTCTCGTAATCTTTCCGGTTACGGCCGTATAACAGAAATTTACCGGCTGCATTGTTAACCGTTAAAACCATATAGTCCGAATAGGGGCTAAGGGCCGCTTTCAATTGATCATAGTGTGCCTTATTTTTTATGCTATCACTTTTCCCGGTAAGGTAAGGGTTCATTTTTTCCTGGTATAGCAGTTGATTATTGGTGCTCACCTGTGCCAGCAAGCCGGGCAAAGTGGAATCTGAAAAGAAACGAAGCTCCTGTAGCAGGCCGATGCTGTCTTTCGCTGAAACGAAATATTGCATGCGGAACGCTGCGAACGATAGTGGAAACCGGATTGTCTGGTATTTTATTCCTTTTGCTTTTTCCGTTGCGAGGTCCAGCTTCTGTTTGTTGCCGCTGCTGATAGCGTTTATAATGGTAGCCACAATGGCGTTGTTAAAGGCAACGCTTACTGTTTCTACCGGGTCGTTTGCTGACTCGTACCTGTGAAAGATTTCCTGGTTGGTCTTAACAAAATCAAACGATGTAGATTGAGCATCTTTCAGATGTCGCAGTATAAAAAGTACATCTGTTTGCGTGATCCCGGCAGGGCTAAGTAAGCTAACATATTGATCCAATACGGATTCGGTTTCTTTTACCATGCCAAGGGAGTCGAGTTTACTGATATATGTTATAAGGAATGCTTTGTTATAGCGGTTTGTTTCATACCTCTTTTTCCAATCTTCAATAGTATAATTGCTTTGTGCATATTGCACAGCAGTGTGGCCCAGTTGCAGGAATATGCCGGGGTCGGCGTTATATCCCACACCCTGGTGGATAAGCTCTCCGGCACTGTTCAGGAAAAGATAAGTAGGATAACTGTTAACCTGGTATTTCTCCGCAATTACTTTGCCTTTGCCGGCCTCTGCATTTATCCTGTAATTGATAAAGTTTTCGTTATAGAAATCTCCTATCGCCGTCATCGGAAATATCTCTTCTGCCATCTTTTTGCAGGGCACACACCAATCAGTATATACATCAATAAAAATAGGCTTGCCAGTTGTTTGGGCAGTATGCAGTATTTCTTCAAAAGCGTTGTCAGAAAAACGGATCCCGGCAGATTGCGCCTCTGAAAGAAGTGGGAGCTGCAGCAGGCAGAAAAGAATGATCTGGAATGATACTGTTTTCATATGATGACGAAGGCAATTGTAAATAAAAATACAATTGTCCCGGTTACCATGCAAGATAGAAAGAAATATTACCCACTTCGTGATGCGATACGCCGTTTATTACGGGCGACATAGTCCTTTGTGTAAGCGAGAATCCTACTTTCCCGTATACGGCCACCAGGCCACAGTCGATCCCGCCGAGCAGCTTGTTGTTCGCAAAAGTGGGCTGGTCGGGTTTTCCCGGCTGCCCTTCGTCCTGCAGTGGCGCCACTCCTTTTACCAGGGCGTTGGTAAACACCAGTTCCACGCCGGGCCGGATAGTACCATACAATTGCCAGCGCTTAGTGCTGGCATATTGGGGAATATACCCGTTATAGTAGGGCGTCATTTTACCGATCCTGATCAGCGAATACAGGGCGAGGCCGTTCAGCATGGTGCCGGCAAATGCCTGGGCGCCTGCTGTTACTTCTGCTATCTTTTTAATAGCCACTACCTGTTTTTCGGCCGTAAAATTAAGATTGAGCAGTAGTTTATTCCCGATCTGGTTGCGCCAGCCCCTGGGCCGTTCGTAGCCGAGGATGCGGTGGGCAAGCGTCTGCGTTTCCTTTGCCAGCGCCCAGGGGCCCATTACACCGGCGAACCATTCGGTTTGCAGGTTGTATTTGTGCACCGGGTTGGTGGAGTGAATGGTATGTGTGAGGAACAATCCACCGGCATAAGAGAAATCGCCGGGCACGGGTTGTACCCGCCGCAGGTCTTTAGGGGTGAACATCACCTGCATAAATCCCCATCCGTATGTATTGACGCTTTCTTTACCGGCTTTAGGCATCCACCGGTCGAAGGAGCGGGGAGGCCGGCTGCGGGTATAGAACAGGTCGAAGCGCGTCCCGTTCGTATATGCCTGGTCCGTTCCATTACCATTGAGGTTAATGAAGTCATTGTCCTCGTAAAAGCGGAACAACCGCGTATTATCATCGGAAGTCTGTGCGCTCAGATCGTCCCGGGGTATACCTATTAAGCCACAGTATATGAATACTGATAAGATCGTCTTTTTCATCTTGTGCCCGACATCTGCACAAAGATCGTATAATGAAGATAAATAAAGATGGTTTTCCTATAAGTTTTATTGATAACGAAAGCCGGCTGTTATCAACCGGCTTTCTATTTTGAAAAGATCATGAAAAGATAATGTGCCTATTCTGCTTTCAGGCTTTTCACCGGGTTGGCCAGCGCCGCTTTTACAGATTGAAAGCTTACGGTAATAAGTGCAATGAGCATAGCAATTACACCAGCCAGTACAAAGATCCACCAGGAAACAGGCGCGCTGTAGGCAAAGCCCTGCAGCCACTTGTGCATGGCATACCAGGCAATGGGCGAGGCCAGCAGTGCGGCAATGAACACGTAGCGGAGAAAGTCTTTGCTCAGCATGGCGGCAATATTGCTCACACTGGCGCCCAATACTTTGCGGATGCCGATTTCCTTGGTGCGCTGCCGGGCCGTAAATGCAGCGAGGCCAAATAAACCAAGACAGGAAATAACAATGGCGATGGTCATGCCGGTGTTCATCAGTTGTTCCATTTGCCTTTCCTGTTCGTAAAATTTACGGATGGTATCGTCGTAGAAATGATAGTCGAATTTTTCATTGGGATAGATCTCCGCATATGCTTTCCTGATATCGCTGATAGTGCGCTGAAGCTGTTCCCCGCTATAACCTGCGAGTGTCAGTTTTACATTTAAGAAGCGGCATATCTCCTGCGAGGAAACAATGAATACCGGTTTGATCTGCTCGCGGAGGGCCAGGGCATGGAAATCGGCTACCACGCCGGCTACCGGAATGATTTTCCGGAAGTGGCTGTCGCTCATACCAGACTCCACATATTTCCCTACTGCATCCGCCGGGGTTTTAAATCCCAGCGCTTTGGCGCAGGTTTCATTGATCAGCATTTCACTGATCGTATCTGTAGTACGGAGGTTCCTGCCGGCCAGCAGTTTTAACTGGTATAGCGGTACATAATTTTCATCACCGAACTCCAGGTGGCAATCTGCCCGCATTTCGGTTTTGCCTGTATATTTCAGGGCGGTGCCCCAATGGCCTTTATCGGCGGGCGGCCCCTGGCTCAGGCTTACCATTTCCACCTGTGGCAGCGAGCGGAGCTTGTCGGCCAGCACACGGGGAAGAGTGTTGGCATATGCGCGGTTGGTATCAAAGGTGATGATCGCTTCTTTCTTAAACCCAAGATCCTTGTTCAGCATATACCTGATCTGGTTATTGATCACCAGGGAACCTATAATAAATACCAGGGAGATGGTAAACTGGAAAACGACCAGGCCTATACGAAGATATCCCCGTTGGTTTCCTTTAAGCCCGGTGCTTCCTTTGAGGCTTTGCACCGGCTGAAAAGAAGACAATATCTTTGCAGGATACAGGCCCGATAACAAGGTAGTAAACAAGGTGATGAGTAACAGGAACAGGAGGGTAGGCCAGCTGAATAAATGCAGCGATACGCCATTAGGCATAAACGAACTGAATGCCTGCAGCAAGGGCTTCACCGCCAGCAGCGACAACAACACGGCAGATACAGTAAGCAGGAAAGTTTCCGTAAGAAAATAAGTTACCAGGCTTCGTTTGTTGCTGCCCAGCACTTTGCGGATCCCTACTTCTTTGGAGCGCTCTACCGATTGTGCAGTGGAGAGGTTGATAAAATTGATAGCGGCAATCACCAGTATAAATAACGCGATGGCCATGAGCCCGTACATAGTAGGCAAATGTGCCCGGCGACTGAAATCGTCTGTATAGCCGCCATTGAAATGGATGTCTGACAATGGCTGTAGCCGGAAAGTTTTGGATTCCCCTGCTTCTGTATGCACACGCTCCCCGGCAAACGCTGCCAGCTGCCTGTTGAGCTGCACGGTGTCTGTACCGGGCACTAATTTCACATAGGCCTGTGTACCTCCGAACATGCCCCACTGATCAAACCCGAATTCATTTTTGAAAGGGCTGTTCTTTACTGTGGCAAAGGAAATAAAATCGTTGAAGATGAGGTCTGTGTTTTGTGGAAGGTCTTTCACAATACCTGCTACTGTTAACGGGATGGAATCGTTATAGTTCACTATTTTTCCCAGGTATTTTTCTGCCGGCAGCTCCCCGAAATATTTCGCGGCCTTACTGGCGGTAAGCACTACCTTGAACGGTTCCTGCAACGCTGCTACAGGTGTGCCGGCCAGCCAGGTGTATTGAAATACGTTGAAGTATTCGGGATAGGCAATCACCACATCGGGCTTATTACCGCTCTCAAATTTCTTCACCACGCCATTGCCGGCCGTTACCGACATTTTAGGATAAACGGGATGAATGGCTGCCAGTGCTTTAATGCCGGGAAACCTGTTGGATAGCACTTCAGGGGCAGGGTCAGGTACGCTGGACATCTTATGGATGCCCCGTTCAGGCGAACCAATCTCAGACACTACCCGGTAAATATTTTCCCTGCCGGGATGAAAGCTATCATAGCTCAGCTCAAAATGAACACTGAGAAAAATTACGAGGCAGGCGCTGATACCGAGCGCAAGACCTATCACATTGATACCGGCGTATACCTTATTGCGGAGCAGGTTCCTCCAGGCTATTTTTATGTAACTTTTGAGCATAACAATGATCGTGTGGAATACACGATAGGGAAATGAAAAATATGCCAGTAATAAAGGGTATTGATACTGATATTGTTATGATTTTTGTTGTTAGGTAAGTTGTCCGCTTGTGTAACCGGTGTGTCCGGAAATGAACACGGGATTATCGTGCAGGGTGCTTTTTCATTTCCGCATAACAATTTATATATTTTTCTGCAAAATCAATCTCCTTTGAGTCCAGGTCGGAAATACTCCATTCCATCACAACGCTTTGCCCATTATTGTCATAAAGTTCTATTCTCGTTACAATTCCGTTAAACAAATTATCTAATCCGGTACTTAACAGATGTACGCTCAGGCCATCGAGATCTTTATTAAGAAATGCCCTTGTTTTCCGGTAAGAGAAATTATTTATCTGAAAGCTAATGGTATCTTCCAATATTGCATATTTATATTTTCCTATGACAGTGTCCTGAACAAAATGGAAATTCTTTATTTGCTGCCGGAACTGTGGGTACATCTCATCCTGAAAAGTAAATCCACCAAACTTTTTCTTATTACTTATATTTATTTTTTCAAGTAATACAGGGGGGAACGATACCCCAAATTTTAAGCACTCTTTTGTATTGATATCGGTTAATACATAATTCATCAGGCTATCACCTGCGGCCTGTTCATTTCCCTGGTGCACCCTGCCGTCTTCGCCGCGTTTTGCATTTACTATAGTCTTATGCATATAGCGTTCTTCAAAAGCATACGCTTTAATGATTGAGATCTCATTCTTTCCTATCGGCACTTTTTTTTCATTATAGTATAAATTGAACGCTGCTTTTACAGGCGATTGTATCCTGTACCGGCAGTTTTGAAACAACATAAGGAATGGCGACAATAATAAGAAGTATCGGCTTTTGTAACAGGGAATCATTTTCAGATGTATTATTAACATGGAATATTATGAGGAATAACATCAACTGTCCCGTGTATGGAATCGAATACCCTGAACAGTTGATGCATTAATACGGCTAATGTTATAAACACAGCGTTATAAAACAAGTATTGTCAATATTTACATAGAACATTCCTATTCCTACCTCGCCGAAAACGCGTACGCTGGCTACACAGTCATAGAAAGGACGACTACTGGGATTAAGTGAATACCCAAGTTCCTGGAAGTCTACCGGGATAGGTATATAAGAATAAGCCGTAGATCCGTTATGCTCAAGATCGATAACCTCCGGCATAAGTGAATTACCTCTATTCCGTACTACTATTTTATCTGTAGATTTTACTTTCCAATAACCGGATTTGTTATCAGCTACTGTCCATTCAAGCGGGAAAGTCTGATCAGTATATGGATCTAACGAAAGTTGCTGCCACAAAGAGATTGTTTGGTAGTCTGCCCAGAATTCTCCCAGGCCGGGGTAATCATCGGTTAATGACTGGGTTTGCACCCGGGCGTTTCTCTTAACTGTACTTAATTTCTTTTGATCAGCGTAGCGACGAATAGCATCAATTTGGGCTGATACGGGTGAACCGGTTATGTTTTGCATTAACTTGTCGAGCTCGGTATCCTTAATGGCAGACCCTTTTGACAAGGCGCTACTCTTAACTTCATTTAAGGCGACAGCAGAAGGTTTAGCTGTTTCTTTCTGACAGGCAAAAAGCGTTATTGCAATAATAGCAATGTAAATTGTTTTCTTTTTCATATAAGGAATTTAGAATTTCAAGTTACTACAAGCCACAGGGAAGTCAGTTAAAAACAGAGGGGGTATTTTTATCAAATAGCGGGGGTATTTATATCAGTAACGTAACTTACAGCTATGAACACAATACCCTTTACACAATTATCTTAACGCTTCCGTATTATGACAACCGTAACGCTTCACAGTTCCGCCGGCAAATGGGTGATGGTGACCACCATCCTTGCATCCGCCATGGCTTTCATAGATGGTACGGCATTGAACGTGGTATTGCCGGCTCTGCAGCAAAGCCTTCATGCATCGGCAGCGGAATTATTCTGGGTGTTGAATGCCTATATGCTGATGCTGGCTTCCCTCATATTGATAGGCGGCTCGCTGGGCGACAGGCTGGGCCGCAAAAAGGTGTTTATGACCGGTATTTTTGTATTCATTCTCGGCTCTACTGCCTGCGGTTTTGCGGGCAGCGCTACCATGCTGATTATTTTCCGGATGTTACAGGGTATAGGCGGCGCGCTGATGATTCCCGGAAGTCTTTCTTTAATCACCTCTTCCATCAATGAAAATGAAAGAGGAAAGGCCATCGGTACCTGGTCGGCCGTTACTACCCTGGTAACCATGGGCGGCCCTGTGTTGGGCGGCGCTCTGGCAGATGCAGGACTTTGGAGATATATCTTCTTTATCAATGTACCCATTGGGGTGGCGGCGCTGGTATTCCTGGCCTGGAAGGTGAATGAAAGCCGGGAAACGGAAGGTGATCAGCGGCTCGATTTTCCGGGGGCGGTGCTCACCGCAGCCGGCCTGGCCCTGCTTACTTTTGGGTTCCTGCGTATGCCTTCGTTGGGGTTTGGTAACCCGCAGGTATATGGCACTATTGCCGGTGGAATATTGCTGCTGGTGATTTTTGTGATAGTGGAAAATAAAAGCCGGCACCCGATGTTGCCCGTACGGCTCTTCAGCAACTTAACTTTTACCGGTACCAACCTGCTTACCTTCTTTTTATATGCGGGCCTTGGCGCAGGCATGTTGTTCCTTTCCCTGGATATGGTGCAGGTACAGGGATACACCCAGTTACAGTCGGGGCTTACCTTCCTGCCGTTTACCGTGCTGATGATCCTTATTGCCCGTTTTACCGGAAGTATGGCAGATAAGTATGGCCCGCGTTTATTCCTGGTAGCTGGTCCATGTATTACCGGCGCCGGGTTGCTGCTGTTGTCTTTTGTAAAACAAACAGCGGGTGCAAAAGATTACTGGACTACTTTCTTCCCGGGCATTGTGGGTTTGGGATTAGGTATGTCGCTCACCGTGGCGCCATTAACCGCCACAGTGATGGGATCGGTAAGCGATCATTTATCCGGCACTGCTTCCGGGGTGAATAACGCAGTGACCCGTATTGCCGGTGTTTTTGCCAATGCTATCTTCGGTGCGCTGGCAGTGCTTTTTTTCTCGGGCGCAGTACAGCGGGAGATTCGCAGCTTGCCGTTAAACGATCCGCAGAAGGATGCGGTGGTAGCGCAAACGGTAAACCTGGGCAATGCTGCTGTACCGGCGGATATTGATCCTGCGCATCACCCCATGATCCGTAAAGTACATAAAGATGGGTTTATTATCGCCTATGGACGTATCATGCAGCTCTCTGCGGGGCTTGCTTTCCTGGGAGGGCTGATGGGTTTTCTTTTTATCCGTAAACAACCCGCTACCGGTTAGAAATACCGGTTTACAGGTATTGTTTCCCTGCCCGTCTTTTCTACATTTGCATATAACCGTTCCTCATGCAGCAATATCCTTTCCTGTCACTGAAACAATCGTTACTAATATTACGTATAGCGGTAGCCGTTATCTTCCTGGCGCACGCCATTGTGCGCATCTCTAATGGTTCTATCCCGCAGTTTAGTGAGTTTATGGAAAGCAAAGGACTGCCTTATGGCGTGGCATGGGTATGGGCAATTACCGCTTATGAAATTACCGGCGGCATATTATTGCTGCTTGGAAAGTATACACGTTGGCTCAGCGCAGGTTTTATTATACTGCTGCTGGTGGGCATAGTCCTGATACATGCTTCTCTCGGATGGTTTGTAGGAGAACATGGTACCGGCGGATGCGAGTATAGTGTATTACTTATTGTAGCTTTGCTGGTAATTGCAGCAGCGCAGCGGGAGCGCATCTCATAACCTGTTTTTTTACTATGAAATTATTACCCTGGATATTAATGATTCTTCCCATCGTACTTCAGGCCCAAACGATGGATGAAAAACTGTACGGATACCGGCATTTTCAGTTCCTGTATAAGGGCGATACCGTGGAGATACTGGTAAAGTCGAAAGAAGGTGAAGAAAATAAGCGGAAGCCGCTATTGCTTTTCTGCCAGGGAAGCCTCCCTGTTCCGCTTCTCATTCTTTACAATGAGGATGGGCATAGAGCAGCAGGAAATGCTTTTGTTTTCAACCCGGATATCTTAACAGAAAAATACCATCTGGCTATCACAGGCAAGCCCGGCATCCCGTTACAGGCCGACCGGCAGCTACTCTCAGACCATTTTACGTTTAAAGACAGCACCGGGTATTTTCCACGCTTTTATACTGCGCATAACCTGCTGGATTATTATGTGGAGAGAAATAAGGCAGTGATCCGTTTTTTGCGCCAGCAAAGCTGGATCGCTGAAGAGGGGCTGGTGATAGCCGGTCATTCAGAAGGAAGTACCATTGCCGCTAAAATGGCCATGGAAACCAAAGCTGTCAGCGCGTTAATTTATTCCGGTGGCAACCCTATGGGAAGGATCATGACTATTGTTGAACGGAACCGGGCGCTTGAAAAGGATTCCACCGATTTGACCGCGGAAGATATGAGTTACTGGCAGGAGGTAGTGAACGATCCCGAAGGGATGGATGCATCCAATGGCGATACGCATAAGGCTACTTACCAGTTTTCCATACCACCCCTGCAATATCTTGAAAAACTGAAGATCCCCGTGTTGGTGTCCTATGGTTCCAAAGATGCGGTAGCCCCATTCGATGAGTACCTGAGAGTGGAAACGATCCGGCAAAAGAAGCGGAACTTCAGCTTCCTTGTTTACCACGGAACAGAGCATAATTATTTCCCCGTAAGGGCAGATGGTAGTATTGATTATGATACTTTTAACTGGGATAAAGTGGCAGCCGGCTGGAAGCAGTGGTTACTGCAACTGAATACAGGTAAATAACATTTATCCAAACACAACCCGGTGCACCGCCCAGCGCCATGTTTCCAGCACAGCTTTATTATCCAGCTGGCAGAGGTCTTTCAGCACCGTAACAGATTCTATCCCGAAAAAAACAGCCAGCGTGTTTACCATGCGCCGGAAGGCGGCGGGCGACGATGTTTTCCGTAGTGGCTTCAGCGCTTCCTCTATCAGTACAATACGCCGGCCTGCCCTGGAGTAGCCGCTTTCAGGGTGAATGGATTCCGATATCACAGAACTGAGGAACAACCGGAACTCCGTTTCATTTTTTGTAAAGAGATCGAAATGATAATCGATCAGTTTATTCACTCTTGCCTTCAGGTCTTTTTCAGCGATACCGGCAAACAGGTCGTCGCTTGTTTTGGCTTTCAATTGCAGCGAAGCTTCCCGCTTTAAGGAAGATGTTCCTGTAAAGTAACGGTAGGCCGTGGCTTTGGAGATACCGGCTTCTCTGGCCACCAGCTCCACGCTGATCTCTTTTCCCTGCAACAACAGCGTGTTGGCCACTGCCAGCAGCTTTTCCCTTGTCTTTAGTTTTTGTTCCACCCTGCCGTCATCCAGTGATAATTTACTCATGCCTGTAGGTAATATTTGAATTATGATATAAAGGTACTATTTTCGTGAGACAAAAGTCTCATTAATTATGAAGCGCGAAATAAAAGTAAGAGGAATTAACATGGTATTCGATGATCATGGGAGTGGGGAGGTAGTGGTATTTGTTCACGGGCAGCCCTTTAACCGCAGCATGTGGGATCAGCAGGTGGAGGCTTTCAAAACCAATAAACGGCTGATTATACCGGATCTGAGGGGATATGGAGAAACCGGGATTCCATCCGGTACTACGCTGCTGGATGAACTGGCGCTGGACCTTATTCATTTGCTGGAGGCGTTGCAAATTACGAAGGCCACTTTTGTGGGACTGTCGATGGGCGGGCAGATACTTTTTGATCTGTACCGTTTGGCGCCGCAGTTGTTCCATGCCATGATACTGGCAGATACCGATGCGAAGGCGGAAAGCGCAGAAAGCTACCAGGCGCGGTTGCAGCTGGCGGCCGATTTAATTGAAAGGGGAATGCCTTCTTACACCGCCGGGCACCTGCACCGGTTTCTTGGTAAAAAAACGATGGCCGTGCAACCTGAAGTAGTAAAGCACCTGCGTGAGATGATGGATAGCACCAATCCCCTGGGCGCTGCTGCAGTACAACGGGGCAGGGCCGAAAGAAGGGACCATACCGCTATGCTGCCGCATATTCATTGCCCGGTATTGATCATAGTGGGAGAAGAGGACGGGTTTACACCGGTAGCCGTGGCGGAGGGTATGCAGGCACATATCAGTGGTGCGAAACTGGCGGTGATAAAGGATGCATCACATATGCCCAACATGGAGCAGCCGGAAATATTTAACCGTCACCTGGAATTGTTTTTACAAACAAATGCATAGCCCCGTTATTTATCTCCAGAAAAAAGCAACTTTTTAATTTATTTTATTATCTTTAGGGGAGAATATCCAATCACTGCATCTACGCAGCTTCCTGCCTTTATTCATTCCATGCATCTTTCCTTTATTCATTCCATGGAACTTTTTGAGCAATAAACCAGTTTAAAAACCAACACCTGATTTGCTATGAAAAAAAAGGGATTTCTAATCGACATGGATGGAGTCATCTACAAAGGCAGTGAACCAATTCCCGGAGCCGTAGAATTTATTAACGGGCTGAGAGAAAAAGGCCTGCCCTTTCTCTTTCTTACCAACAATAGCCAGAGAACCAGCAGAGATGTATGTTATAAGCTGAATAAGATGGGCTTTAAGGTAAATGATACTGATATTTTTACCTGCGCCATGGCTACCGCCAGGTACCTGGCTTCCAAGAAAGAAAACGGTACCGCCTATGTGATCGGCGAAGGAGGTTTGCTGACGGAGTTGTATAATGCAGGTTATTCTATAGTAGATGATCAGCCGGATTATGTGATTATCGGGGAAGGAAGAACCATCATGCTGGAATCTGTTGATAAAGCGATCAACATGATCATGAAAGGCGCTAAATTAATTGCCACCAATCTTGATCCCAATTGCCCCATGGGCGATGGTAAATACAGGGCAGGTTGCGGCGCATTGGTAGCCATGCTGGAATTTGCCAGTGGTATCAAGGCTTTCAGCGTGGGTAAGCCCAGCCCGGTGATGATGCGCATGGCGCGTAAAGCGTTGCAGCTCACCACAGATGAAACGGTGATGATTGGTGATACCATGGGAACAGATATCCTGGGCGCAGGCTCTATGGGCTTTACCACCGTGCTTACCTTATCTGGCGTAACCCATGAAAGCGATCTGGCGCACTTCGGTTATTCGCCTGATTTTATTATTAAATCCGTGAAAGACCTGCTGGATGAAGAGCTGTTTATGAAAGTGATGGGAGCGCACGCATTTGCGGAAGTTTATTAATATTATTACAGGGGCGCCTGTATAGCGCCCCTGCTTTTTACTACGCCTGCTGATTATAAGCAGCGGCAAAGTCCTTCGCAAAATGATGCAGGGAATCAATGCTGCCGGCGGCGTTGTGCCGGTGTTCCCGGTAGCTGCCCAGCAGCTTGTCTTCCCTCAACGCCATCCCGATTTCCAGTACATATACGCTGGCCATTTGTTCGGTAAGGCCGTTCTGCATCAGCCCATATAACAAGTCGTTGTCAGGGAACTCTATCCATGCCAGTTCCGGCCGGCCGATAGCATTGCCCAGTATGGCCGCTACTTCGGCGCCGGTGATCTCGTGGCCAATATAACGTATATGCTTTCCCGTGAACGAGCGCGTATCCAGCGCTTCCGCCGCTACTATGGCAATATCGCGGGGATGGGTAAGCACCATGTTGACCGATGCATCAAAATTATTACCGATGATGCCCTGTTGTTTTATCATAGGAATACTACCAAAGAAATTTGTGTAAAACATGCCGGGCCGTAAATGGAGTACATGCGTACCCGTTAGTTCGTTCAATTTTGCTTCCACATAGTGGTTAGCCCCTGCAGGACCAGCGCCGTTTGCCAGGTGAGCGCCTACGCTGCTGAGGTTTACCACGTGGCTGATGCCGTTTTCTGCAATGGCCCGGGCGTAGTTATCTCCTACCTGCCGCATATATTCCCGGATGTCTGCCGCCTGGAAACCTGGCGGTATCATCGTGTATACAGCGTCAGCGTCTTTAAAGGCGCTGCGGAGAAACTCCGGGTCGTCAACAGACCCGATGGCAGGAATGGCCTGCAGGGCCTCGATCGCTTTTATCCTTTCAGGGTTATGACTTACTATGGTTACGCTATGCCCGGCGGCAATCAATTGCTGTGCCAGCGGTAAACTGATATTTCCCAATGATCCTGTTAAAGTAATTTTCATAATTTGTTTGTTTATTTGTTGCTTGCACAAAAGTAGATTTGTACTTACTTTTGTACAAGTACTTACCCTAAAGTATGTATCATGACAAAAGTAAAAGAAGCCTCTGTAATACAGGCCAACAAACAGGCCGCCTTTAATGAATGCCCGGTTACGTATGTGATGGAGAAGATCGGCGGCTACTGGAAGCCTATCATCCTGTTTCAATTGCTATCCGGCGCCAAACGTTACAGCGATCTGAGAAAAGGTATCCCTGCTATCACGGAAAAAATGCTGATCCAACATCTCAAACAACTGGAAGCAGACAACCTGATAGTACGTATAGCCAAGCCCGTGGTACCGCCACATGTTACTTACAGCTTAACAAAAACAGGCGCCAACCTGAAGCCGGTTTTATATGCCATGGCAGTATGGGCGGTGTCTGACAGCAAAGAAAATTCAAAAGTATTCGCCAGGAACCTGAAGAACTTTCCCGGTATTCATTAAACCCACATCATCATGAAAAAGATCCGTTCCCTGTTCCTGCTATGCAGCATGCTCATTACAGGATATTACAGCCATGCACAAGAGGCCACCATACGGGAGGGCGTCCACAATTTTACCCTCCAGTGGATTGGATGGGATAACCCCGGCAAAGTGCAGATCAGGAAAAGTAAAGACGGTAATTATACCGTGAAAGGGGAGCAGCGCGATCCGCAGGGCGGCGGCTTCGTTACTATAGATGGGATACTGAAAGTGGTATCCGCCAGGGAACTTACCTTTGAAGGCACCATTCAAACCATGGATAAAAACCTGAATGGCGGAAAGGTATGCGATAAAACCGGCACTTATCATTTCCTGGCCAAGGGTACCCGTAAATACTGGCGCCTGCAGGAAATGGATAACTGTGAAGGGAATAATGTAGTAGATTATGTAGATATATTCTTTTAACAAAAATGGGTCGGTTTGTAATGCCCTCAAAAGTGTTCGGCTTTTGGGGGCATTTTATTTAAACAGCCTCTT
Organism: Chitinophaga sp.; assembly: GCF_036569185.1. Classification (GTDB taxonomy): domain Bacteria; phylum Bacteroidota; class Bacteroidia; order Chitinophagales; family Chitinophagaceae; genus Chitinophaga. Next base: position 31,131 of record NZ_DATCRD010000003.1, read on the forward strand.
TTTTTATTTCCGGCAGTTCATATATCCTCACTTCCCCGCTGTTATGTGTAATCAGCAACTGCCCTTGTGTAGTTACCCGTACTATTATGATATCCCCGCCATAATCAAGAATAGCAGCAGGATCCTTAGTGGGGGCACCGGCAGAATCATACGCCCTGATATCGCAGCCCTCCGGCAACAGTTCACCAAAGCAGGAGAGTGTATTACGGTCTACCAGCAGTAACCTGCCAAACCTCGTATATACAAGGAAAGTTTCGTTATTGATAAACAGCGCAATATAATTTACATCATCGGGATCTTCAGCTGCTTTATACCGGTCGTTGATATCAAACAATATTTCCTGCGGTAGTTCCGCTGCTTTCTCTATACCCGGGAAAGAGAACAATTGAATGGGCTCGCTATAATGCGGCGCGGTAATAAATATTTTCCCATCGGGAGAAAAATTCCCCGCCACCCGGTCGTGGCATTGTGTTAGTTCCTCTATCGTCATGGCTTCATCGCTGAAAGTAACAAGATAGAGTGTAATGCTGTCCTGGCCGGCGGGAGTTTCCAGCAGGAATTTATTTTTATCCGGGGTGGAATGAAAATTATAGGCGCACTCCTGGCTGGTTTCCAGCGGATGGCTATCTATTATGGCGAAATCTGATAACCGCAGCCGGTGCAGGGTATCCTGCTCTTCGGGCGATACGAACCACATAAATTTTGCATCAGCAGAAAAGAAACAGCCGGAGCCCAGGAAATGATACCAGGGGGCGTGGTCATATTGCCAAAGCAATTCCCCGTTGTGATCTGTTATTCTTATGGCCGTTTCCCCGGAAAGCGCTATCAGCCTGTTGTCGGGGGAGGCTGTTATTTCGCAGTTAACATAGTTGATCGTTTGCGCCTGGAGATCTTTACGCCACATCTCCTGCAGCGAAGCATCCAGCCTGATCACTTCGGGTTTTGCGCTGAAGTTGAGTAAATACCCGCCATCCGGCAACATAGCAATGCCGGATGGGTTTTGTGGTAATGATAACTTGTGAGAGATGGGTAATGATATATTCCTGAATGTTGCCATAATCTTTTTGCAATGAGCACTAAAGATAAGATGGCTGCTCTATCAAAAAAAATCAGCGGTAGCCTTTCTCCCGAAAAACTACCGCTGATGAATATTTCTTATCACTGAACCGCGGCCGTAGTGGTTATTCCATCCCGCAGGTGGTGGGTGTTGAGGTAATTGATCAGCGCTTCCGGGTGATCCGTTTGTACGCCCTGTATGCCCTTGTTCATAGCCGCCTGCCAGTCGGCCGGCCCTTCCGTGGGCGTTTGCACATCCAGCCAGATGGCGGCATTATACTTCCGTGCAACCGCCATCATTTCAGGGGTGGTAATATTATCGAATACGGCTATACGCACTTTTTTCAGGAAGTTATCCAGCTGTTCCGGTGTGCTGATCCCATCCGGTAAACTGGCCATCAGCGGCACTTCCGGCGCAGTGTTGCGCCAGGCCTTGTATTGTTCTTTTTCATTGAGATATACGATCACCTGTTTTTCCATACCCGCTGCCTGCAGTTGTTTCCAGGTTTCAGGAACATCGGCGGCTTTAAAGTCGAGGTAAATATTCAGCCTGCCTTTACATGCCTGCAATGCTTCCGCAAAGGTAGGCACCCGGTATACTTTTCCATCGGTGCTACGTACCTGCAATTGTTTTATCTCTGCCAGTGTGAGGTCGGCTACATTGCCTTTGCCATCCGTCATTTTATCTACCGTGGCATTATGCATGAGCACCAGCTGCCCGTCTTTTGTGGTGCGGAGGTCCAGCTCTGCATAATCTGCCCCGCAGCGAATGGTTTCTTCAATAGCTGCCACGGTATTTTCCGGCACCGCCACATGGTTGCCCCGATGCGCTACCACCACGAATTTATTTCGTGTAGCCGGCAACGTTTGGGCGTGGCTATTAACGGCAAAGCAGCAGACCGCTGCCAGGTATATGGCTGCTTTCATCAGAGAATGGCTTTAGTATCGGTTACGAATACACGCGTACTAACGGTATAGGTACCGCCGGTGGCGTTCTGGTATTTCAGGTCTACATAAAAAGCGCGGTAGCCGTTGGAGGGAAGGGTAGTGGTCACTTTTACCTTAGACTGATGCGCCTGTCCCAGGCTTTTGGATTCCCATTTATCGTTACGGAAATCCAGGTCGGAAGAATTGGCCGACCACAGGATCACATCCAATAAGCGGTCCGGCGTAGCTTTGGCAGTAAGCTGTACTTTGCCGCTGTGCGTGCTGGTGGTCCAGCTGCAATCAGGATAAGCCTGTTTGCTCAGCGTCATACCAAAGAAAGCGCTGAGGCCCTGGAATGCCTGTACTTTATCACCCAGATTATGACCGGCATTAGGTACATAGTTAATCAGGTTTTTACCGGGAATGCTGTCTATATAATTTTTAATATTATCTACTACCCAATATTCATCATTAGTACCCATGAAAATCATTTTGGGAATGGATAAATTGCTCCGGTAAGAGTAGGGATCGATCATGGTGTTGATAGCCTGGCCTTCGGTGGTATGCGCCGCCTGTGGAATGCCCAGTTTCACGTAGTCTTCTATCTGCACACTATATTCTTTCCATGTTTTAATCTGGTAGTCCAGGCTTACCGGCATATTCAGTACATCAATCACCATCGGTGCAATAGCCATTACACGGCTGTCGTTAGCGCCGGTGAGCCAGGTGGTCCACCCACGTTTGGAAGCGCCGGATACCACGAAGCCATTCACTTTGCGGTGAAGGTTGTTCATGCCAAACTCCTGGATCACATCCATGGCACGCACCGCGCTTTTCACCATGGGAAATAACAACGGCCAGTTGTAGTCGCCATCTTTTTTGAACTGGTGAAGGGTATAGGAAATGAGCGCATCTTCCGTTAATTTACCAAACAACGGCTGATTGGGCGTTTGCCGTAAAACGGCGGTGATAGCGTGATTGATCACTGCTACTTTTCCCATCTGCTGGTACAGCTCATCTTCGGGGCCATTCCAGTTGGGCATGCCTTCTTTTACGGAGCCGCCGGTAATGAACAGCAATGCGCCATCGTATTTAATATCATCGGGTACCAGGATGGTGAGCTGGTGTTTCCAGGTATATTCCCGCCATTGCTGCGAGGTAAGCAGTACGTTATAGCCTTTACCGTTAGTGATGTTGAAGGAATCTTTCAGTTCCCATTTAAACGAGGTATCTCCGTTGTTCAGGTAACTTTTAAGCGCGGTAGCGGGTGTTACTGTTTGCTGCGCAAAAATGTTGGCCTGGTTCAGCAGGAGCACAAACATGGCAGCGGCATTTAAAAAGAGTTGCTTCATATCCGGATAAATTGTTTGAAGGGTTTAGTGAAATATAAGAAATTACCATGGTTTTCCGGTGCCCTGGATCACCCAGGGTTTGGACCAGGGACTGTTTTTACTGCCATTGGCGCCAAAGGAAGAATAGCTGGTTACTTCCAGCCGGCCGGCGGCGGCTTCCATATTGGCTTTATTCAGGTTACGTTCTTCCAGCATATAGTACAAACGCACCGGCAGCACCGGGCCTTTGGCGTAAGGGCCGGCATGCAGTACAGGGAAGCCTGTTCTCTTGTAATCGGCCCAGGCTTCGGTGGCGGCGGTCCAGCTGGCCATCCATTTCTGCACAATGATCTGCTCCTGTGTGTGATTGAATTTTACAGCGGGCTGCGCGAGATAAGCGGCAGCGTTGGCACCTACGCCCCAAACATTCAGCGATGCCTGTATGCCTGCGTTATAGTGCGCTTCAGCATCGCCGGCGGCCCATCCTTTCACGGCGGCTGCTTCCGCCAGGATAAAATGTACTTCCGACGCGGAAATGATCCTGGCCTTCAGCAGGGGGCCTTTCGGTTGCTGGTAGATATCGTTCAGCCAGGAAACATGCGGGTTACGGGAAGCCTGGCTGGCATCGGGGCTGAGGTTATATACGGCAGGACCAGAAATGGCCGGCGGCAATCCCACATAATTTTCATCCTGGTTAATATCGTTGATGGTAAGCCCTTTGGAAGCCAGTACATCCGGGGAGATGTATCTTACCTTCCGTGGAACGCCGGCTATCACGGTGTCTGTGGCTTTATATACGTTGCCGGTGCCGGCTGGTTTGGTATCATCTACCAATAAAAAACACTGTACTTTATTAGCCCATACGCCCAACCGGGGATCATGCCTTAACTGCAGCGCATTTACAAGAGTGGCGCACATTTTTAAGCGGCGGTAATTGCTGCTGTCGGTATCGTAGGCTACATTCGCCGGCCATGAATCCGCATTGCTGTTGCCCGGAAAAGACATAGCGGCATCTTCTGAGCCATCTGTATTAAGGATCAGCGGATATTGCGCCGGATCTGCCACTATTTTTTCAATACCGGCTTTGGCAATGGCAGGCAGCTTTTCAGACAGCCGCATATAATAGCGCAATGCCAGGGAATTGGCCATTTTACGCCATTTCACCGGGTCGCCCTGGTAGTATACATCCACGGCATCAATGGGGTTGGAATAGGCGCTTTTAGGCTTTGAAAGCAGGGTGTTTGCTTTTTCAAGATCAGCGAGTATGCCGGCGTAAATAGTTTGCTGCGGATCAAATACCGGCAGTGTGGTTTCCGGGGTGCCGTTTTCCCCCTGCAGGGCAAAGGTATAGGGCGCATCGCCCCACAGGTCGGTGATGAGGCCAAAGAGCAGGGATTTCATCACCAGCGCCACGCCCTGGTGCAGTTCACTGTTCAGCGCTACGCCGCGATTGTATACCAGCTGGTTATTCCGCAATACATCGTAGTAACCGGTCCAGCTGTTGGAGCCCGACCAGTCGTATTCGTTATGCGTGGTGGTCCAGCCATCTTTCTGCGTGTGCTGCATCACGCCAGCCATATCCTGGTAGCCCAGCGTTACCAGCTGCATACCGGCGGTGGTGAGCACGGTAGACAATACCAGGTTGGGATTGGTGGTAGCGGGATTAGCGCCGTTGGGGTTTTCGTTCATACTGATCAGGTCCTTTTTACAGGAAGCGGCAGATAAACAAAGGAGCCCGATGCAGAGTATAATTGATGTACGCACTGTTTTCATATATCAGGATTAAAGAAGCTCTTAAAAAGTAACGTTCAGTTTAGCGCCCACGGGAATGGCCCAGGGAGTAACATTGTATCTTTCAATGCCCTGTTTGAACTGCATGCCCGAGCCCTGCACCGCGGTGGAAGGCTGGTAGGCGTTTTCAGGGTCGATGCCGATTTTGGCGGCCGTCCACAGGATAATGTTCCTGCTGTATACAGAGAAACTGGCGCGTTGCAGTTTGGCGGTACGGATCAGCTGTTGCGGGAGTTCGTAAGTGAGCGATACTTCCCTCAGCTTCAGGTACGATGCAGGAAATAAGAACGCTCTTGTAAACGACCACGCGGTGCTGCCGGCATAAGGCAGCGTAAGCGTTCCGTCGTTGCCCAGGTTTTCCGTATAGCCGGTAGGGTTACCATTGCTGTCGTATCCCTTCGCCCTTACACCGGGAATAAATACGCCGCCATAAGGGAGTACATACGGACCATAGGTAAACGGGAAGCTGTTGTATTCCGGCGTAGGCCCGCCCACAAGCGGGAAGTTATTGCCGGAAGGGATCACCAGCTGATCCTGGTGGCTCACCAGGTAATCGCGCAGTTCCTGTCCTTTCATATTGCCGGGGTTGGTGAGCTTATCGAGGAACAGTTGTGAGTTGCCATGTTCTTCTCCATAACGGTAAGTTTGTGAAACAAAATCACCGCCATTTCTCCAGTCGAATGTCATGTTCAGTGTAAAGTTTTTATAGGAGAAAGAAGTTTGCAAACCCATGATAAAGTCGGGGTTAAAATTGCCGATCTTATTTTTTGTATTGATGGCGTCTATACTTTGCCATTTACCGGTGTTATCCAGTATGGGATAGCCATAGTAAGGAGATGATTTGTCTGTAACCGTTACCAGCTGCGCATCGTAGATGTCGCCGATGTCTTCCCCCACATAAGTCCATGCGCCGCCTTTGCCTTCTTCCCAAAGCGTATAGTAAGGCATATCATCAGGCAGCGAAATAATGCGGGTCCGGTTGCGGGTGAAGTTCACATTCACATCCCATCTCCAGTTCCTGCTTTCTACAGGTGTGCCGCCCAGCGTTAATTCAATGCCCCTGCTCCTGAGTAAACCCGCATTGATGCTGCGGGAAGAGTAGCCGGAAGAAGGTGGTGTTTTAGGGCTGAAGATCTGGTTCTTGTTTTCAACGATATAGTAAGTGCCGGAGAAACGGAGGCGGTTCCTGAATAAATTAATGTCGGTCCCGCCTTCATAGGAAGTGGCTATTTCCGGTTTCAGGAAAGGGTTCAGCAGGGTGCCGGAAGTGGTAAGCCGGGGTATATTGCCCCAGGCGCCCACGCTGCTTAGTGTAGCTGCCAGCTGGTAGGGAGCGGCATCGTTACCTACCTGTGCGGCGCCGGCCCTGAATTTTACGAGGTTGATCTTATCGGAAGTAAGATGCGCCATTTCATTTACCAGCAGGCTTAGCGAGGCAGATGGATAAAAATAGGACGCTGCTTGGGGCAGGGTGCTGGACCAGTCGGTACGACCGGTTACATCCAGGTAGGCCATTCCTTTATAGCCCACATTCAGCATACCATATACGCTGTTCACACCTCTTTCAAAAGTGCTGCTGTAATAGTTGAGATTGGCAGGCGCAATATTCTGGATCGTATACACTCCCGGCGTATTAAGCCCTGTACCGTCTTTGGTGGAAGTGGTGGTGTTACTGCCTGTCTGGTAACGCATATTGCCGCCGGCGGAAACAGAGAAATCAAAATGACGGATCACTTTTTTATAGGTAAGCAATACATCCATGTTCCGCTCGTAATTATCAAGGTTGATGATGCCATAGGCGCCACCTGGGTTATTCAGATAGCTGTTGGCAATTTTTGTTTCCCTTTTTTCGCCGTAGGTATCCAGTGAGTAGCGTGCCATAAAACTTAGAGAGGGCAGTATTTTCCAATCGGCCCGTATATTCCCGAACAACCGGTCTCTTACAAATCCATTCTTTACCTCATACGCCAGGAAGTAAGGATTATTGAATACGCCGTTGTACTGGGTGCGTTGCTGCAGCCCTTCCTGGCCGGGCATCCAGTAGTTGGCCAGGTCGCGCACATCAATATGCGGGGAGATGCTGTACACCGCCTGCAGGGGATTGGCGCCACGATCGCCCGCAGCGCGGTTGTTGGAGTTGTTGCGGCTGAAATCGATGTTGGTGCTTAAACTGATCTTTGCGTTCACCTGTAAGGCGGAGTTCAGGCTCAGCGTATTTTTATACAGGTCGGTATTGGGAATGATCCCTTTGTTCGACATGTTGGCATAAGCAATACGATAGGAGAGCTTATCATTGTTGTTGGCAACAGAAGCACCGGCAATAGTGGTAATGCCGGTGTTAACGAAATTCTTTACGTTGTTCTTATGCGAGACGAGCGGCATGGGGATCTTTTTGCCGCTGGCATCGAGTGGACTGTTCCATTGCACTTCTTCATAGCCCATATCCAGCTCGGCGCCGAAAGTAGCGTCTACATTCTCCTGGATGATGGTGCCAAAGGGATTGGTGAGCAGGTTGCCGCTACGGGAAAAAGGAATGCCCGCCAGCTGGCCGGAACCGAATTTCGTTTGCCACTTCAGGTATTTATAGGGAATATCGAACACCGAGTTAACGTAGGCATCTACCGTTACCTTATTTACTTTCTTACCGGTTTTGGTGGTGATCAGCACTACGCCGTTACCTGCGCGGGACCCGTATAAAGCCGCGGCGCTGGGGCCTTTCAGGATGGTAACGCTTTCAATGTTATCGGGGTTGATATCTGAAATAGCATTGCCATAGTCCACCATATTATCCTTGCCGATCTGGCTGATGTTGTTAACGGTGTTGGCCACCGGTACGCCGTCTACTACGAACAAGGGCTGGTTGTCGCTGCTGAGGGAGGTGGCGCCGCGAATGATCATACTTACAGAGGAGCCGGTGCCGCCGGTGGAATTGATGGTAACGCCTGCTACTTTGCCCGACATGGAGTTGAGCAGGTTTTCCTGTGGTATGCGGTTAAATTCTTTGCCACCCAGTTCTTCCACGGAGTAACCCAGGGCTTTCTTTTCCCTTTTAATGCCCAGTGCGGTTACCAGTACCTGGTTTAACTCTTCTACTTTTTTTTTCAGTACCACTGATAGGGATAACCTGCTGGAGTCGTTGATCATATATCCCCGAAGGGTATCTGTAGTATATCCCATCTGCGACAGCACAAAATGATAGGGGCCACCGGCAGGTAATTTAATAAAGGTAAAAATGCCTTTTTCATTGGTGACGGTGCTGGCCAGTACTTTATTATCTGCATCTTCTATCTTCACCATTACGCCGGGAAGCGTTTCATTGCTTTCATTTTTTATCATACCAATGGCAGCAGGACGGGTATTTTGCGCCAGTACAGTTCCGGGAGTTAATTGCCACAGCAACAACAACAACCAGGTGATGGTTGCGCAGCAGGAAGGTTTGGTTTTTACACACATAAAATTTTCATTTTAGGCAAAAGGAAGTTTGTGCAGCCTCGTGGAGGTTGCGGGTGTTGTAAGTATGGGAAAATATTTTTCCGGGATTATTGTACTATGTAGATAACATCATCTTTCTGATTAATAGTAAGATTGTTTAACGTACCAATAGTTGCCAGAAATTCTTTTAATGTTTCTTTGTTACTGTCGAATGTACCGGTGAAATTCATGCCTGTAAGGCTGTTTTCCGTGTATTGAATCTTTACATGATATTTTTCGGAGAGCTGCCTGAAAACGCCAGCCAGCGGTTCGTTGTTAAAGGTGATAATTTCGTTTACCCGTACCCGTATTTTATCTTTTTGAATGCTGACAGCCGTATTCACAGTGGCCATTTTCTTTTGCAGGTTATAGCAAAGCTCCTGGCCAGGTGCCAGGTATACGTCTTTTACAGCGGCCTGTTCATGCTTTACTACTACCTTGCCGCTGATCAGCTGTACCTGTATAATATTTTTTTGTTTCCATGCTGTTATTTTAAAAACAGTGCCTAAGGCGGTGGCGCCCAACTGACCGGCGTGTACGGTGAAGGGATGGTTTTTATCAGCGTGTACCCTGAACAAGGCCAGGCCTGTTAAATAAAGCTCCCGGTGGTTGCCGGTAAATGGTTCCGGGTATTTCACTTCGCTTTGCGGCGCCAGTTCCACTATACTACCATCGCTTAGCTGCAGGAGCATCATTTTCTTTGTGTTATTTACCAGCGTGCGTAATGCAACCGTAGCTACCATATTTACCGGTTTTGCCGTGGCAATTTTCTCCTCCGGGGAAGAACGTAAGATAGTCCATAACAGCCCGCCGGAAATGAGCAGCGCCACCGCTGCTGCCGCTGTATACCAGCGTGTGTTGGAATGCTTTTTCTGAAAGGTATGCGCTTCGATCACCGTCATCATTTTACCGGAAACGGCTTCAGATAATTGTTCGCCGGTTTGAAAAGAATGCCAGCTCTCTTCTGTTAAATAAGGTTGTAAAGCTTCCGGATGTTGTGCAATGTATTCTTTCACCCATTGCTTTTCTGCTTCACTGCATTCATCCCGGAGAAACTTTTCAATAAGTATTGCTGAATGCTTCATAGTATGTATTCGTTTGAAAAGAGGAAATCCCTCACTCGTCATATTTACTTAACAAATGAAGAGGAGCAGCAATAGCAGCAGGGAGTTTTTCAGTTGCCGGATGGCGCGCACAATGTGATTTTCCACTGTTTTTGGGGAGATGGATAACTGCCTGGCAATTTCTTTATGCGGGAGCCCTTCAAAGCGGCTGAGTTTAAAAACATTCTTCCGGATGGGGGATAGTTGTTCTATACTGTTATACACCCGGGTCAGTTCTTCCTTCACCGTGATGTCTGTTTCCACGTGCCAGTTGGTGTTATCCCTTACCAGTATTTCTGTGTGGCGGTTGCGTACCTGTTGTTTGCGGAGCAGGTCGGTCATCACGCTTTTGCCTATACGAAATAACTGTGTGGAGATGCTGAAGCTCATAGAAAGTTTTTCCCGTTTTTCCCAGAGAAGGATGAAAGTAAGCTGCACAGTTTCTTCCGCTATGTATACGGAGTGTGTACATTTCAGAACGTAGAAGTAAAGTTTTGTATGGTACTGTTGGTATACCTCTTTAAAACTTTCGATATTCCCATTGATAATATCCTGTACAATACTTTCCATAATTGCCAGCAAATATCTGATCAGCCTAAACAAGATACAAGGAATTACCGATTATATTATTGTTATTTTCAACAATAGTATCCGATATCTCCGGCGGTTCATTTTATTTCTTCAGTTTTAATATAAGTGGTACTGTGGCTACACCCGGGATGGTTACCGTAAGGGAAAGATCCAGGTTAGTGCTGCTGATATTTTCAATCCAGTGCGGATCATTCTCACTTTTTGCGGATACGAGTTTTAACACGGAATCATGTACATCCAGGTTCCAGGTGCCGCTGTTGCCTGCTACCGGGAGTATCAGCGTGGTACAGCCTTCAATGGTAAAGGAGCCGTCTTCATTAAACCGGTAGGTGTTATCCGCCGTGCAGGTGAGCTGGGCGCCACCGGGCCCCAGCAGGGGAGCCAGCGCCAGGATGCTGCTGCCTTTGGGAATGTTCTTTTTATTCAGTTTAACGTCTACAGCCAGCACGATGTCCTGTTGTTTCCAGGTGCCCTTCACCAGGTCATATTTAGGCGATTTCAGGGGCGTTGCAGGCTTATCTTTTTTACAGGCTCCTGTAAGTAAACAAAATACAGGCAGCATAAATAATAGATAAGGGGGGATAAAAAAGCGCATGAGTGTTGGTA
>NZ_DATCRD010000004.1:0-9403 GCF_036569185.1 Chitinophaga sp.
GTTCCATTTTTGATCTCCAGTAAGAACTATGGCATTCTGTGGGATAATTATTCCCTGACCAGGGCCGGCGACGTAAGGCCGCTTCACCCGCTTTCCTCCATGCAGCTTTTTTCAAAGCAGGGAGAACCGGGCTGGCTTACCGCTACTTATTCCAATAATATACATAAGCCGCAGGAGATAAGTACAGAAAGAGCTGAGGGAAATATTAATATGGAGTTCCTGGGAGATTCTAAGATCCAGCTTCCCCGGGAATTTACACCCGCTACAGGCGTGGTAACCTGGGAAGGAAGCCTTGCCAGCCATCTGTCGGGCCTTCACCAGTTCCGCTTCACCTACGGTGGTTCGCTGAAGGTGTGGCTGGATGGAAAGCTTGTTTTAGACCGCTGGCGCAAAGCCTGGAACCCCGCGTCTGCATTGGTTCCCTGGAATTTCAATAAAGGAGAAAAAATACCTGTTAAGATCCAATGGACACCTGAAGGAGGTGAATCCTATCTTTCTTTGAAATGGCAGGAGCCTTTGAGCGAAGAAGAGCAGAACAGCTTTGGCTTTTGTTCAGAAGCCGGCAAACAGGTTGATTACTACTTCGTTTATGGTAATAATATGGATGAGGTGATCGCCGGCTACCGCGATCTTACCGGTAAGGCGCCTATTGTGCCTAAATGGGCCTTAGGCTTCTGGCAAAGCCGGGAACGATATAAAACACAGGAGGAGATCCTTACCACGGTTGATGAATTCCGCAAGAGAAAGATCCCGCTTGACAACATAGTGCTGGACTGGAGCTATTGGAGGGAAGCCGAATGGGGCAGCCAGGAGTTTGATGAAAAACGTTTTCCTTCTCCCGACAGCATGATCGATGTGCTGCATAATAAATACAACACCCGCATCATGATATCGGTATGGCCGAAGTTTTATGACGGCATAACAGCGTACAACGAGTTTGATAAGAACGGATGGCTGTATAAAAGGAATATAGCCGACCGGCAAAAAGACTGGATCGGCAACGGATACGTATCAACTTTTTACGATGCCTTTAACAGGGACGCCCGGAAAGGATTCTGGAACCTGATCAATGATAAGATCTATAGTAAAGGAATTGACGCCTGGTGGATGGATGCCAGTGAGCCGGACATTCTCTCCAATGTAAGCCCGGAAAAAAGAAAGCTGCAAATGACGCCCACCGCTTTAGGCAGCGCAGCTGAATTCCTGAACGCCTATCCCCTGCAAAATGCAAAAGGCATCTATGAAGGGCAGCGTTCAACAGACCCTGATAAAAGGGTTTTCCTGCTCACACGCTCCGGCTTTGCAGGTTCACAGCGCTATGCAGCCGCCATATGGAGCGGTGATATTGGTTCTACCTGGCAGGATATGAGAGCGCAAATAACCGCAGGGGTGAATTTTTCTATGTCAGGAATTCCCTACTGGACCATGGATATAGGCGGTTTTGTAGTGCCCGCGAAATTTGAAAAGCCGGATCGCGAAAACCTGGAAGAGTGGAGGGAGCTGGCGACCCGCTGGTCGCAGTTTGGCGCATTTGCTCCGTTGTTCCGTTCCCACGGGCAATTCCCTTACCGCGAGGTATTTAATACGGCTCCGGAGAACCATCCTGCCTATAAAAGTTTTCTTTATTACGATAAGCTGCGTTACCGCTTACTTCCCTATATCTATTCGCTGGCAGGCTGGGGTTACCATAACGACTATACGATTATGCGGGGCCTTGCAATGGACTTTGCAGCAGATACCGCTGTATTGAACATCGGGGATCAATATATGTTCGGCCCCGCGCTGCTGGTAAATCCTGTTTGTGAATACAGGAAAACGGAACGGGCCCTGTACCTGCCCAAATGTGCCGGCTGGTACGATCTGTATTCCGGGAAATGGTATGCCGGCGGTCAGAAAATTATTGCCGAAGCGCCTTATGAGCGGATGCCGCTGTTTGTAAAAGCCGGCTCTATCCTGCCTTTCGGCCCTGATTTGCAATACACTGCAGAAAAACCGGCCGATACCATCACCTTAAATATTTATACCGGCGCGGATGCATCTTTTAACCTGTATGAAGATGAAGGCGCCAATTACAATTATGAAAAAGGCGCTTTTTCCATCATTCCGGTACAATATAGCGAAGCAACAGGCACCCTTACCATCGGGGACCGGAAGGGCTCATTCAATGGCATGCTGCAGAAAAGAACGTTCCGTATAAATATGATAGCGCCTGATAAAGCAAGGCGCCTGGATCTTGATACAACATGCGATAAAGAAGTGATCTATGAAGGGAAACATTTAAACATAAAAAAATAGCCAATTTTAAATTCACACGTATGAAGTCAGCCAAAATTATTCGCTTGCGAATATTGCTGCTCTGGGGGACAATCATGATTTTTACCCTAAGCAAAAACGCCTTTGCACAAACTGCAAAAGTGAGTGGGACCATCATCAGCCTAAGCACATCCGCCCCGGTTCCGGGCGCGTCGGTTAATGTGAAGAACACGCAAACCGCCGCCATTGCGGATGAATCAGGGAAGTTTTCAATTAACGCATCCACCGGCGACGTGCTGGTGATCACTTCCGTTGGGTTTATTGCAAAAGAGGTAAAGGTTGAATCGCCGGAATTGAGGATCCAGCTGCAGGAATCGGAGAACCAGCTGGAAAATGTAGTGGTGATCGGTTACGGCACACAAAAGAAAAAGCTGGTTACCGGCGCCAACATACAGGTAAAAGGTACCGATATTCAAAAGCAGAACACCACCAATGCAATGCAGGCTTTGCAGGGACAGGCGCCCGGTGTGCAGATCACCTCTTATTCAGGGCAGCCCGGCTCCGGCATGAACGTTATTATCCGTGGTAAGGGTACGGTAGGTAATTTTTCCCCGCTGTATATTGTTGATGGCGTTCAAACCGGTGATATTTCATACCTGAACCCTGCCGACATTGAATCCATCGATATCCTGAAGGATGCTGCTTCCGCTGCCATTTACGGTTCGCAGGCAGCCAATGGCGTTATCCTGGTTACCACCCGCTCAGGGAAGAACAATCAGAAAGCGCAGGTTACCCTGGATGTTTTTTACGGCGCCCAGAATGTTGCCCGTAAAGCAAAGCTGCTGAATGCAAAAGAGTATGCCACCATTATAAATGAAGCGGCTGTTAACTCCGGTAAAGCGCCTTATTTCAGCAATGATGTAGTGAACAATTTGCCCGTAAACACCAACTGGATGGATCAGATGTTCAAGAGCAACGTACCCACCCAGAACTATGTGCTGGGCGTACAGGGCGGCGGCGCAGGCTCCGCCTATGCTTTGTCACTGGGGTATACAAGCCAGGGTGGTATTGTAGGCGGCTCCAATATTTCCAACTTCGAGCGTTATACGTTCAGGATAAACTCAGACCACAGCTTATATAAGAATATCATCAAGGTCGGTGAGCATCTTACATTCAATTATCAGAACACGCATGGAATTCTGGTAGATGGCCAGTACAATAACACTTTGCGGAGTGCTTTCAGTACAAGCCCTTTACTGCCCATGTATGATGCGAACGGCAATTACTTCAGCAGCGACCAGAAAGGCTGGTATCCCGGAAAACCCGACCAGGCATGGAACAATACAGAAGCCAACCCGTATGCAGTAATGGACTACACTACGAGGAACCGCAACAGCAACCAGGGTTTGTTCGGCGATGTATATATACAGGCTGAACCTGTAAAGGGCTTAAAGTTGCGCTCCAGCCTGGGCATAAATTATACGGCTAATCAAAGCCACGGTTATACGCCGGTGTATCACCTTTCTATTTATTCATTCAACGATACTTCCAAGGTTACCCAGTCAATGGGTAACGGGCTAACCCTTCAGTTTGATAATTTGCTGAGCTACGATTTTAATGTGGCTGCTGATCACCACTTTAGCGTAATGGCCGGTAGCTCCTCACTGAAAACAAAAACAGTAAATATCAGTGGTAACAACTGGTACCTGCGTGTGGCCGATCTGCAGCATGCCTACCTTTCCGTGGCGCAGAACGTGAACAGGGGCGCGCCCTATATGAGCATTAGCGGAGGGCCTACTGAAAATGCTTTGTTGTCTTATTTCGGACGGTTGCAATACGATTACCGGGAAAAATACCTGCTGAATATCACTTTCAGGTCTGATGGATCATCGAGGTTTGCACCCGGGCACCGCTGGGGATATTTCCCTTCTGTGTCCGCAGGATGGGTAACTACCATGGAAAGCTTTATGCAGGGCGCACACTGGCTGGATTTCCTGAAGATCCGCGGCAGCTGGGGCAGGGTGGGTAACCAGAATGTGGCTGCCTACCAGTTCCTGTCTCCCATCAGCTTCAGCAATACAGCCTATATCTTCGGACCTGTTGAAGGGGCAAATACGCAGGGCGCCTTCCCAAGCCGCATTGCTAATCCCAACGTAAAATGGGAAACCTCAGAGCAGACCAATATCGGCTTTGACGCTACCGTGCTGAAAAGGCTGAACATAACTTTTGATTATTATAACAAGCAAACAAAAGACTGGTTAATTACCGTACCCATTCTGGCCACTGCCGGCGCTGATGCACCGCTGATCAACGGGGGCGATGTAACGAATAAAGGCGTTGAGCTGGCGCTTAATTACCAGAACAGCATTGGTAAGGACTTCAATTATTCAGTTGGTATAAACGGCGCCTATAACAGGAACAGGATCGGGAATATTCCTACAAATGATCATGTGCTTCATGGTAATACCAATGTGCTGTATGCCAATGCCGGTGAGTTTTACCGCGCAGCAAACGGTGAGCCGGTAGGTTATTTCTGGGGATATAAAACGGACGGTATTTTTCAAACTACAGAAGACGTGCAGGCCTATAAAGGCAAAACAGGCGCGCCCATTCAGCCCACCGCCCTGCCGGGAGATATCCGTTACGTGGATCTGAACGGCGATGGCGTTATTGATGCCAACGACAAAACAAAGATCGGCGATCCCAATCCTAACCTCACATTTGGTTTTAATGTAGCGCTGGATTATAAAGGCTTTGACCTGTTTGTACAGGCATCCGGTGTTTCCGGCAACCAGCTGGTGCAGTCCTGGAGAGCTCCGGGTGGTTTCGGTAATTATACTACCGAGGTCCTGGGACGCTGGCATGGTGCAGGAACATCCAATAGAATTCCCAGGGTAACGGAAGATGGCGTTAACTGGGCGCAGTTCTCCGACCTGTATATCTATGATGGAAAATTCCTCCGTATCAGCACCATTACGCTTGGTTATGATTTTGCACGCCTGGTTAAGAAAAGCTACCTGGGCAAGCTGAGAGTATATGCTTCTGTGCTGAATGCTTTCACCATTACCGGTTACAAAGGAATGGATCCGGAAGTTGGATATAATGAAGGCTTTTCATCCGGGGTGGACCTTGGATATTATCCCAGGCCCAGAACATACATGGTTGGAGCAAACATCCGCTTTTAAACTAAAAATGAATCAGCAATGAAAAACTTAAAAATATATATACTATCTGCTGCACTGTTATCACTGGTAGCCTGTAGTAAAACCTTCCTGGACACGGAAGATGTAACATCTGCCACCGAACAGAATTTTTACAAAACACCGGACGATGCCTGGAAAGCGCTGGTAGGTGTATATGATGGATTGCAGCGTGTATGGTCAGGCGGGGTGGCTTTTCCGGTGGCATCTGTGGTGATGTCAGATGAAGCCTTCGGAGGCACCGGCAATGCTGACGGATTTGGTTTCCAGATGATGGACGAATTTGACAAGCTCCGTTCACCTTCCGATCAGAATATGTTTGGCGATAGCTGGAGCCTTTATTACAAAGCTATTTACCGCGCCAATATGCTTTTGCTGCACATGGACGGGGTGAACTGGGGTGGAAATGACAATTTGCGTAAGACCTATGAAGCTGAAACAAGGTTTATACGCGCATTCTGTTATTTTGATATGGTAAGGTTGTGGGGCAATATTCCATTGATCACAAAACCTACTACCGATAATGTGCCGCAGACGGGTGTAGACAGCGTTTATAAGCTCATCACAGATGATCTGAAATTTGCGGCAGAAAATCTTCCCGCCACCAGTTACGGCGGTCAGGATCCTGCCACCCGCGGACGGGTAACTAAATGGGCCGCTGAATCTTTGATAGGCCGCGTGTTCCTTTACTACACCGGCGCTTATAACAAAGCCGACCTGGTAGGAGAGGTGTCAAAGGCACAGGCGCTCGCTTACCTGGAAGATGTGATTAACAACGGAGGATTCGGGCTGGTTGACAAATTTGCCAATTTATGGCCGGCCGCCTCGCTCAATAATTATGTAGGTGAGGATAATAAGGAAACCGTGTTTGCCATCAAGTACACTTATACCAGCGATTGGAACGGCAATGTGGATGGCAATACCTGGATGGTAATGTACGGTATCCGTATCCAGAGCATTTACCCGTATGGAATGGGCTGGGGAGGTGCAACCGTGAACCCTAAGCTTTGGAATGCCTTTGCCCCGGGCGACAGCCGGAGAAGCGCCTCTATTATTTCTATAAAGGACGAAGGGCTTGATTTTCAGAATATAAAAGACCAAAGGGAGTATACAGGCTACACCATTAAAAAGTATACACCCATGGCCGATGCAGCAGGCAGAAGCCTGGCGGAAAAAATGGGAGGTGCAAGCTTCATGATCAGCCAGTACCAGGATTATGTGTCTATCCGTTATGCAGATGTATTGTTGATGGCTGCTGAATTAGGTGCTGCCGGTGCACAGAATTACTTTGACGATGTACGCAAAAGAGCATTGGGCACCAGCTTTGTGCAGATCCCGGTGAACCAGGCAAATATTATGAATGAAAGAAAACTTGAGTTTGCGGGAGAAGGGCTGCGTTACTGGGATCTGCTTCGCCAGGGCGTAAATGTTGCTGCAGCTGCTATTGCGGAATCAACGACCGTTCAAAATGGCGGAGTAAATACAACAAAAACTATCCAGGCATCAAAGGTCATAGAAACAAAAGGCCTGGTGCAAATACCCTATACACAGATCACTTTGTCGAATAATGTATTGAAACAAAATGCAGGATGGTAATGGACTGATTTAGATTGTTCATCCAGGGGGCTATTGTAACATTTTGGCCCCCTGGTTGAATCATTTGACCCCCGGGTTTCAAAGAGTATAACAATAACTTTATAATATTCAATCCACGTATATGAATCTACAACTGTTGCAGCTTATCCCGTCTGCCTATGCCTTGTTAAGGGACTTATTAACCGGATCTTCCGTCAGTACCGGAGGTCCTGCAGAACAGATTATCTATCCTATCCCTATACCTGCTGATTCACCTCAAACAGTCAAGCTCAGATCCGGACGGATGAAATGTCATCCCCGCTGAAGAAAAGGATAATAATCTAGTCAAGTTAAAATTATTAAGTATGAAGTCAACCAAAATGATTCGCTTGCGGATACTGCCGCTATTGGGTATCCTATTGGGATCCCTTTTCAGTATAAACCTCTCCGCACAAACAATAAAGATCAGTGGTACCATCGTCAATCAGGCTAACTCCACGCCGGTTCCGGGAGCAACGGTGAGCGTAAAGAGCGCCCAGCGCTTTGCCATCACTGATGAAGCGGGAAAGTTCACGATCGACGCGTCAACAGGAGACGTATTAGTGATCACCATGATCGGCTACCTGAAAAAAGAGGTAGTGGTTGATAAAAGCACCTCCATCCAGGTGAAGCTGGCTGAAAATGTTTCCCAGCTGGAGGACGTAGTGGTAATCGGGTATGGCAAAATAAAACGGCCGGATGTTACCGGCGCCATATCCTCTGTTTCCGGTGATGAGATCCGCAAAACACAGCCGGTAACCTTTGATCAGGCCTTACAGGGAAAGGTGCCTGGCTTAGTGGCGCAGCAAATATCAGGTCAGCCGGGTGGAGCAGTGTCTGTTCAGATCCGCGGCTTGTCTTCTTTTAGCGGAGGCTCGCCCATGTATGTGATAGATGGGGTTATTATTGGCGGCACCGCCACATTGGGCGCAGGCGTAAATCCATTGGCCGGCATCAACCCTTCTGAAATTGAATCCATTGATGTATTGAAAGATGCATCTGCAACAGCAATTTATGGATCCCAGGCAACAAACGGCGTGGTAGTAATAACAACCAGGAGGGGGCAGGTAGCTCCGCCAAGCATTTCCTATGATATGTATACCGGCTTTCAGCAAATACCTAAAAAGCTGCCTGTAATGAATTTAAGGGAATATGCAACTTTTATAAATGAAAGGAATACAGGTTTAGGCTGGGGATTTGATACCCGGCCGGAGTTTGTAAATCCGAAATACCTGGGTGATGGAACTGACTGGCAGAAAGAGCTTTTTAGAAATGCGCCGATGTCCAACCATACCTTAACCATCAGTGGGGGAGATGCCAGAACACAATACCTGCTGTCCGGCTCTTATTTCAACCAGGAAGGTATTGCGCTGGGATCTGATTTCCGCAGGGTTTCATTGAGATTGAACCTTGACAATAGAACCACCAACTGGCTAAAGATAGGCACCAGCCTGCAGCTTATTAGTATCAAAGAAAATGTGAATTCAACCAGCTCTAATGTAATTAATACCGCATTAAGCCAAACGCCGGATATCGCTGTAAAAAATGAGGATGGCAGCTGGGGCGGCGCGTATAACCCCAATGGATGGGTGAACAGCACCGTGAACCCGTATGCGATAGCCCTTATTAATAAAGACCAGGTGAACCGGAAACAGCTCTTTGGTAATTTATATGCAGAAATTGCTCTTACCAAAGACC
Organism: Chitinophaga sp.; assembly: GCF_036569185.1. Taxonomy (GTDB): domain Bacteria; phylum Bacteroidota; class Bacteroidia; order Chitinophagales; family Chitinophagaceae; genus Chitinophaga. The sequence goes on from NZ_DATCRD010000004.1 coordinate 8,766, forward strand.
TGACCCTCCGGAATGAAGGAACCGCCAGCTTTTCAATGGCAACGGAAGACCGGTTTAACCCTTCCTATACCTTTGGCCTGGTAAAAAATAATACCAACAGCGCATCCTATAATTTTTCGCAAAGCCTGTTCACCACCATCAGGAACTATTTAACCTATGCACATGTGTTTAAAGATAAATACAATGTAAATGTGCTGCTGGGGCACGAAGCGCAGCTAAGCACCAATGAAGGTTCTTCTGCCAGCAGATCCAATTTCCCATCCAACAGCGTGCAGGTGATCAGCAGCGGGGATCCTACTACTGCCACCAATTCCGGCAGCAAAGGGCAAAGCGCGCAGGAATCGTACTTTGGCCGTATAAACCTGGGGATCAATGATAAATACCTGTTCACCGCCAATCTCCGGGCAGACGGATCTTCAAAGTTCGCGCCTGAAAACCGCTGGGTGAATACCTACTCAGGAGCATTTGCCTGGAAAATAAATAATGAAGGATTTCTGCAGTCTGTAAAAAGCATTAATGAATTAAAGCTGCGCCTGGGTTATGGTTTAACAAATAATCAGAATATCCGGGATTATGCCTATACCTCCACGCTGGCCACGGTGGCTACCGGGCTTACAGGCATTGCACAGCTTACCCAG
>NZ_DATCRD010000005.1:0-14683 GCF_036569185.1 Chitinophaga sp.
TAGGGCACAATGATAACACGGCGTCCAATACGTTAAGCATCAACTACGACATCACCAAACCAACAGTTGCATCAGTGACCGTACCGGCGGATAAGTATTATACAGCAGGACAGGTAATGAACTTCACCGTCAACTTCACGGAAGATATTATCCTGAACACAGCTGGAAGCAATCCTTATCTCACCCTCACTATCGGTACCACTACTATGAATGCCAACTATACCGGTGTTTCCACCGCAAGAGCACTCAGCTTCAGTTATACAGTGGTGAACGGAGATAATGATATGGATGGTATCACGGTTAATTCATTGGCGCTTAACGGTTCCACTATAAAGGACCTTGCTACCAACGATGCGGTGCCAACACTGAATAATATAGGGAATACTGCCAATGTAAGAGTGAGCACCAGCAATCCCACTGTAATACTGTCTTCCGCTGCCAATGCATTGCTGAATACGCCATTCACAGTAACAGCAGCGTTCAGTGAATCTATAACAGGCCTTACAGCAGGAGATTTCACTATAACAAACGGTACAGCCGGTAACCTGCAAACAACAGACAACATCACTTATACCTTCACGGTAACACCAGCTACAGATGGTGTAGTAAGCATATTGCTTCCTGCTAATGCGGCAGTAAATACCGGCGGCAATGGCAACACAGTTTCCAACACGCTCAACTTTACTTATGACAATACCGCGCCTATGGTAAATGCAGTAACCGTACCGGCAAACGGTTATTATAAAGCCGGTGATGTAATGAACTTTACCGTATCCTTCAGTGAAAACATCCAACTCAATACAAGCGGCGCTCCTTATCTTAATATTATCCTTAACTCCGGTACGGTTAAAGCGGCCTACACTACCGCTACGGCAAACAGCCTGGTATTCAGCTACACCGTACAACCAGGGAATATGGATCCGGATGGTATTGCATTGGGCACACTGGCATTAAACGGCGCCGTAATAAAAGACGTGGCCGGCAACAATGCGGTGTTAACACTGAACAATGTTGGCAATACTTCCGGCGTATTTATTCAAACAGGGTCTCCATCCGTACAATTATCTGCTGCTGTTGCTACGCGTGTGAATGCTCCGTTTATGGTGACTGTTGTATTCAATGAAGCTGTAACCGGCCTGGCAGCGGGCGATTTCACCGTAACTAACGGTACTGCCGGTAACCTGCAAACAATAGACAATATCACTTACACAGTAACAATAACACCTGCGTCCGACGGCACTGTTACTATTCAGCTTCCTGCTGATCAGGCACAGAACGCGGGAGCCAATGGCAACACAGCGTCTAACACACTTACGGCGACTTATGATGCCACGGCACCAATTATCACCAGCGGACTGGCCTTCAGTATACTGGAAAGAAGCTCACCAGGCACACTGGCCGGTAAAGTGACCGCTACTGAAACAGCAGGCAGCCTGCAGAACTGGATCATCACTGCTGATGACTCCAACGGCGCTTTCTCCATAGATGCCAATGGCAACATCCTGGTAAAAGACCTGGTAAAATTGAACAGCAGGGTAAATACCATTGTTACCCTGGCTATTACCGTGAGCGATGGATTGAACACCAGTGCTGCAGTACCGGCAACTATACAGGTAAAAGCAGTGAACCAGGCGCCAACCCTCGCTGCAATAGACGATATAACGATTTGCCCCGACGGCGGGGAACACACGATCCAACTGAATGGCGCCTCTGCAGTAGAAGCGGGACAGACCTATAGCTTTAGCATCTTCACCAACAAAGCTGCCAATTTCGATAAGCTGAGCATAAGCGTAGCAGGTCTTATCACTTACCAGCTGAAAGGTAACGCTACCGGTATATCTTCCATAACTGTTACTATCAGGGACAATGGTGGTACGGCAAATGGCGGTACAGATACCTTACGCCGCTCCTTCAATATGGAAGTGGCTACGCTGGGAGCTATCACCATCAGCAGCGATAAAGGCAACAACATCTCCAAAGGAGATATTGTACAGCTCAGCGCAACAGGCGGCACCAGTTACCAGTGGGATAATGCCGATGGTATCATCAGTGACCGGCAGAGCGCTGTTCTGAAAGTAAGACCAATGCAGAACACTACTTATCGTGTTACTGCAAGCAATAGTGCAGGCTGTAGCAATACCGCCGATTTCACAGTTACGGTAATGACAGACTTCAAGGTAGACGCAGTAAATCTCCTTACACCAAATGGAGACGGTAAGAATGATAAATGGGTGATCCGGAACCTGGATAGCTATCCGAATAATGAAGTGAAGATCTTCGACCGCACAGGCCGTCTTGTATACACACGCAGGAATTACAGCAATGACTGGGATGGTACTATGAATGGCAGCCCATTGGCAGAAGGTACTTACTACTACATCTTAACGATTGACGGTGGAGCGAAAACAGCAAAAGGTTATATCACGATCATCAGAGACAGAAATTAATTCAGTAACAACTATCTATTATGAGCCATAAACTCAATATGCGTTCGCTCATTGCCGGTGGCCTTTTATTGGCAGCCGGCATTAACAACCAGGTCAGCGGCCAGTCGCTCAGTAATGCAAAGGCTTTACTGGAGCCATCCGCCACCCAGTACTTCCAGAATCAGTACCTGGCTAATCCTGCTATGGCTGGCGCCGAAGAAGGATTGCACCTGAATGCAGCCTACCGTAACCAGTGGAATGGCATCGAGGGCGCTCCGGTTACCAAGTTCTTTTCCGCCGACTACGCCGTAGGCAACAGGGTGGGCGCAGGCTTACATATTTTCAATGATATAGCGGGTTTGATCAACAGAACACGCATTGGCCTCACCTACGCCTATCACCTGCCACTGGGCAACCAGGACCAGCAACTGCACTTCGGCCTGTCCATGGTATGGAATGTGCAACGCATCGATTATAAGAACCTGAATGGCGACCCGAACGACCCCTCCGTAGGCGCGTTCAACCGCCGGGATGACTACTTCGAAGCTGAATACGGTATGGCCTATACGAATAAGAAGCTGAACATACAAGCATCCCTGCCAAATGTAAGAAGCCTGTTTACCGGCGACGACAAAGAAGCAGACGGTGGTGGCATCTTCTTTACAGCAGCTTCGTACAAGTTTACAGTGAATGAAGCCATCACTTCCATTGAACCCAAAATCTGTTACCGTGGGGTACGTGGTTTTGATAACATTCTTGATGCCGGTGTGAACGTTTCTTTTCTTAATGATGTGGCCAACGTTATGACCATGTATCATACCACGAAAAGCATAACAGGAGGCATTGGCGTGAATATTATGAAAATGGTAGGTATACAGGCCATGTATACTACACAAACAGGAGGTATTAAAACCTATGTTGACGGGACCTACGAAATAGGTATTACCGTTCACCTGTTTAATTAGTGAGATTTTAAAGAGAGATCCTGCCCGGGTTATACCCGGGCAGGATCTCTCTTTTGGAGCAACAAATTATTTTATCAACTCCTGTAATTTCTTCTCCAGGGCAAAGCCTCTTAAATCTTTAGCTACAATTTTCCCTTCGCGGTCAACCAGGATATTCCAGGGAATGCCCCTAACGTTATAATACTGCGCTATAGCATTTTCCCGGCCCTTCAGATCAGACAATTGCGTCCACGGCAGCTTGTCTTCCTTAATAGCTTTCTTCCATTTGTTGGCATCGCTGTCGAGGGAGATGCCTACTATTGTAAAATTCCTCGACTTGAAAGCATTATATGCTTTCAGCAAATTAGGATTCTCTGCACGGCAGGGGCCACACCAGCTCGCCCAGAAATCTATCAGCACATATTTTCCTTTAAAGCCGGCAAGAGAAATTTCATGTCCGCTGGAATCAGCCTGGGATAAATCTGCAATCATAGTTCCTTCTGCACTTCTTTTCATCACAGGCAACATCTCAGCTATTCTTCTGCCGGAAGGCGTTCCACGGATGACTTCCGGGAGCAATGTATAAAGCGGGTAAACGATGTTGTATTTGGGGCCGGAAATATCTTCTGCCATATCCTTTACCAGTTGTAATGAAAACAAACTGTTGGGATGCGCCTTTACATATTGCTCAACATGTTCCATGTACCGGCTTCTTGCCAGCCTGAGGAGCCGCTCTCCGACTTTGGGTTTTTCCTCCTGTGGCGCATCAGTGAGTTGCTGCAGCAGTTCTTTTTGCTCCTGGCTAAGCTCTCTTGTAGTAGCATAGAAGCGGTTAGCCTCATACTGCATATCAGAGCCATCTAAACGGAGGTTGGGTAAGGAATCTGTGTTAACTGATAATTGCAGGTAACCTATATCGGAGAAAAAGCTAAACTGTTCGTTTTTGGGAAAGATGATTGCATTTACCCGCTGTGGTTCCTGCATTTCAGCCAGCCAGGTAAATTTGCCGTTATGAATGGATACAGTATCGTTCTGGTACTTATTGTCTTTATAATATTTAAAAACAATTTTACTACTGTTCTCCGCTGTTATATTTCCATCCATGCGCATGTTGTATCCCTGGTCAAAGATGTTCATCAGTGTATTCATCAGGTCCCTGTTGCGTTTGTTTTTGGCGACTATCTTACCATCAGGATCTATGAGCACATTCTGCGGAATCCCTTTGATACCGTATTGAACAGCAGCTTCATTATTTCGTCCTTTCAGGTCCGATACCTGCTGCCAGGGCATGTTGTCATCCTTTATGGCCTGGATCCATTGAGGGCGGTGCAGGGAATCATCCAGCGATACACCCAGCACCGTAAAGCCTTTATCTTTGTAGGCATTATAGGCACGTAGCACATTTGGGTTTTCTGCGCGGCAAATGCCGCACCAGCTGGCCCAGAAATCAACCAGTGTGTATTTACCACGGAAAGAAGATAGTTTGATGGTATTTCCTGCCACATCTGCCTGTATAAAATCCGGAGCGGGCGAGCCCACCATTATCTTCCTGACATTGCTGATCTGCTTTGCCAGTACTTTCCCCTCTTCCGAATTTTTAAACCGGGCACTGAGCGCCTCGAACAAAGGGGTGATCGTTTCAGGATCCAGACCTATGCGGTAACTGTACACCATATCCCAGGATGCAAAAGCGTTTGGATGCTGCCTGATAATGCCGGCTACTCCCTCATTAAATTTTATCTCCACCTGTTCTCTTTCCGCATCTATAGCCTGTACGGAATCTTTCATACCACGATTGCAGTAAGCCCTTGTGCTCAGGGAAGTAAAAGCAGCTGCATACTTTTCTCCATTCCTGACAAATTCATCCAGCACAGCTGTATTGGGACTACCTGTTACCGTAGCTGCATCGAGGGAACCGGTTGCCCTCATTTCAACTTTCCCGGGTTCTAAATAAAAACGCCGGGCAATATATTTGGCAGCTGATGGTTGCATATATACCCTTGCCGATACCGGCCGGCTTAACCTGCCATTGAATACAAAACGCCCGTCCTTTTGCAGCAACACGGAATCAGTTGCCATTTCCCTGTCGTTCAGCTCATACTGAAGATAAAGTGTACCGGTATATTGCGGAGCAGTTATTTGCCCGGTTAGTGTGAACGGTTTGCCGCCACCGGTTTGTGCCTGTACCATAACCGTTCCGGTCATGAGCAGGGCGGCAGGCAAGCATTGCCTGAATAATGATGGATAACGCATAATATGTTTGGTTGCTGTTTACGCTAAAAGTATCCCTTGTTCTGGGTTAGGTTTACATTGGAATTGATAGCCGATTGCGGAATAGGATAAAGCGCATCCGTTGGCTGCCATTGATTTCCTTTAAGACGGGATAATACTTCATCCGCCCTGGACACAGCAGGATTACCTACACCCGGCCATCTTTTCAGATCCAGCCAGCGATATCCCCATTCACAGAAAAACTCAATGCGGCGCTCATGTTCAATGGCAGTCATCAGCGCAGCCTTATCGGCAGCGTTGGTAGCTGGCAAACCTGCTCTTGATCTGATACTGTTAATATCTGCTGCGGCCTGGGTATAATTGGATTGTTGCGCCCGGGCTTCGGCACGGATTAAATATTGTTCAGACAAGCGCAATACCTGGTTATATTCCACCGGGCCAACACCTGCCATATACTTATATTTCGCAGGATATGGATAGTTAATGCCTCCATAATTTTTATAGCCCACCCAGCTGGTTTTGCGTTTATCGCCCGGTTCAAAATCTTCATGAAGACCATCCTTTAATACGAACTTTGGTGTTGTGCTCAATGCAGAAGGAACAAAATTGTTGGCTATCCATGAACTGGTAATACCATTTACAAACTGAAGGATTCCTTCCTGGTTGTTGGCCAGGAATACCTGGTCAACAGCGGCGTTCAGGCTAAACAGCCCGGGATTGTTGATCACGGAAGTAGCCATATTTTCGGCCAGCTGCCATTTTCCCCTGTAAAGATATACCCTCGCCAACAGCGCCTCTGCAGCCCAGGTAGTAGCGCGTATACGCTTACCGCCATAATAGTCTAATGTAGCGGGCAATACTTTTTGCGCATCTGTAAGGTCCTTTTCTATCTGATCATACACAGCATCCACGTTGTCGCGGGGTTGCATGGTAGTCGTGTTTACATCGGTAGACAACACTAATGGTACGGCTCCGTATTCATTCACCAGATAGAAATAACAGAATGCACGAATGAACTTAGCTTCTCCTACCGTTCTTTGTTTGTATGCTTCAGACAAAGGAGATCCGGGCATCCCGCTTATAACAGAATTGGCGATGTACACATTTTTATAAATTGTGCTCCATAAACCGTCTATATAATAATACAGGGGCGTTAAAGAATTATTGGTAAAATCATCATAATAATTCATAGAATAGGCGTATGCTTCATCGGCCGACATACAATTGAACAGAGTAATTAAAGTACCCATATCGCTGCCTGGATTGGGGTTAGCCACATTGGCGTATAAGCCTACCATGGCTGCTTCCGCCGTGGTGGAATCCAGGAACACACTGTTGGAAGCCAGCTGATCTTTGGGCGGTCCTATCTCTATCAGCTTCTTACAACTGCTCATCATCGATCCGGCCAATAACACCCAACAAGTATATAAAAAGAGTTGTTTTTTCATTTGTTTATTGTTTAAAGTGAGCAATGGATGCCGGCTGCAATCTGTCTTAACGGCGGCAGCACGGCCCCGGCGGTTTCAGGATCAAATCCCAGGTAACGGGTAATGGTAAATAAATTTTGCGCCCGTACAAATGCCCCGGCCGATTTCAACCTGATTGATTTTGTCCAGGAAGATGGCAGCTCGTAAGACAGGTTCAGGTTTTTAAGTCTTATAAAACTGGCGTCGGAATAACTGGCATCCGATAACAGGTAATAATTTTTATAGGCATAAGTAGCCTCACTGCCGGACAGTACGGATGGCCTGAAGCCATCGGAAATAATTTTATCATCCTGGTTCGATAATCCACCGGGTTGCATATCCACTGAAGAACGAACAGAAGATTTGGTTTGCTTCACAAATTGTAACAGGATATCCAGCTGGAACCTGCCGAGCTTGAAAGAGTTGCTGAAACCGCCATAGAAATCAGGCATACCGGAAGCTATCACCTGGTAATCTCCGTTAGCTGTTTGTAATAACCCTGTTGTGAATTTTCCGTCTTTATTGAGATCTTCGATGGTAGCGATACCATCTTTGAGGCCGGTATAATGATAGCCGTTTAAATTATTAATAGGCTGTCCCTCTATATAAACATAGGCATAAGCGGTTGTTTTTAAACCAGGGAAAGAGATGAGCTTATTGCGGGGGATGGTAATATTAAAAGAACTGTTCCAGGAAAAACCTTTATGGTTGATATTTTTTGTTTTCAGTTCAAACTCCCATCCTGAGCTTTGCAACAGCGCCGGCATATTCCCGGTAAAGGAAGAAAATCCTGATTGGGAAGATAACGGCGAAATGACCAACTGGTTATCCGTACGGCTGGAGAACCAGGAAGCAGAAAGAAAGAGCTGATCATCGAGGAACCCGGTTTCCAGGCCGATATCCAATTTGCGGTTGGACTCCCATCCAAAATCGGGGTTGGCGCTCCGTAATGGATAAATACCGGTGCTGCCATACTGGTAAAAAAGATTACCATATGAAGCCAGGTATCCATAGTCCGGGATCTGGTCATTACCGGTTGTTCCATAACTGGCCCTGAGCTTACCATAGCTTAACCATGGCAGGGTTGATTTTGTCCACTCCTCACTGCTGAATATCCAGGCTCCGCCAACAGATCCGAAATTACCGAACTGACGGTTGGGACCGAAGCGGGAGGAGCCATCCCTGCGGCCGGTTACATTAAAAATGTAGCGGTCTTTCAATATGTAATTAATACGTCCGAATGCGGAAACGTATTTGTATTCCCTGAAGCTACTGCTCTTGTACGAAATGTTGGATGCGGCTGTCCAGGAGCTCATCAGCTTATCATTGGAAAAGCCCGTGGCCCTTACATAATACGGCTCGGCAAAACTGGATTGCTGCCAGGTTCCTCCTGCGAGCACGCTGAGTTGACCATCACCCAATGTTTTATTATAGGTAAGTTGCGGCTCTACTATATAGCTTTCGATATAATCGGAAGTATAGGTAGCAGCAGACTCTCCTGAGCTGCTGCTGGGATCAAGAGAGGTTTTAGGAAGATAGGTTTCGTTTGTTTGTGCTATCTTATTATATCCAAGATTTACTTTCGCTTCTAATCCTGGCAGAATAGTATACCGTAAACTGGTATTCGCCAACAGGTTATTAGAACTGAAATTGGCCGATTGCAACAGGTAGGAATCAGGATTAGTAAATCCACCGGTCCAGTTTAAACTGCCGTCCTGGTTATGTACAGGATAATTGGGCGGCAATATAAACGTTACACGGGTAAGGTCCGTGGCCACCTGGTTGTTGGATTCCTTCGTATACATGGCCGAAACACCCAGTGTGAATTTACCGTTACGGGAAGTATTATCGATGCTCAGGTGGGATGAATAGCGCTTATATCCCCAGTCGCCGGGAAACACGGTAGATTCATGCCTGAAGGTATTTGAAAACCGGTAACGGAGATATTGATTCCCGCCTGAAAACGCGCCTGTAACCTCCGTTTGCCTGGCGGTGTTACCGATGTAATCTTTCTGGAAATTCCTGGATGTTGTAGTGTCCCAGACAGTGAGATCCGGTGCATTCGAAAAATCAGGTGTTACATTATCATTGGCAAAAGCTGTTCTTCGCATAGCCAGGTATTCAGAAAGATTGAGCATCGGTAAATAGTTGGTTACTTTACCTGCTCCTGAATAAATATTGAAATCGAAATGTGGTTCCGAAGTTTTACCCTTTTTAGTGGTGACCAGGATAACCCCATTGGCGCCCCTGGAGCCATAGATGGCAGTGGCATCGGCGTCTTTCAGTACGGATATCTCCGCGATATCTGCCGGATTAATGGAGTTCATAGGATCTACCGGTCCGGAAGCTCCTGCGCTTGAAAATGGTGTTTCCACGAAAGGTACTCCATCGATAATAAACAGTGGCATACTTTTGTTGACATTGGGCAGCGGAATCGTTTGCTGCTGCCGGATAGAAATATTCATCTGGCTGCCGGGGCTACCGCTGGAACGGGTAATGAAGAGCCCCGGTACATTACCTTGTAATGCTTCAAGTACATTACTTACCGGTTGTTTTTCTATCTCTTCTGCTTTCACACTGGTAACATTGCCGGTATTAAAGCGCTGCGTAGTGGTGCCATAGGCAATCACCTGCACTTCATCCAGTTTAGAAACAGAGGGAGGAAGTATTAATGTAAATCCCGATGAACCGGAGAAAACAGATTGGCCGGGTTTCAATGCTCCGCTACCCGCTTTGCTTTCGGGATAAGCAACTACAACGGCATTTGCGGCAGAGGTTAATTTTAATTCTATACTTCCATATCCAATCCTGCTTATCAATAAAACATCGCCGGTATTGGCATCAATAGTAAAAGAACCATCGGCTCTCGTTGCAGTGCCTTTTCTGGTACCCTTTATAAATACGTTGGCGCCGGGAAGCGGTTCTCCTTCACGGTTAAGAACAATGCCATTAACGGAAAATGGTTCAGGAGAAATGGCGGCCACCGTGGTGTTATTTCCGGCCGGCTGCACAACAGGATAGATGCTTATTGTTTTGCTTACAACCAGGTATTTTAAAGGTTGATTCCTGAATACATTTTCCAGAAACTGAAAAAGCGGTTCATTGGTAGCCTGAACAGTTACTGGTTTGGCTTTGGACAGATCGGTTTCCTGGTATAAGAACAGGTAGCCGGTTTGTTGCTTTACGGCTGAAAAAATTGTTTCGAGCGCTACATTTTTTCCCGAGAAGGTGATACTTTGAGAGAACCCTTTGGCGGCCACATTAAAGAAAGCGGCGGTAAGAAAAAAGAAAGTTAGTTTCATCACTAACACGATTTTGGTTAAGGGACGGCTCCCCCCACGGGCGGGCCATCCACAAAAAGCAGTTTTTGTCATACCTTTGAAACTGTTTTAGGTGCTTAATAGGCGGTCTGTGCAGACTTTGTCTTTGAATGTTACCTAAACTGCCCGGCCAATGATGTTTCCCCATCATTGGCCTTTTGTTTTAAGTAAGGGAATGTATATAATGCCCTGTTAAGGGAGAAATTGGCGGACATGCAATATCCTATCGCGGGAGGCGATGTTTATATTGTGCTGTCCTGGTTGATTGGTTGGTTTACTGGCAAAACTATTTTACGAACATATCATATTTCAGCGCCTGGATTTATTTACTTTTCTCCTACCATCAATATCCTGTCTTTCAATTCAACATGCAGGCCAAACCCCTGCAGGAAACGGATTAAATCATTTAATTGAACTCCCCTGTCCATTTCCCCTTTTAATTTTCTTGTTGGAATAGCTCCTTCATATCGGACCTGGATATCATACCATCTTTCAACATCTTTCATTACAGACTGAAAAGACTTACCTGTAAAACTGAAAATACCATTCTTCCATGCCAGCACCTGTTCCAGGTTGGCGTTGGAACTAATGTTAACAGTGGTTGTATTGTTTGGCAGTAACGCCTGTTGACCGGGCGTTAGCGTAACAGCCATATGTTGTTCTTCTTCTGATGCAGAACCGGTTGTGATATTACCAGGCCATACCCTGACCTTACCTTCAACAAGCGTTGTGGCAATTGTACCCTCATCGGCATAGGAATTAATATTGAAACCGGTTCCCAGCACTTCAATAGTAGCTTTTCCGTCAACATCCACCATAAAAGGCATTTTAACGTTTTTCGCAACCTCCATATACACTTCACCGGTTACTTTTACTTTGCGGCTGTTTCCTGTAAATGAAGCAGGGAAAGTAATGGAGCTTGCTGCATTCAGCCACACGGTTGTTCCATCGGGAAGTGTGAGACGGTATTGCCCACCACGTGGTGTAGACATGGTATTCATCATTACCTCTCCCTGGGAAACGCCCCTGGCATCGTAGATAATTGCACCACCGGCTGTTTTGACAATTGAAGAACTCCCTTGTTGGGCAATGGCTCCACTGGCAGCGCTGTCGAGTGTAATCGTAGTTCCATCAGACAAAGTAAGCAGCGCCTTATTCGATCCTGGTAAAATACCGGGTGCTGCCTTTCCCTTCACTACCTCTTGCCCTGCTTTCTTTGATGTTATATAGAAGTAGGTACCGGTCCCCAGCAGGATCAATACCGCGGCCGCCCAGCCCCATTTTTCCAGGAAACGTACCCGGCGGACAGGAGGAGGTTCTGAGAAGGTATGATCCGCCCGGATCATAGCAGCTACACCCAGTTCTATACGGTCAATTTCCTGCGAAAAATCCAGCTGATTACGTTCCCATAATGGCCAGTCCCTGTCCAGGATCTGCTGCACCATTTCCTTGTTTGCCGGATCTTTCAGCAAATCAGCGAAAACAACACGCTCTTCTTTACTCAGGTTTCCCTCTGCGTATCGTTCAAAATAATATGTCAGTTGCTGTTCAGTCATTCTATTCAGTACTAAAGACCCGGTTTAAATACCGGTAGGACGGGTCGGAATAAAAAAAAATTTATACTCATTTAATTACTTCCTCACAACAGGTTTATGAACGCCCATAACAGGGCGATAATAACTCCGGCATTTCTCCTTAAATAAGCCCGTAGAAAAACCAATGCTTCCACCATGTGCTCCCTTACGGTGCTCCTCGAAATCCCCAACCTGGTGGCAATTTCCTCGTAGGTTAAATGTTCGTTGCGGCTTAACAGGAATATTTCCTTGCGCCTGGGTGGCAGTGATTCAATAGCCCGGCGCATAATTGCTGCGAGCTCTTTGGTTTCAAGGGCTGTTTGAGGATTGGTCAGCGCCTGGTCCGCCTGCGCAACATCGGGGGCTTCTGTTTCCAGCAGCCCTCGTTCGAACTGGGAATGAACGCGGTTCCGGGTAACCACATACACATAACCCGGGAAATTGCTGACATCGGGAAGTTTCTGCCTGTTTTTCCAAATACGTAAAAAGACGTCCTGGGCAACCTCTTCGGCAAGCTGAGGCGATTTAAGCCAGTAAAGCAGGTAGGGATAGATTACCTGGGAATATTTCCTGACAATACGGTTGAATGCCCGCTCATCCCCCAGTGCAACCAGTTTCAGCGTCTCCCGTTCACCCTGTTCCATATTTAAATTATTGTTGCTCAATCCTATGCTGTTAACAATTAGACTGTAAAATAGAATAATTCTGAAATATGGATTTTCGCAGGAGAGTATTAAATGGCGGATCTTAAATACTGAATATTCATCGTACAAAGAAAAACAAAAGTAGGTATTATCATTATCAATTACTTCCCTATATTATCCATACCTGCTTCCAATATACGCCTAACTTCGGCAGGAAGATAAGCCGGTTCCAGGATCTTTGCTACATCAACAAAGCGCATAAACCACCTGGCAAAAGAAACAGGGCTTTGCCTGCAATCAAAATACATTATTATTTCATTACTTAGCATTTCTTCCCGGGAAAACCCATAGTTCTGACGTTCCCAATGCAGGAAGTGTGCATAATCCGGGTCAACAGCTATAACAACAGGGGTAATATTATTTTGTGAATCAGCTCTCCGTAACTCATCAACAGATGGATGTTCCTGTTTAAAGTTATCATCGCACAGTATTATTTTCCTGATCCTGTCTAACCGGAAATTCCGGTATCCCGATTTTAACCGGCACCAGGCAAGCACATACCAGGAGCCGTTTTCATAAAACAGGCCAACAGGCTCAATTGTGCGGGCCACTTTCCGGCTGGCGCCACTCTTTACGTAGGAGATCTCCACTACTTTTTTACTGAGGATACTTTTTAACAGCACATCAATGATATCGGGCAGATACTTAGTTTCCCTGAACGGCTCGTTGATCTGCAGTTTATTTTCGAGGTGTGATAGGTGATCTTTCTGTTGCGCGCGAAACGAGCCCTTGATCTTAATTAAAGCAGTTTCGAAATGTTGTCTTACAAACGCCGTTTCATGCTTTTGCATTACTTTCTCTGCCACCATTAAACTTAGTACCTCTTCCTGGCTAAACCTGGATGGCAGCATTCTGAATCCCTCAATGATAGAAAACCCTTGCCCGGATTCATTAATTACGGGCACCCCGGCCTGTTCCAGCACTTTTAAATCCCTGTAAACTGTTCTGCGCCCGATATGAAACCGCTCCTGCAGTTCCTTATTGGTAACAACAGACCTGGATTGCAGTAAAAAGAAAATATGTACAATTCGTTCCAGCCGCCTTTTAATATCCATATTGCTCTTTATTAAAAAGAAGAGGGACTGATATTACATCAGTCCCTTTTGTACATTCCATTGATTACCTTACAACAGTAGCTTCCAGTTCAACTGTTAACGTTGCAAAAAGACCTTTCACCTCCAGCAAAGTAGTTGCCTGTTTGATACCATATTTGGCAATGAAGCCTGCATACACATCTCCACATTCCGTAAAAAAGGTTGCAACAGAAGTGGTGTAAACATTTAGCCTTACAATTCCACTGCACTCGTAACCTGCGGTTTTAATCAGGTGTTCCAGGTTCTCTATTGTCTGGATAAGCTGGAAGCGCATATCTGCAGCGCTTGGCGCTCCGTTGGCATCTATGGCTGCCTGTCCTGAACAGTACAGCGTTCCGGTTGGGTTTTTCACTTCAACTGCCTGTGCTGAATTGGTTGCTTCCCCCCATTTCCAGGGATCGATGATCCTTTTTTCCATTTTCGTTTACTAATTTAGGTGTAAATAAATCGTTGCTTTTTGCAAAGCTAGGGGCGGGGTGTGACAACCCTATGTCACACAGGAATCGGTTCTCCTGATATTTTTGTAACAGGCAAAAAGGATGGAAGAATTACACCCAACCAGCTCTGCCATATAACCTGCGAGACACTGAGATAGTGTATGGGGAGTGTATTGAAAGTGTATGGAGAGTGTATGGGGAGTGTATGGGGAGTGTATGGTGACTATATCAGGGGTACTACATATACACGAGTCCTAAGTATCCCAGAAGTATCAGATAAGTATGGTAAAACTACCGGGGAATCCTCCGGCAAACAGATCCCCCGGATGTAATCAACGGCCCAGGAACTCCTTAGTAGTCTGAATATCCGCGTAATAAAAAGCCAATGCACCCATTAAAGTCTTCTGCACCAGCGAAGCCGCTATCTGTTCCCCTTCAACATCCAGCGCCCTGGTGGCACAGGCATCAGAAATAACGGTGCAGCTA
>NZ_DATCRD010000006.1:0-8499 GCF_036569185.1 Chitinophaga sp.
TTGGCCTGATGATAAATGGCTGCCAGCTCCCGGTGCACATTAAATGTGATAAACTCAAATTTCTCCGCCCATTCCAGGCCATTACTCAGCAGGGAGATATCGCCGGTTTGCGCTACTACGGTATGCAACGCCTCCAGGTAAGCTTTTGCCAGTAAGGCGCCTTGCGGGAAGTAGTCGTCGGATAAAATAAAGGCCTGTTCAAAATAGTGGATAGCCAGCCTCGGCTCGCCTATCTCACAATTACTATATGCCAGTACCAGGTAAAGGGATACCTGCTCCTGCTGTTGCCAGCTGTTACCCTGCAGCGTTTCCAGGTAAGCGATATCTGTTCTTTCCAGCGTAGTCTCCGGGCGGAGAATACGTTTTTTTTCCAGCTGTTGCAGGAATGCGGGTAAATCCTTTTGAATCACATTGAGCAATGTTTCATTCATAATGATTGTTTGGGGGATGAGTAACTACTCTGCGTGCCACGTGCAAATAGTATACACACGCAGCAACCCGGAAGTACCATCACCTCACCGCATAATTATCCGCCGACGTAGCCACCGGCCTGCGGTTCACCACTCGCAGCACATAATCACCTGAACCGGTTTCCATGATGTACCGCCCTTCTTTATACCCTTTCTCTATCGCCATTGCTACACCGTTCACCGTAATGTCAGACGTCGATTCCGCAGGCATATAAATAGTGGCATGGGCATTTGCCGGTATATGCACACGCAACGTGAAAATATTGTCTTCCTTTTTCCAGTCACTCACAATTTCACCATAGGGAGAAAGATAACTGGCTTTGGCGGAGGTAACATCTCCAACAGGTTCGGGCCTTATCACCATATCGTGGAAAGCAATACTGCCCGCTGCCGGGCGTATACCGGCTAACCCGCTGTAGAACCATTCCATCAGGTGCCCCAGCATAAAGTGATTGTTGGAAGCATCACGGTAGCCCTGCCAGGATTCGGTGAGCGCAGTAGCCCCTTTTGCCAGCTGCAGCCCATAGCCGGGTACATCGGTGCGACTGTTCATATCATAAATCACATCCGAACGGCCCTCATCGTCCAGTACGCGGAGCAGGTAACGGTAGCCGATATCGCCGGCGGTGATACCGTTGTTATGCTGACGGATGTCTGCCACAATGTTTTCCACGATATCAGGTTTATAACGGGGATCTGCCAGCTGCATGTATACCGACATGGCATTGGCGGTCTGGCTTCCGGTAGCATACTGCCTGGTGCTGTCATTGAAAAAAGTGTGGTTATAAGCCTGCTTCACCGCTTCGCTTTGGGAAAGATATTTTTGTGCGTCTGCTGTTTTCCCCAATATCCCAGCCACTTTGGATAAAATACTGAGGTCATAAAAATATATAGCCGTTGCCGTTACACCTTTAGGCGTGAGCTGCGCTTCCCCGGGGAATTTCGGGCCAATATCGTACCAGTCGCCCAACCCGTGGGAAAGGATATGATGATGTGATTTTTGCGAAAGGTAGTTCACATAACGGGTCATCATAGGATAACTTTCTTCCAGTACAGATTTATCGCCATACCACTGGTACATATACCAGGGCAAAATGATGCCGTTACTCCCCCACTCCGGCGAATCACGGAAGCCATCTTCAAAATGCACATACTCCGGCGCTATATCGGGAATCAGCCCCTCTGCTGTTTGCGCATGGATCATATCGCGCACTACTTTGCGGCAAAGCGCGGCAATATCATAATTATACCTTATGGAACTGCCCACCAGGTGCGCTTCTTCCAGCCAACCCAGTTTTTCACGATGCGGACAATCGGTGAATATACTGGCAGTGTTACTGCGGATGGCCCAGTCGATCAGCTTAAAAATTTTATTAAACAATTCATTGGAGCAGGTGAACTGGCCAATAGTAGCTGCTGCATTTCGCGTGTGCAAACTTTGCAGTGTTTGTATTTCCGGTAGCCCGTCAGGATTACTTTTACCTGCCGGCACGGCGCCATCAATTTGTATATACCGGAAACCATAGTACATAAACTGCGGCTGCCAGTATTCTGTATCCTGCCCTTTCAGGGTATAATTAAAAAATACCGGGCTGCCTACGGCAGATTGATCAGCCAGGCCCTTGTCTGTAATAAGTTCTGCGGGCGTAATGCGTACCACCTTTCCCTTTTTCCCTTTCAGGGAGATGGCAGGAATAGCGGATGCATTCTGGCCCATATCGTACACCCAGGTAGCGGGGCCGGTTTGAGTAACCTTAACAGGAGTAAAGCGGTCAAATATTTTCAGTGGTGCGGCGATTTGCGCATCCAGTTGCGGCGGACCGGTTACGGCGACAGCATTCCTCCATGCTCCATCATAAAAAGAGGGCGTATCCCATCCGGGTTGTTCCAGGTTGGCGTCATAATCTTCACCACCGTAAATACTGGAAAAGGTAACAGGACCAGGTGTTGCTTTCCAGCTGGTATCGCTGATAATATTTTCTGTGCTGCCATCGCGGTACTGCAGGTACAGCCTGCAAATCAGCTGTGGATAACCAAAAGCGCCGGTAAGTTTGCGGTATCTTTCTCCCGGCACATAAAAGAATCCATTGCCCAGCATTACACCAATGGCATTGGCGCCGGTATGTAGTTGCTCCGTTACATCAAAAGTTACATAAAGGGCATGCTGATCGTATTTTGTCCAGCCGGGATCCAGGAAATGATCCCCTGTTTTTTTCCCGTTGAGATGAAGATCAAACTGACCCAGTCCGCTGATGTAAACGGTGGCCCTTTGCAGTGGTTTGGCAATATGGAATTCTTTTCTCAGCAGGGGCAGTATATCTTTCCGCCGGCCGTAATTCTTGTCGTTGGTAACTGCCGGCACAATGCGGGCACTGTCCGGTATTTTCTCATATCCTATCCATTGCGCCTGCTGCCAGTCGTCCGGGGAAAACAACCCCGTATGCCATTGCGCAGTTTCACTCCAGCCGGAAGGCTTTCCCTGCTGGTCCCATACCATCACTTTCCAATAGTAGGTAGTAGCAGGCAACAGGGGTTTTCCATTGTAAAGCACCTGTATAGACTGGTCGGATAATACCTTCTTTGAATCCCATATCCGTCCGCGGTTACGCGCCAGTGCAGCGGGGTTATCCGCTACCAGTATGCGGTAGGCAGTTTGACGAACATTGCTTCCTTTACTTTGCAGTTGCCAGCTGAGGGCGGGCCTGGTAGCATCAATGCCTGCGGGGTTTTGCCGGTATTCACATAACAGGTGTTGCAGCGAAACCGGTTGGGCTGTACCGGTATGGGCGATACACAGCAATAATAACAATAGCCATGATCTCATCATTCAACTGTTTTTGATAGGTCAGATATCTATGATCGCTTTTATCACTTCATTACGGGGGTCCAGCCAGGAAGGAAAAGTATGTTTCACTTCCCCGAATTTCACGCGGTGTGTAATATACTTATCCGGCTGTACCTGCCCTTCTTTGATATAGCGGATCACCTGTTCAAAGTCTTCGCGGGTAGCATTACGGCTGCTCATCAGCGTAGATTCCCTTTTGTGAAACTCAGGATGGGGAAACTGCAGCAGGTCCTTCTGTAATCCTATCAGCACATAACGGCCACCATGTGCCAGGTAATAAATACCCTTGTTAATAGCTTTCTGGTTACCGGTAGCGTCTATCACTACAGTGGGCATATCGCCATCGGTGATTTCCTGCAGCCTGCTGCTGATATCCGTGGCAGCATTGATGGTAAAAGGGATTCCCAGCGTTTCACGGGCAAACTGCAGCCGTTTATCCTGTATATCGGCGGCAATTACCTGAGCACCGGCAATGCGGGCCAGTTCCATGGCTGCCAGCCCTATAGGTCCCGCTCCCATCACCAACACAAATTCAGCGGGTTGTACGCCTGCCCTGTTGATACCATGGGCGCTTACCGACAAAGGTTCCACCAGCGCCAGCTGTTCGGCGCTAAGCCCATTCCCATGTACCAGTAACCGTTCCGGAACAGAAAGAAACTCCACCATTCCCCCGTCCTTATGTACGCCCAGCACCGCTATGCGCTCACAGCAGTTGGGCTTGCCATTGCGGCAGGCAATACAAACACCGCAATTTTCATACGGGATCACTGTTACCAGTTCTCCCACGTGGAAACTGCTGTCTACTGCATCCAGCGCTGTAATCTCTCCTGCCAGTTCATGACCCAGGATGCGGGGATAATTAAAAAAAGGCTGGGTACCTTCAAAAGCGTGGAGATCGGTACCACAAATGCCTATTTTCCGGATTCGGATAATAGCCTGGCCGGCCTGCAACGCAGGCATTGCCTGCAGGCCATATTCAAAATTGCCGGGAGTGGTACAGATAAGCGTTTTCACACCAATTAATTTAGAAAAAAATATCCGTACCCCCACGTTTTATTTTTTTGCAGAGATACCGGTATTAATTATCAGGAAGAAAGGAGAAAGAAAAATTTTGTTGCCTGTTTGGTAAGATGTACTATCCGTTTACGCCAAACAGCCTTGATAAATCATATTTTTGTCATGCCGACACTTAATCTCTGCACATTTGTATAATTTGGGTATTTTTACTTTTATGCACTACGATATCCCCGAATTGCAACGCAGAATATATACCGGTGATACACAGGCATTTAAAGAATTATATGATAGTTGCTGCACGCCATTGCTGCAACTGGCAATGACAATTGTTCATACAAGAGAAATGGCCGAAGAAATAGTAGCGGATGTATTTATTTCGGTATGGAAAAAAAAGAAGGACCTTAACCAGGTAGCCAACCTGAAATGGTATCTCTATGCGGCTACCCGCAATATCTCCCTTAATTATCTCCGTAAATACGCCCACAAAAAAACAGTCCATCTCGATGAAGCGCAACTGCCCGAATACGAGGTAGACCCTGAAGCGCAACTCATCAGCAACGAAATGATGCGGCATATCAACACCGCCATCAGCGAGCTTCCCCCGCAATGCAGGCTGATTTTCAGGCTGGTAAAGGAAGATGGCCTCAAATACCGGGAAGTAGCCGCACTGCTGAACGTTTCCATTAAAACCGTGGAAAACCAGGTAGGCATCGCCCTGAAAAAACTTACTAAAATGAAATCGCTCCTGGTATCCCCTCTCCCCGGCGATCAATAATTTTTTCAAAAAAAATTTACAACCCTTTTGGGGGTATTCTTCTCTAACGATTGTCTTATACGCCGGAAGCAACCTTTATTCAAATCATCATAGCGCCATGAACAACGACCGTATATGGGTATTACTGGGCAAACAGGCCAGCGGCGAAATTTCACCGGAAGAACTGTCGGAACTGGATGCCCTGCTGAAGGAGCACCCGGAGGAAACCACCTCCCGGGAAATGGTAACGGCCATCTGGCATACCCCCTTGCAGGAAACAGCCGCCTCCGCTGGCAGTAAAACACGTATATGGAATAAAGTGAGCCCTCAGCTTATTACTTCCTCCCCACGCCGCGGCATAATACGCAGGATGGCCACAGTGGCGGCAGCGGCAACCCTGCTAACTGCCGCATGGGCCCTATGGCAGTTTGAACGGACCACCCCTTCTGTATTACAACAACTCAGTTCCGCCCCCGGCGGGAAATCAAAGGTGATGCTTCCCGATGGCTCCATCGTTTGGCTTAACCATGGCACACAGCTTAACTACGAGAAAAACAATTTCGGCAAACAACACCGTGAAGTAACCCTCACCGGTGAAGCCTTTTTTGATATCGCGAAAAAAGAAGGACTTCCATTTGTTATCCACGCAGGAAAGGTCAGTATCCGCGTACTTGGCACTGCTTTTAACGTGAAAGCCTATACGGGCGACAGCACTGTTTCCGCCACACTGGTAAGCGGTAAAATTGCCGTGTCGTTCCATGAACAAACGGTAGTGATGCAACCCAAAGAAAAGCTGACCATACCACTCACCCGGGCCATGCCGGCATTCCGGCAACAACGCCTGGAAACAGACAGCAGCGGACTACTTCCCGGCATATCCTGGTTGAATAATAAACTGTCGTTCGACAATGAAACATTTGGCGAACTGGCCATAAAAATGCGCAACTGGTATGGCGTTACTTTTCATTTTGCATCTCCCGGCCTGGAACAACTGCGGTTCTCCGGCATCATCGATACAGAATCATTAGAAGAAGCATTGAAAATGCTACAGCTGTCGCGCCCCTTTAATTTCCGGGTCAGCGGGAAAGAAGTCCTTGTCAGTAATTAATGCCGTATTATTATTCATCTTCCAAAAAATATAACCGTTATGACGTAAAAAAACACTTACAGAAAAACGCACTCATTTTACTTTCCTTCACCCTCTTACATTCCATGTTATGAAAATTGAGTTCCAACGGACTTTTGATAAGATTCTGTACGGCAAGCTCCTGTCCACACTTGCCCTGGCGCTGCTGATAACCGGGTTCAAACCGGCAGGCGCCACTTCCTTCACCCAGGAAAAGATCAGCATCTCACTGGAAAAAGTCAGCATAAAAACAGTGTTGAAAACGATTCAACAGAAAAGCCGCTGCCGGCTCATTTACAACGACGACATTCTTCCGGAAAAGCCACCCGTGTCTGTTCATGTACAAAATGCTACGGTAGAACAACTGCTTACACAGGTACTAACGGGCACTACCCTACGCTACACCATAATGGATAACAACGCCATTGTGATAGCGCCCGTAAATGTACGCGTAGCCAAGCTTTCCGGCACCGTAAGAAATGAGCACGGCGATCCGCTGATCGGCGTATCCGTAAAAGTAAAAGGCAGCAATACCGGTACCGTTACCAACGAAAACGGTCACTTTGAACTACAGGCCACAGCTGGTGCTACACTGGTGTTCAGCTATGTTGGTTATGAACAAACTGAAATAGTAAGTTCCGCCGCCCCGCTCAACGTGGTGCTGAAAGAAAGCGCCAGCGGCCTGAACGAAGTAGTGGTGGTGGGTTACGGTACACAGAAGAAAACATCTTCCACCGCTGCTGTAGCAGCCGTACAGGGAAAGGAACTGGCCAAATCGCCGGTCACCAATATCTCCAATTCCCTGGCCGGAAATGTATCAGGGATCAGTATGCGCCCTAATGGCGGGCAACCGGGCCGGGACAATCCCGATATCCACATCCGTGGTATCGCTACCACCGGTAACAACTCTCCGCTCATTGTAGTAGATGGCATCATCCGTAATAACATCAACGAAATTGCGCCCAGCTCCATCGCCTCTGTAACTGTGCTGAAAGATGCCGCTGCCGTAGCCCCCTACGGGTTAGGCGGGGCCAACGGCGTTATTCTCATCACTACCAAACGCGGTCAGACCGGTGTGCCCACCCTCTCGCTGAATACCTATTACGGCCTGCAAACGCCTACCTATTATCCTAAGATGCTGAATGCACAGGACTACATGCGCCTGCGTAATGAAGCGTATATGAATGAAAACCCGGGCGGTACCCAACAACCTTTCAGCGAAGACCTTATCAGCAACTACGCCAGCCTTAACGCCAGGGATCCCGACAAATATCCCATCAGCAATACAAAAGACCTGGTACGCATGCATGCGCCTATCCAGAATTATAACCTGCAATTAAGCGGCGGTACCAATACCATACGCTATTATGCCGGGCTGGGTTACCTGCAGCAGGATGGGATGTTTGACCCCATTAATTATAAACGTTACGATTATAACGTAAATATGGAAATAAGCGCCACGCCTACTACCACCGTGTCGCTGGCACTCATTGGCGCTATCGAAAAAACAAACAGCGTAGACGCCGCCACCACGCCCGGTCAGCTGTTCCGCAGCGCGTATAAGCTCATCCCCATCACCAACCTGTACTACAGTAATGGCCTCTGGGGCGAGTTTGCGGGCAATACCCCGGTTGGGATCCTCAAAGCAGGCTACTCTCACCGGAATGCCACTTCGCTGCTGACCACCCTCGGGGTAGAACAGCAACTACCGTTTATCAAAGGGCTTAGCGTGAAAGGAACTTTCAGTTATGACCCTAACGACTTTACAGTGAAAGGATGGCATACGCCGTTCTACTTTTACTCGCAAAACACGGCTACTAACCCTTACAGCTATACGAAACAGATCTCTACTTCAGAAGGAAGCGCGGCGCCTTACACCTGGCTGAACCAGGAGTACTCAAAAAACCAGTACTACACCTTCCAGGGATTCCTCAACTATCACAACACTTTTGGTAAACACGACTTCACAGGGTTACTGGTAGCGGAAGCGCGCAAGAATGACTCCACCGGCTTTTCTGCCAGGCGCAATAATTTCGCGGTAGGTATCGATGAGCTGGGGATGGGCAGCTCCAACAAAAATGATTTTGATAACAACGGCTCCACCATTACCGGCAGCCAGCTTGGATTTGTATACCGCGTAGGCTACATCTACGATCATAAATATCTTTTTGAAGCAGCCGGCCGGTATGATGGCCACTACTACTTTGCTCCCGGCAAACGCTGGGGTTATTTCCCGGCCTTCTCCGCAGGATGGGTGATATCAGAAGAGAATTTTATAGCAGATCAT
>NZ_DATCRD010000007.1:0-37368 GCF_036569185.1 Chitinophaga sp.
CGCCCGGTAATACAGCAAAATAGTATAGTTGTTCTCCGCTTCCCAATGATTCCCCTCCGTCATATCAGTATCAAACCTGGGATTGGGCGCAGTTTTATCCACCAGCCCGTAAATATAATTATAGTACCCCTGCTTCAGGAAAATATTACCTTCATAAGCACGGCTGGCGCCATTATAAGTGAGCTTATTGTTGTCATTAAGCTCATAATTGGTAAACTCCCCGAAAATATACATATCATACCCCGCATAAGGTTCCGGGGCGCCAAAAGAGAAATGCACAGTGGCATAATCCCCTTCAAAGTTAGGATCATAATCATCCAGCGTAGCCAGGTAATACTTCCCGTTGATGTCTTTAATAAACTGGTATTGCTTATCGGCTGTTTCGTAATCCGTTACGGCAAATACATCCGTGCTGTTACTATGATATTCTGAACGCTGCACCCGCTCCGTTTGCAGGCGGAAGCTACGCAGATCGATCCAGCGGTATTCTTTACCGGCGGGCATGATACAGTCCTGCTCTGCATTGTACTTTAAAATATTCCCGTTAATAAACTGCGGCTTCAGTTTGGTGAGCGCATTATCCCAACGGTAGTTTTGCAGCACCACCACTTTGATCTGGTCAAACGGATTCTGGATATTCAGGGCGCCGGTATTGATTTCAAAGTTGATCTTCTGGTGCGTACGGAACAATTTGGGTGCGATAGGCTGCTGGATAAATCCTGATATACTGGCCTTATTTTCCACCACATACATCCGGCGGGTAAAGGCCAGCTGCGAAGTATCACTGTCGAGGTATACCTTCAGCATATAATTACCTGATTTTACAGGATAACTGTTTGTGCCCGGCAATTGTACACTGTAATGTGTATAACGCTGTAATGATACACTGGATAACTTATAGTTCAGGATCCTGGTTTCAGAAAATCCACGCATATAATCAAACTGGTTCACCGGCGCCGGCGTCCAGTCGGCATTACAAAGCACAAAAGAATAATAATAGTTCTTCACATCATTGTCCATGTCGTCGAACGAAAGCTCCAGCTTCTCACCGGTACCAATAGTATACATGGGTAAGCTCAACGGATCACCAGCCTGGTTAAACTTCACAGATCTGATATTGTTGTGGTACACATGGTCAGGGGTAATGGCGTTCACTTGTGCAGATGCCTTGTTGTTAAACAGGCAGGCAACAAAAGCTATTGTAAAAAATAATGCTGCTGTACGCATATGAGGCAATTGATATAATTCAAGTTACGATTAAAAGCGGAAAGCCGGAAGCCAAAACCCGGTAGTAAATGATCCCGGCGAAGATAAAATATTTATCCGGCCCCGCACCCATTGGCGTACCTTTTTGCTTTATGCGCTGCACTTTCAGCTTTTCCCTATATTTGTTCTATGCGTTTATCATTTTTTATTGCCAGACGGATTGCTTTCAATAAGGGGTCTTCTTTCTCAAAGTTCATTATCAATATCGCAGTAGCCGCCACGGCGGTGAGCGTAGCGGTAATGATCCTGGCAACAGCGCTGGTAAATGGTTTTCAGCAGGTGATCCAGGAAAAGATCTTCAGCTTCTGGGGCCATATCCACATCAATGAATACCAGCCGAACGCAGGCCCGCTCACTGAAGAAATTCCCTTTCACAGCCGCCAAAGCCTGCTGGACAGCCTTAAAAAAGTACCTGGTATCAAATCCATTAGTAACTACGCTACCAAATCTGCCATTATAAAATCCGAAAAGGAAATAGACGGGATCATCTTCAAAGGAATTGATAAAGAATACGACTGGCCACAGCTCAAACGCTTCCTCCAGACCGGTAACCTGCTGCAGTTCAACGATAGTTCCTACGCCCCGGAAATTATGATCTCCGAATACATGGCCAGGGAACTGCAGCTGAAAGTAAATGATAAGGCCATCATCTATTTTATACAGGGAGGCGGACTGCCACCACGCGCACGCAAACTAACGGTAACGGGCATATTTAAAACCGGTATAGAGGAATATGATAAAACTTATGTAATTGGTGATCTTAACCTGGTACGCAAGCTCAACGACTGGGACCCCAACGAGGTAGGCGGCTATGAACTGTCTATCAATAACTACCGCACCATGGATTCCCTGGCGCGGTATATGGACAACAACGCATTGCCCGACCAACTCTTTACCCGCACCATCCGGGATATTTATCCCAACATTTTTGACTGGCTCCAACTGCAAAACCAGAATGAGCTGATCATCATTGTGATCATGACCATCGTTGCCATCATCAATATGATCACGGCTATCCTTATCCTCATCCTTGAACGCACCAATATGATAGGTATTGCCAAAGCACTGGGTATGCGTAACTGGGATATCCAGAAAATATTTGTATACCAGGCTGCTTATATTGTTATCCTGGGAATACTGATCGGCGACTTCTTCGGGCTGGGCATTGCTTTCCTCCAACAGGCCACCGGCATCTTCAAACTGCCGGAAGAATCCTATTACATGTCGGTAGCAGCCGTATCCCTGCACTGGATCGATATCCTGCTGATCAACATAGGCACCTTCCTCATCTGTATCCTTATACTACAGGTGCCGGCAAGGATTATCCGGCGCATCACACCGGTAAAAGCCATCCAGTTTAAATAATTATTTCTTCCAGGTACTTTTCACATAATCACGCAGGTAACTGCATTGGTTATATACCTGCCGGTAAAATTTCGTTTCTCCATAACTGCCTGCCAGCAACGGAAAATAACGGTTACTGATCCATGCGTGAATATACTTGTTGCGCTCCTCCCTGCTGGCAGTCCGCTTCTGGGAACAACGGGCCGCCATAAACGCGCACCGTGCCTTGAACTCCTTATCTGTACTGGCCTGCGCCGCCTTCACATAATAACTTTCAGCCGCGTAGCACCCAAAATACTGCTTTTCAAAAGCGTCTTTATCACAGTCCGGCGAATACCATAAAGTGCTCGGGCGGTAACCTTTCACGAAATACCATGTCCTGCCATAATAGGAAATACTGAATAAGGCGGTGGCATAATCGTAATATACTTTTGCCGGAACCGGCGTTGTTTTCATCTTCTCCTGCAGCTGTAACATGCGCTCACAAAACTGCAGCTGCGTAATGGGTTTAGTGTATGACGCTACAGCAGTATCTTCCCCGAAATCCTGCAGTTGCTCATGGAATACCTGGTAGGAAACTTCCAGTGCACCGTCCCCTGCTTTTTTAAACCAGTCGCGCGCATTACTGAAATCATGGAGCCGTACATAACTCACTCCTATAGCCTGATCCAGGTTAATATTGTCCGGAATGAACCTTGCCAGGTAAGATTCATACGGCGTTTTTACCGGTTGATGCAGGAACTCCTTCAGGCGTATCAACGTTGCCGGTTTCATATCGTTGTTGATCTGGTCCAGCGAAGTCTGACCGGAAACAAAAAAGTCATTCATATTCAGCAAATCACAACGGCCCCTGATCAGCGACTCCTTTACCAGTTCCCCCTGCCGGTGATAACGTGGCGCAAGTATGGCAAACAACAGGTTACGGTAAATTTTACCAAACGCAAAACGTTTATCATCACTGCCGTCCCAGGCCCTGTTCCAGTAATTCCCGATACCGGCGGTTTTTGTATCAAACCATTTCAGGGAAGGCAGCAGCTTCGCTTCAAATGTGCTGTCAATTGTTTTTTGCTGGTTGATGTTTACCAGCAGGTTCACAATTTCCCATTGGTCTTTTATTTCGGGATCTTTGGTGCGTACTGCCGCCAGCTGCTGCGCAGCTGCCGGGTAATCTTTACGGATATAGGAAAGATAGGCAGATGAAACCCGCCACAGGTCCGGATCTTTTAATTTACCCTTTTGAACCAGGCTATCTGTTACCGTTTGCAACTCACTTAACTTCGCCAGCATCCTGCTCCTTTCTTCCGAAGACCCTTCCCTGATGCCCACCATGTCTGTTTGGCCTTCTCCCAGCAACGGGCTGAAGTAAGCATCTTCCAGCTTATTAATTTCTCTTCCCAACAATATATTCAGTGCAGGAGACGCAGGATCAAACGTATACACCCTACGGATAGCCGTTACATCCGGCTCAGCATTGGTAAAGCCGTAAATAGCGGCAACCATCGCCTTCTCATGGTTATCCTTACACAACGGGTACACCTGTTCTCCGCTGGCATTCGTCCACATTAAACTGGTAAAACAGGAAAGCCGCAGCGACGGCGCCTTTTCAAACACCCGGGAAAACAGGTAAGCGCTCTGCACAGAATCCTGCAGGTGGTACAAACCGCCTGCTTTGAGCGCCAGCGCCTTATAATACACCAGCGAAGATCTTTCCTTTTCTCCAAACAGCTGGTCAAATGAAGCCACCGCTTCTTTATACTGGCGACTGTAATGCTGCAGCCTTATCAGCTGGAAACTATAACGGTCACGGATATCCTTATCCTTTACTTTATCATGCAGCTCCTGCCCTTCTTTATACAATGCCTCCATCAACACATTATTGCGCTGCGGCGCCGTCCATTGGTCTTCCATGGTTACAGCCGGTTCGCAGGATTTGGCAAATAACAGGTAACGCGCGGCTTCCCGGTTCTTTTCCTTACCCAGGAACTGTGCAAAAGTGTTTTTCTTCACACTGTCCGGTAATGCGGCACTGCCTTCTGCAATGGCAGATAACTGCTCCTTTGAATAGGTATAAATACATTCGCGTATATCCTTCCCCGTTACCCCGCTGCCGGCATAGTTTTGCCAGTCGGCCACATTAGCCGTTTCTTCAGAAGGTGTAGGATTCCCAAAAAAACTGGTGAGGGCTGTATAATAAAAAGGCTCATAACCGCTGCCTTTGGTATACGGACTGAAAAATGAAACGTAATAATCATACGGATCCGGTGTAGGCCCGCAGGATAAAGTATAAATCACGTTACCGAAGAATACGGCACAAAAACTAATTAAAAAAACGACAAACTTTTTGTAGTTCATTCAGGGGATAATTTTTCAGGGTTGTTGAATCAAGATGATAAAATATGATAACCGGGTCAGGCGTGCGCAATTGTTTTGCCACCATTTTTGCCGCCGCTTCTAATGCCGGCTGGTCAATGGTTTCACGCCGTATAATATTTCCTTGTTTTAAGGGATATCCATTCAGCAGGGTATCTTTCCGCACGGTATACAATTGTTTTTCATCCATTGCAAAGATAGTGGTATCCTGCAATTCCTGCGTACCGATATTTCTTAAAATACCGGTATAAGTATTGCCGTTCCGGAATAAAACGCTCCAGCTGAATAAGGGTAATGCAATGTCTAAAGGCAATGGATATTCTGCCACCCGGTTCTCACCCAGGTAGGATTCCATAGCATCTGTATCGAGGATGGAATTATGCGATCCCGGCTTACGCAGATCGCCCATGTTATAGCACATCAGCAAGCCCCTGTCTACCGGGGGCACACCGGTGCGTACTTTATACTTCACCTGGTACATGCGGATGGTAGCCGATACGCGCCGCTGCCGGAAAAAGGGCGTTTGCCGGATCTGTTTTATAAAGGAGAAATAAGCATCCCGGGAAGTTTGTGTCCAGTCGCAGTCCAGCTGAATCTCCTTTATACTGCCCGCCGGCAGGGAATCGCACAGTTGTTCCATCAGCCGGGCCACATTAGCCGCCAGCCGGGGATCAGGATGCGCCCATACTTCATTCATCAGGAATACCACCGGTACTATTTCCACCCCCGCAGGAAAAGCAGCCTTTTGATTAAACACTGCTACCGGCGTGGGCGCCTGCGTAACCCCGTTCACATCTACATCAAACAGTTTTACATACAGCCGCCTGGCAGGCAGTTCCTGCATGTATTTCAACTCGGCGCTGTTACCCGTCCAGGTTTGCTTCCAGTAGTAAAACGCCGGTGTTACCTTCCGTTTCACAGCGTGATTACAGGAAAACAATAATATCAAAATGAAAAGTATCCTGGGGCTCATGAGTAGTTAAATAAGCAGGCGGCCGCAGATAATCCCCGCAGCTACCGCGGCATTCAATGATTCGGCGCCACCGATCCGGGGAATGGTGATCCGGTGTGTAGCCATTGCGGTAACATCTTCCGTTAATCCTCTTCCTTCATTACCAATCAGGATGATGCCTTCTTTGATAGCGGGAAACTCCGCAATATTCTTTCCATGAAGCGTAGCGGCATAAGAAGGGAGTTTTGTTTGCTGCAACAATTCCCGGATACCGTATTCGGCTATACGAACCCGTATCATACTGCCCATAGTAGCCTGTATGGTTTTAGGGTTATATACATCCACACAATCAGGCGAACAAATGATCTGAGGGATCCCGAACCAGTCGGCAATACGGATCAGCGTACCCATATTACCCGGGTCCTGGATGGCCTCCAGCGCCAGTGCCACCGTTCCGGGGGCGGGCAGCGGATTTACAGGTGCAGGCATATCCAGTAAGGCCATGGCACGGTTGGGCGTTGTGAGCGACGACAATTGTTTCAGCACCGCAGCATCCACTTCAGTTACAGTACCTGCCGGCATACGGCCGGCCAGGGAGCCATGCTGCTCCAGCCAATCGGCCGTTGCAAATACTCCTTTCACCGGCATGCCCGCCTGTAGCAGCTCCTGTACAATCTTGTCACCCTCTGCCACATACTGGCTGGATTTTTGCCTGTTTTTTTTGTGCTGTAATGATTGAATATATTTAATTTGCGCCTTTGACAACATGGGATCAAACCTACACGATTTCTTTTAATCAGCCAAGAAGAGGCATGGTTACCCGTTTGTCAGCATTGACCTTAAAAAATTTTAACAACGTTTTCGCCCGTGATGCAGCTGCTTCCCAATTCAAAAAACTTACTGCTGAAACAATTGCTGCTATGGGCGGTAATACTCACGTTGGCGGCCTGCTCCAATACCAGGTATCTCCAGAAAAACCAGACCTTATACACCAGCGCCAAAGTAGATGTAGATGGGGAAATCCTCAATTCCGAAAAACAGGATCTGCGTAGCTCCCTTTCTTCCAAATCGCTGATGACGCAACAGCCCAATAAAAAGCTGCTCAACAGCCGCATCAAAGTATGGCTCTATAACCAGAAGTACAACGAAAAAAAATCCAACTGGTTCTGGAACATCGTACTCGCTAAAAGGAACCTGGAAGAACCCGTGGTCTATGATTCCACCAAAACCAAAGAATCAGTGGAACGTATGACCAGCTACCTCCACAACCAGGGCTTCTTTTATGCCAGCGTAAACTATGAGGAAAAAACATCCCGCCATAAAACCAGCGTTACCTACGGGGTTAATACCGGAAAGAACTTCGTAATAGACAAGATCAGCTACAACGTTCCCGATTCCGCCATCCTGCAGATTGTAAAAGCAAATGAAGGACTATCGCTGGTTAAGAAAGGCGTTGTATTTAAATCAGCCACACTGGGCAGCGAAAGGGAAAGGCTCACCCGCCTTATCAAAGATGCAGGGTACTATAAATTTAACCGCGATGCCATAGAATTCAGTGTAGATACGCTCAACAAAGCCCTGTTCCGCAACACCCTCAACCCCTTCGAAGGATTTGTAAACATCTTTAATGAAAATAAAGGAAGAGATAAACTGACCATGGATGTGGAGATCCGCATCAAAAACCCGGAAGACAGCGCCGATACCTGGCAAAAGTACCACATCGGCAGGATCTACGCCTACCCCGACTTTTCTCTCAACGGCAACCCAAACGACAGCACCCTGAAACAGGATGTACGGAAGTTTATTACCATCCGCGCCCACCAGGAAATGCTGAAACCAAAAATTCTTTCCAGGTCTATCCTGCTGCGGCCGGGAGAAACCTATTCTATCCAGCAATACACCAATACCGTCAATAAGCTGTATGATATCGGCGTATGGCAGTTTGTAACCCTGCAGTACAAAGAACCAAAAGACTCTTTAAATACCCTCGATGCATACCTGTTCCTGACGCCCCGGCGCAAACAGGAACTGGGGCTCAGCTTTGAGTTAAGTAACAGCTCTGATTATACGCTCGGATCAGGTGTTACGCTGAACTACCGGCATATCAACCTGAATAAAACCGCCACCCAGCTGGGAATGGCGTTGAGCACCGGTATTGAGCTGGTGCGCCAGGCATCCGGATGGGTGCTGCAATCCAAGCAGTTTGGCGGCGAGGTAAGTCTTACCTGGCCCCGCTTTGCACTGCCGTTCAATTTTAAACAAAGCAACCGCTCCAACGTAAAAACAAGACTGACACTGGGCGCCAACTACCTTTCCCGCATAGAAAAATTTGATGTTACCAGCCTGAATTTATCCTATGGGTACGACTGGAACGAAACACTCTACAAACGCTGGATCGTAAGGCCCTTTACCCTCAACTACGTGGGAGTAAGCCTGGACCCTGCTTTCCGCGACAGCGTAGTAAATACGAATCCATACCTGAAACGCAGCTTTGAACCTGCACTCATTGGCGGGGAAAGCGTTTCGTTTATTTTCAGCAACCAGGACCTGCTGCATCAGCGCCACTACAGCTACTTCAGGGTGAATGTGGAAGAATCAGGGGGCTGGCTCAGCGGCATCAACAGCCTGATGAACGGCATCAGTGGTAAAAAAACCAACCTGGAAACGCTGACCAATGTAAATATTTCGAATTTCGTAAAGATAGAAGCAGACTATCGTCACTTCTGGAAACTGGGACTGCACAGCGGGCTCGCTACCAGGGCTTATGCCGGCGTTGGTATCCCGTACAGCTATTCACAGGTGCTTCCATATGTACGGCAGTTCACCTCCGGCGGCCCCAACAGCATCCGTGCATGGCGCCTGCGCACCCTGGGGCCCGGCTCCTACAAAGATTCTTCCGCTACCGCACAGGCATTCCCCGATCAAACCGGCGATATGAAACTGGAAGGCAACATCGAATACCGCTTCGATCTGCTGAGAATGTTTGGTGGCACCGTAAACCTGAAAGGCGCTACCTTCCTGGATATGGGTAATATCTGGATGATCCGCAAAGATTCTACCCGCCCCGGTTCTGAATTCCGGTTCAACCAGCTGTACCACGACCTGGCCATGGGCACAGGTGCGGGCCTGCGACTGGATTTTTCTTTCTTCCTCATCCGCCTGGATTGGGGTATCCCGCTGAAAGTACCTTACTTCACCGGGAATAAAAACGGCTGGTATGTAAGCGAATGGGATCTGAAAGACAGCCGCTGGCGCCGTGAAAATATTATCTGGAATATCGCTATTGGTTATCCGTTTTAGGAACGGAATTAGCGGCAATGAAATCCTCCATATCAGTGGCATTCTCCAAACTGAAATTACCAATACGGGTTCTGCAAAGACTGCTCAGGTAAGCGCCGCAACCTAACTGCGCGCCATAGTCGTTTGCCAGGGAACGTATATACGTGCCCGTGCTGCACACTACCCTGAAATGTACTTCCGGCAATGCTATTTTAGTGATCTCAAATTCAGTGATAGTTAATTTCCTCGGCTCTACTTTTACATCCACTCCTTTCCTGGCCAGCAGGTAAATAGGTTTCCCGTTTTGTTTGATAGCAGAATGTATGGGAGGCAGCTGCATGATCTCCCCTATAAAAGGCCGGGTGGCAGCTACTATAGCGGCTTCATCAAGGTGACTGATATCTTTAAAATTTTCCGGCTCAGACTCCTTGTCGAACGTAGGCGTAGTGGCGCCCAATGTAAATGTGCCGGTGTATTCTTTCTCCTGTGCCTGGTATTCGTTGATCTTTTTGGTCATTTTTCCCGTGCAACAGATCAGCAGCCCGGTAGCTAAGGGATCCAGCGTGCCGGCATGGCCTATTTTAGCTTTGGTGATGTTTCTTATTTTACGTACTACATCAAAGGAAGTCCACGTTAAAGGCTTGTTGATCAATATCACGGCCCCTTCCTGGTAATTGGTCTTTTCGTTCGTTTGCATGCCGCAAAGATAGCTATTAGCAGGCAGCCCGCAGCATGTGGCCGGCAATTATAGGATTTATTTAAGACCACGAAAAGCAGAAAGCTAAGCGCTTTTTATTAAATTCACGCAATTTTAAATACATGGCTTTACAACATCATTTAGACGCAACACTACGGCACAAGCAACAGGTGGATAATTCACGCGACTACGTGCTGCCATTCATACAGCAGGAATTTCCTCAACTGGAAGGCCTGCGCGTAATGGAGGTAGGATGCGGGGAAGGCGGCGTGCTTACTCCCCTGCTGGAGAAAGGATGCAACTGCGTAGGCGTGGATCTTGCACCCGACCGTATTGAGCTGGCTAAAACTTTCCTGCAACAGTATCTCGACAACGGACAATTAAAACTGATCGCCAAAAATATTTATGACCTGGATTTCCTGGGAGAATTCCGGAACTCTTTTGATGTTATTATTTTGAAAGATGCCATTGAGCACATTCCTGACCAGGAAAAGATCATTGGTCATCTCAAACAGTTGCTAAGTCCACGCGGGCAGGTATACTTCGGCTTTCCACCATGGTATATGCCCCATGGAGGCCATCAGCAGATCTGTAAAAACAAATTCCTCAGCATGGTGCCTTATATTCATTTGCTTCCACGCCCGCTCTACAAAGGCGTACTGCGGATGTTCGGAGAAGGCGATGACGTAGTGGTGGACCTGATGGATGTAAAATCCACCGGCATTTCCATCGAGCGCTTTGAGCGCATTGTAAAGCGCCAGCAGTATAAGATCACCCAACGCAGGTTTTACCTGATCAATCCTATCTATAAATACAAATTCGGCGTTAACGCGCGCGTGCAATGGAAACCTGTGGCGGCCATTCCTTTCTTCAGGAACTTCGTCACCACCTGCGTATACTACATGATCAAGCCGGTGTAGGATCGCCTTCGGCGATGAAATTGTCTTGGAGCAGGATTACGCTGATTTTACTGATTAGCCTGATTTTTACTCTTGGGATTTTTTAAAAGATTTGGGGAGATAAAAGCGTAAATATTCGCTTTTATCTCCCCAAATCTTTTAAAATCAAAAATTCCAATCCAATAAATCAGTAAAATCAGCGTAATCCTGCTCCAAGACAATTTCATCGCCGAAGGCGATCTACGCATTCCATATTTCCCAGGAGGCTTCCGCCTGTAGTATCAGCATTTCGTGCCCGTTTTTGATGGTAGCGCCCTGTGCAGCGCCGCGTTGCAGGAAGGCGGTTTCCGCCGGGTTGTACACTAAATCGTAAAGCAAATGCCTGGAACTAAGGTACTGGTAAGGGATGTCGGGGAACGTATCTGTTTTTGGATACATACCAAGCGGCGTGGTGTTCACAATCACCGTATGATCTTCCATTACCTGTTGTGTCAGCGATTCATACGACACAGCCCCATTCACCGGTTGCCGGCTTACTACGGTGTAAGTAATGTTCAGCTGCTCCAGCGCATACATAATGGCTTTGGCAGCGCCGCCGGTGCCCAGCACCAGCGCGTGTTGATGATGGGGTTGCAGCAATGGCTGCAACGATTTGGTAAACCCTATCACATCGGTATTGTAGCCTGTTTTCTTCCCGTTTTTGAAATCAATGCAGTTCACCGCACCTATTTGCGCAGCCGCATCGCTGAGCTCATCCAGGAAAGGGATCACCACTTCCTTATAAGGAATGGTAACATTCAATCCATGCAGCTGCGGATGCTGTTCCAGCAAAGATGTGAACTCAGAGATACCTGGTATCGGGAAATTATCATACACACAACCTGGAATATTTTCCTTCTCAAATTTCTCTTTGAAAAAACCTTTGGAGAAAGAATGACTGAGCGGGTAGCCTATAAGTCCGTATATTTTCATGCACCGGGGAATTGATCATTACCAATGAAAATAACGGATTAAGGAGCTGTGTTGATGCTATCATATCCACAATCCTTAATCCGTAATTAATATCCTGCAATTATTTCTGAAACTATTCCCTGTCGAGGAACAGGTTAAAGGTATCTCCTCTTAAACCAATACGCATAGCTTCCAGGGAAATCACTTCATTAGGCGCCAGGTTGCCGAGGTTGGCATTGCAGCCTACCAGCTCCAGGAAGTAAAGCTGCTGGGCTTTCTGGGGCGCTTCCCAGATAATTTTTTCAGCGGGTATCTGGGTAAGGATCTCCTGTACCAGACCTTCACGCACTTCACCACTGCCACGGTAAATGCCCACGTTACCGCTTTCACGCGCTTCCGCGATCACATAGGTAGCGCCGGCGGAGAGCTCAGCGCTCATCAGTTCTATCCACTTATAGGGAGGTATAATGTGCTCTGCATCTTTAGAGCCTACTTCACTCAACACCAGTCCGATCTTAGCCAGTTTCTCAATATAGCCGCATTTTTCAGCATGCGGGATGGTGATAGAGCCGTCGGAAACTTCCATGTAACTGATCCCGAATTCCTTTACCACTTTTATGTATTCTTCAAACTGGTTACGGATTACAAAGGCTTCGAACAGGGTTCCGCCAAAGTATACGGGAATGTTTGCCGATTGGTACAGTTCAATTTTTGCGCGCAGGTTGGGCGTAACGAATGCAGTGCCAAAGCCCAGTTTCAGGATATCAACGTGCGGACCTGCTACCGATAAAAAATTTCGTGCTTCTTCCAAACTCAGCCCCTTGTCCATTACCATAGTGAGTCCATGTGTACGGGGCTTCTTTGTCCTTTCCGGGATTTGTGTCAGATTAAAATTCATTTGAAATATTTTTATCTTCTTATTGGTCAGTAAAACACATACTAATTTTCGCCAGGCACTTCGGGATAGCGTAGATGCAATTTTAGTAACCGGAAATACTATTGACTTTTGTCCATGACAATTAAAAGCCGGCGCAAAAATAAGAAGTATACTTTATTTTATTAAAGTAAATAACATTGGTTAACGTTTGCGGCGATATTGGGCAATCAGATCTACCACGCTCACATGCTGTAATACAGCAGGGTCAAGCTCTACCAGCTTTTTAACAATTTTGGGGGCCTGTTGCAGGGCTGTTTCCAGGTGCAGCAACCCTTCTTTTGTTTTACCCATAGCTATCAGGATGGCCGCCCGGTAGTAAATAAAAATGGGCTTACGTCCGGCCTTTTCCTCTGCTATGGCCAGTTGTGCAAGGGCTTCCTCCAGGAAACCGGATACATACAGCCCTTTTAACAGCTCCTGCCAGGTAACTGCGCTTTTAGGCCTGGTACGTACGGCATTCATGAAATGTACCAGTGCATCCTTGTTCTTTCCAAGCTCCAGGTAGCATTCACCCAGGCTCATGTTATACTCTGCGTTGGTTTTATTTATTTTAAGTGCGCTCAGCAAGGATTTGGCGGCATTCTCCCAGTTGGCTTCCATCATATAGGCCACAGCGATCTTGTAATACAGCTTATCGTCGCTGGGGCTCAGGTGGGAAGCCTTACGGTAGTAATAACGGGCCTGCGTAAATTTCCGCTGCCGCTCGTAACAATGCCCGATGGCTTCATAGATCACATCCTCCGGCTTGGCTATTTCCAGGTGTTTCTGGAGCACTTCTATCGCTTCTGCATACTTACGGAGCCGGATATACGCATCGCCCATATTACGGTAGGCATAATCAAATTTCTCGTCTATCGCCACCGCATACTGGTAGGCGTCTATCGCCTTTTCGTACAGCTTAAGGCCCTGGAACGCGGTTCCAAGGTTAAACCAGGCCAGCTGGTTATACGGATGCTCGTCGATAATGGCGGTGTGCAAACGGATGCTCTCTTCATTACGACCGGTAAACTCTGTCCAGAAACAGATCTTATGCAACGCCTCCTCACTGGTGGGATCATATTCCAGCGCCATTTTCAGGCAGTCGAATACTTTTTCAAATTCTTCCCAGTCGTCATACACATCGGCCAGCTCCAGCAATAACTCCGTCCTGTCTTCTCCCGAAAACTGTTCAATCTGTTCTTCCAGCACGGCAGCCGCTTTCTGATGCTGGTTCAGCGCCAGGTAAACGTCTGTTTGCAGTATGTAAAGATTAATATCGGTGCGGTCCAGTACTTCTGCTTTCTCCAGCAAATCCAATGCTTCCTTGTATTTTTTGGTTTCTATCAGTAAGTTGGCCTTTTTGAGAAGTAAGGTGGAGGAGTAGGGAAATTGTTCGATGGCTATTTCCGCGGCCTGCAATGCGGTCGGCATTTCGTCATGCTCGTCATAATAGTCTATGATCTGCTCAAATGAATCTTCGTCCAAAAAAGAATGAGACTTACCCGCCCTGAGGTTTTCAAACTGCTGCAACAAGTCTCTCAGATCATCAAAATCCTCGTTTAAAAATGAAAAGTCTTTACTCATTAATGTAAATATAGTACTTTTATCTATGCCTAAACATTGGGATAAATCAATGTTTTAAAATATTTTTAACAATTCTTTGTGATTTCTTCGTATCTTGCGTTAAGAAGATGTTATCGATATATCGAAAATTTTGTACATTTGTGTTACAATGAAAGCGAAAACTCACATATCACGCACTTTCTCATTGTCTTGCTTATTAGCGGGCGCAATGGCGTTTTTTGCTCTCAATGCGCTGGCGAATAATAGCTTTTTGCCAACCGATAATAATAAAGACAAAGTGAAAAAAACAGCTGACAGCCCGCATTTCGTGCTGAATACAGCTATGCCCAAAACCAACCTGAGCCTTGATGCAGGTTACCGCTTCTCCGGTACCTTCAACTCAGCCTTTAAGTTTACTACTACCAATAACTACAATACGGTCGTTAACCTGAAAGCGGTAATGACCTATACAAAAGGTAATGTTACATACGTAGTTCCTTCCAATGTCCAGGTACAGGCACAACCTCCTGGCAATATGAACTTTCAGAAACTGCAGATCATTCTGCCGCTTAAGAAAGGGTAATAAACTTAACG
Organism: Chitinophaga sp.; assembly: GCF_036569185.1. Lineage (GTDB taxonomy): Bacteria > Bacteroidota > Bacteroidia > Chitinophagales > Chitinophagaceae > Chitinophaga. Next base: position 14,832 of record NZ_DATCRD010000007.1, read on the forward strand.
TTTCTTCAATTACAATATGGGCCGGTTAAAAAGTTCAACAGCTTTTTAACCGGCTCTTTTTTTAGACAACTTCCAACGCCCCATGCTCTCTCCTTGGATAAATTCTAAGTGCGGTGGCTCTCGCTTTTCACAGCCTCCAATACCCCATGCTCTTCCTTTCGTGAACCACTAACGGCGCCATCCTGCCATGATAAAAGCTTTACTTACTTTTAATAAAAACTTAACTCATGGCAAAACAAACAGGTTTGATCCAGTTCACCGGTAAGCTGGGCAACGTAATCGGCTACCGGAGAAATGGCGCCTGGTGTATGCGCAGCTTACCGGAAAAGGTTCGTCAGACAACGGCCACACGGCAGGCTTCCCGCAACTTTGGTATTGCCAGCAGGAAAGGAAAACTCATCAGGCAGGCCATTGTTCCCCGCCTGGATATATTTCCCGGCGGCTCAATGGGCAATTGCCTGAATAAAGCGCTTATCCACGCCGGAAAAAACCTGCAGTCCCTCGAAGGCTTCCGGTTCAATCGCTACACAGGCGTGGAAAAATTCTTTTCCATCCGCCCCGTCATTTTACCAGGCGGGATTATTCAGATACCAGCACAATCATTACCGGAACGGGAAGCCGGTACGCTGCTGGAAATAAAAGCCATCGCTGTACGCATCAATTTTGCAACAGGGAAAATAACCGGTAGCCGCACAGCCACCATCACCGCAAACCCGCAAACGCCCTTCAACGGCGCCACACTGGAATTAATGATCCCTGGCAAAGACACCTTAATGCTGGTATTACAGGCAAGGCTGATTAAGGCCGGAGCTCCGTCCCATAACCGCAATTTTGTTGCAGCGGATATCCTCAGCATATGTACCCCCATCCCCGCCCGGCAAAAGCCGGTTAAAACAGGCAAAAAGCCGGCGCTGCGGAAAATACCGGCCTGTTGGTCACAAAAGCATACCAGCCATCACTGCCGCACGTCAAAACATGCGCCGGTAGCGTTGCTACAGCAGGAATGAGCGGGTTCCTTTCTCCTGAAATTATTGGTTATTGGGTGCACGAAGTGTTTCTTCGTGTATTTGCTATGCAAACAAGTGCCGGGATACGTATTTTAAAGAATAAAACCAGCCACTTAACACTCTGAAAAGAGATTTCCTATCCCATCTTTACAGGAAATAACCCTTTATTTTACAACCAATATCCCCTTACGCTATCCTCATGGCATTTACAGGTCAAGTCCACCTTTCCGCCACATAAAGCGGCTATTCTACATATTCTGTAGTTCCTTCTGACTTACTTCTTTATAACCTGTCTTTGGTACGTCGAAATAAGAAGCAGGGATCGGGTATAATTCAACCTTAACCGCCACTACTCTCGTTTTGGATCCTGTTTTGGTAAGGATCTCAAACTCCAGGGGAATTCCTTTCAGGTTTACAAAACGGCGGTTGTATTGCTTGTTTTCCGGTACCAGGTCAATGGCATAGTACACCTCGAAAGTTTTTCCGTCGGGCATGGTACCAATGGCTTTTCTGCAATCATAACCCGCTACTTTCTTGATCTCTTCCTGGTCCTGGAACTTAATCCCCTCGTATTGTTTCAGGTCTTTTTCGTACTGCTCTTTTCCTGCGCGGATCAGGTATTTATTGCCATGCTGGTCTATCAGCGTGGTCATGGTTTCAGCTTTACTGTTGATCAGGTAGGTATAATGTACAATATTGAAATTCATATCTATCCTGCTCAGAGGCCCCCGCATATACTGGGTAAAAGTGCTGCCCTCCAGCATGGCGTCCATCTGCAGCTGCTCAGGCGGCAGCTCCATTTTGTAAACGATCTTGGCATCTGAAACAACACGCTGCGCCAGCAATGTGCCGGTGCAGCACAGGAAGGTAAAAGTTAATAACAACCGATTTGACATAGTGTGGTGAATTAAGATAATCCGTTACCAGTTTAGCTTTTCTTTGTTTAAAAAAGCGGCTATCCCGCGTTTACAGTCGTCATGGCCCCGGGTGGCTGCATTCAGTATGGCTGCGTGCGCCAACCCTTCCGCTACCGGTAAGTCCAACACTGTGCCAATCAGTTTTTTGGTCACTTTCAGGGAGTTTGCAGAGGCTTCATTACATAGGCTGGCAGCCACTTTCGCTACCTTCCGGGTTATTTCCGGCGCAGGTACCACCGCCGTGATCAGGCCGTCGGCCGCGGCTTTTTCAGCCGTTACCAGTTTACCGGTTAACAATAACTCGCGCGAACGGCCTTCTCCTATTTTACGAACCAGGAAAACCGCCACCAGGGCGGGAATAAACCCAATCTTCACCTCTGTGTACCCAAGCATTGCTTCGGGTACAGCATAACTGAGGTCGCACAGGGTCACCAAACCGCAGCCGCCGGCCACCGCATGTCCTTCTACCTGGCCAATCACTATCTTATCAAGATCATAGATCTCCCGGAACAATTGCATCAGCTCCCGGGAATCTGCGAGGTTTTCATCATAGGTATTTTGCTGCAGCTGTTGCAGGTATTCCAGGTCGGCGCCCGCACAAAAAGCCTCGCCATTCCCCTTCAACACTACTACTTTTACAGCTTCATCAGCCGCCGCTGCACGGAATGCGGCACGAAGCTCGGCTACCATGGGCCCGTTAAGCGCGTTACGCTTCTCCGGCCGGTTCAGGGCGATGGTAGCTACCCGCTCAGATACAGTATACTGGATAAAAGAAAATGCCATAAACAAAGAATTTCAGGCCTTGTTTATGGCAATCTAAGCAAAAAAAATTTAATGGGTAATCTCCTGTATTACCTGACCTACACTGCCGCTTGGCATCTGGATATGCAGCAAGGCGGCCAGGGTGGGCGTAATGTCTGTCATACCAACGGTACGGTTGGTTTTACCAGGGCGAACACCCCATCCCATCCACACCAGCGGGATATGCGCATCGTAAGGGTACCATAAACCATGAGTAGTGCCCACATTACCGCCATCAATGTATCCTGGTGTTAACACTACCTGGATATCACCGCTCCTTTTGGTATTAAAACCGTTGGATAACATTGTTCGCATAGGTTCCGGTAAAACAGTGTACATGAGGTTTTCCGTAGAAAATGCTTTGGAAATGGCAGGCGATTTCAGCAATTCCCGGATAATGAACTCCCGGATATCCGCCTCATTTTTACCGGCCTGCCCGATGGCGTCGTGGTTCAGCCAGAACTGGTAATTATCAGTAGCTTTTACAGCTTCTTTCACGCCAAACCTGGCTGCTACCTGCTCATTCAGGGAAGCCACTGCTGCTTTGTCGTCCCAGGCGCCGCCAGGCAGTTTGTTTTCCGCCATAAACCCGGGCACATGCGCTACGCCATGATCAGCGGTGATAAAGAACAGGTATTGTCCTTTGCCCACTTTCGCATCAAGATAGGTGAAAAACGCCGCCAGATCCTGGTCAAGGCGCAGATAAGTATCTTCCGCTTCTACGGAATTAGGCCCAAACTGGTGCCCTACATAATCAGGAGAAGAAAGGCTTACAGCCAGCAGATCGGTTACCGGCCCTTTTCCCAGGCCATAGGCTTCCATTGCTTTTTTGGCAAATTCCAGCGTCATGGTGTTGCCATAGGGAGAAGCGGAAATAGCCATGTTGGCTATTTCCGACAACTGGTGCGGAAACGAGGTATTGGCTGCATTTTTATACTTTCCCTCATAGGACTTTTCATCAGCCGTACTGAGGGTATAGGTAGAGACCGGGTAAAGAGTGGTCCACGGTTTGCTCAGGTACTGCTGCGGGAATTTCTGCTTATTGAATTCCTGTGCCCATGCAGGCAGTTCATTCATGTAATAGGTGCTGGTCACCCAGTTACCGGTGCCGGCATCATACCAGAACGCAGCATTGGCACTATGCCCGGCAGGGAGGATAGCGCCGCGATCCTTGATAGCTACGCCCACTACCTTGCTCCGGAAATTATTGGATAACTTCAATTCATCGCCGATAGTGGTTACGAGCATATTCCGCGGGCTCATTTTACCGGCGGCAGACGGGCTGCCCACCGTGTTTACCGTAGTATCTTCCGCACAGTACACGGTACGGCCCAGCCCCGGACTGTACCAGGTATTGCCGATAATACCATGTATGGCAGGCACCGAGCCGGTATACACACAGGTATGCCCGCAGGCGGTAATGGTGGGCGTGTAATTGATCAGGGTATTTTCACAGGAAAAACCTTCCTGCAGCAAACGTTTAAAGCCACCGGCCCCATACCTGCCGGCATAGCGGTACAGGTAATCCCATCGCATCTGGTCTACCACCATACCTACTATGAGTTTTGGACGGGCGGTAGCGGATTTTCCGGCAGCAGGAACAGGGTTGGACGGCTTTGAAGAAGAAGTGCTCTGCGCAGTGCCGTTGATAGCTGACAACAGGAATGCGGCTGCCAGGAAATGTGTAAATTTCATCGGATTGTAATAATTTAAAAGTCTTTGTAATACAATAAGATAGACCAACTTATTGTATTAGTAAATGCGAAAAAAGGCTTGTGCCAAATGTGGACCAAGTTTACAAAAAGTAATATTTTAATACCTTTGTGTCCATTTTAAATGGAATGAATTAATCATTACATAATATACCGTATGGATATTTTCGAGAAACTGCTGAAACATCTGGGCCCTATCGGGGAGCATTCAGACAGAGCCCACGGCTATTTTGCCTTTCCTAAACTGGAAGGGGAAATAGGCCCCCGCATGAAATTCCGGGGAAATGAAAAGATTGTCTGGAGCCTGAACAACTACCTGGGGTTAGCCAACCACCCGGAAGTGCGTGCTACTGACGCCAAAGCTGCTGCAGACTTTGGCATGGCCTCTCCGATGGGAGCGCGTATGATGAGCGGAAATACCAACTACCATGAGCAGCTGGAGAATGAGCTGTCCGACTACATGGGCAAAGAAGCAACTACCTTGCTGAACTATGGCTACCAAGGCATCATGAGTGCTATTGATGCTATAGTAGGCCGCAGGGATGTGATTGTATACGATGCAGAGTGCCACGCCAGTATCCTGGATGGGTTGCGCCTGCATCCCGGCAAACGTTATGTATTCAAGCATAACGACATGGAAGATTTCGACAAGCAGATGAAACGTGCTACTGAACTGGCTAAAACACAGGGCGGTGGTATACTGGTGGTTACGGAAGGTGTATTTGGCATGGCCGGCGACCAGGGTAAACTGAAGGAAATCGCTGCATTCAAAGATAAATATGAGTTCCGCCTGCTGGTAGATGATGCCCATGGATTTGGAACAATGGGTAAAACCGGCGCCGGTACCGGTGAAGAACAGGGCGTTCAGGATAAAATTGACCTGCTGTTCAATACCTTCGCAAAATCCGGTGCTTCCATCGGCGCTTTCATCAGCGGCGAAAAGCAGATCATCAATTACCTGCGCTATAACATGCGCTCACAGATCTTCGCAAAATCCATCCCCTTACCTATCGTTATCGGCCACCTGAAAAGGGTACAGCTGATGCGTCAGCATCCTGAGATGAAAGCCAAGCTGTGGGACAATGTGAATAAACTGCAGAATGGCCTGAAAGAACGTGGATTTAATATCGGCAGAACCAATTCCCCGGTAACTCCTATCTATCTCCAGGGCGATATCCCCGAGGCTACTGCCATGTGCCTTGATCTGCGTGAGAATTACAATATCTTTTGTTCTATCGTGGTATACCCTGTTATTCCAAAAGGACAGATCATTTACCGCCTGATCCCAACCGCTGCCCACAGCGATGAGGATATTGAGCTCACCCTGAAAGCGTTTAGCGAAACCAAAGCAAAACTTGATGAAAAAGTGTACCAGGTAGCTGAAATTCCAATGGTATAACTGGCACATTTTCTTATAAAAATTTAAAGCCTTCCTGCTTTCCAGGAAGGCTTTTCTATTAAAAATGGGAAAAGGCCAGAGGGGTCATAGCTAGAGAAGGTACGGCAAATCGGGTAAAACAAAAAGGGCTGATGTTACTCAGCCCTTTACTTCAAATCGTTCTTTCACTAGGTGTAATTTTTCATTAGATTTCATCAGGACATGGTAGAGAACAATTGGTTTTCATAGAAGTTGGAATAACCAAGTGATTCCAAGTATTTTATAAAATATGTTTGGTTTTAATTCGGTTCCTGTTCATCGATGCTTTTCAAAATTAGTCCAGATTTCAGCAAAATTTATAACACGTCCGTTGGATTTTGTTAATGGCTTGTTAAAGCTCTTGTACTGCAGCGATAAATCACCAGGATAGCTACCTGTTCAATAATTTTCCGGCCTGAATAAGGATTCTCCCGCTAACCTGCTATACTTTTGCACCGGAAGTAATACATATCCAGCCTTTTCACTGTTATAGCACTTTTGTTAACGCCGGGTATATTTTTTAGTCAAAACCGATAATATACAGGTGCCCAGGATCCAATGGAGCAGGCAATTTTTCCGCCTGCACAGAATCACCGGCCTCGCAGCCGGTATCATGTTGCTGCTCATCAGCATTACGGGCAGTATGCTGGTATTTACCGATGAAATAGATCATGCAATGTACGCCCATGCCTGGCATGTATCGCCCCACGCCACTTCCAGGACCTTGCAGGAGCAGCTGAAAGATGCCCGCAAAGCGTTGCCCGGCAACCCTTACCTGTTTTTTGTAAGACTTCCCCAGGCGCCTGATGAAAGCTCCATACTAAGAGCGGAATATTCAGCCACTGATAAAGTATACATCTTCCTGGATCCTTATACCGGCAGCATCTTACAGCAATATTCAAATACAGCCCATTTTACAGGCTTTATAATGTACCTGCACTTTTCCCTGTTAAGTGGCTCCACGGGGGCTACAATCGTCTTAATTACGGGAATAGGACTGTTTTTATCCGTTCTCACCGGCTTGTTTGTTTACCGTCATGCCATCGGTAAAGTGCTCCGTTTCCGGCAAGCCCTGGAATGGAATAACCGGACCCGGCGCTGGCGCAACCTCCATCGTATTCTCGGTGTATGGGCACTGCTTTTTAACCTGCTCATTTCTATCACTGGTTTCCTCATGGAAATCAAAGTGCTGGATGCCTGGAAAAATACCCAAACAGGTTATACCGGTATTCCTTTTCGCGGTGAATTTGAGCCCCTGCTCGCCAAAGCCGCTGCCGCTATCCCGGGGTTCCGGGCCACGGGCCTACGCCCTCCCCGGAAAGTGGGCGACCCCGTAAAAATACCCGGTCATGCGCATGAAGCGGCTTTTTTCGGGGAATACGCATCCTCCGTATCCATTGATGAAAAAGGCGCTGTTAAAAGAAAGGTGGATTTCAGCAAAGCCTCTTTCAGCGATAAATTGAACTCGGCTGTAGCCCCGCTGCACTTTGGCAATTACGGAGGTATTATACTAAAGATCATTTATTCCTTCCTGGCCCTCACGCCGGGGATATTATCTATATCTGGTTTCCTGGTCTGGTACCGGAGAAAATTTATTATCGGGAAGAAAGGGCGGCTAACATAAAAAAATGGTTCGCATAATAGTTATGCGAACCATTTTTTATGTGGAATGAAAAGCGGAAGATTATTTCTTCAGATGCTCTTCAATAGCGGTATCATATGTTTTTTTCCAGGTGCTTACATTGCCCCAGTCTTCCCCATTTACTTTAATGGTTTCGCCAGTTACCACACCCAGTTTTTCGTAACGTACAGAATTATCGGAAGCATCTACCAGGCCATGTAACAGGGCCTCGAACTTCTCTTTATCAGCCGGTTTAACGGTTACGACTACACGGCTCTGGCTTTCACCAAACAGGTAGGCATCTTTACGGAACTTGTTGTTGAGCGCCAGTTCAAAGCCCAAACCGGATGGCATGGCGCTTTCCAGCAATGTAACAAATAAACCGCCGTCGCTTACATCGTGAGCAGACTGGATCAGCTTAGCTTTGTTCAGTTTAGTGATGGCCTGTTGCAGGTGCAGTTCTTCATCGAGATTGAAGTGCGGCGCAGGGCTGTATTCTATACCGATGATCTTGTGCAGGTATTCAGAGCTGTTAATATCGTTACGGGGGCGGCCTACCAGGTATACGAGGTCGCCTTCTTCCTTGAAATTAAGCGTGATACGCTGATCCAGCGTATCCAGGATACCCACCATACCAATGGTTGGCGTTGGGTAAACAGGGCCATCGGGCGACTGGTTATAGAAACTCACGTTACCACCGGTAACGGGTGTATTGAATTTACGGCAGGCCTCACCCATTCCCTGTACAGCGTGTACAAACTGGTAGTACACTTCCGGATCGTAAGGATTACCGAAGTTCAGGCAGTTGGTGATGGCCACCGGTTCGCCACCGGAGCAAACGATGTTACGTGCAGCTTCCGCTACGGCGATCTGTCCGCCTTTATGAGGATCGGCAAATACGTAACGGCCGTTACAGTCGGTGGTCATCGCCAGCGCTTTCTTCGTAGGTTTTACCAATACGATAGCAGCATCGCTTGGCGCGTTGGTGCTGGCGTTTGCAGTACCTACCATGCTGTCGTACTGGTTGTAGATCCAGCGTTTGGAAGCGATGTTAGGCAATGCCACCATTCTTTCTGCTACAAAACGCGGATGTTCTGTATCAGGAATATTCTGGATATCGAATGCTTTTACTTTAGCGAAATAGGCAGGTTCTGTATAAGCGCGGTGGTATTGGGGAGCGCCGCCGCCCAGTACCATACTTTCAGCAGGAACATCTGCTTCCAGTTCGCCGTTCATATAGAACTTCAGGTTTTTATCTTTCGTTACTTCACCGATCTGAACACAGTGCAGGTCCCATTTCTCAAAAATATCCAGCACCGGTTTTTCTTCCCCTTTCTTCACTACTATCAGCATACGCTCCTGGCTTTCGCTCAGCAGCATTTCCCATGCTTTCATATCTTTCTGGCGGGTAGGTACTTTATCCAGCCAGATGTTCATACCATGTTCGCCTTTCGCGCTCATTTCTGCGGTAGAGCAGGTGATACCGGCCGCACCCATATCCTGCATACCCACAATAGCATTTGTTTTGATGATTTCCAGGCAGGCTTCCAGCAGTTTCTTTTCCTGGAAAGGATCTCCTACCTGAACGGCAGGTAAATCTTCCACGCTGTCTTCTGTGATGTTTGCAGAAGCAAAAGAAGCGCCGCCAATACCATCTTTACCGGTAGCGGAGCCCACAATGAAAACGGGGTTGCCTTCGCCATAGGAAGTAGCGGAAACGGTTTGGCCAACTTTTACGATACCTGCGCTGAACGCATTTACCAGCGGGTTGGTGCCGTAGCAGTCTTCAAAATAAGTTTCACCGCCTACGGTAGGAACGCCGAAGCAGTTACCGTAGTGGCCTATTCCATGTACAATACCTTTTACCAGGTGTTGTGTTTTCTGATCGTTAATATTACCGAAGCGCAGGGAGTTCAGCGCAGCAATAGGGCGGGCGCCCATTGTAAAGATATCGCGATGGATACCACCTACGCCGGTAGCAGCACCCTGGAAGGGCTCAATAGCAGAGGGGTGGTTATGCGATTCTATTTTAAATACCACCGCGTAGCCATCACCTATATCTACCAGGCCGGCATTTTCTTCTCCTGCTTTCACCAGGAGCCTGTCGCCTTCGCGGGGCAGAGACTTCAGCCAGACGATTGAGTTTTTGTAAGAGCAGTGCTCACTCCACATTACAGAATACATACTTAATTCTGTAAAATTGGGGATACGGCCTAAAATAGATTTAATTCGTTCAAACTCGTCAGCGGTAAGTCCAAGCTGTTCAGCAATTTCTACGGTGGTTTGCATGTATTTAAGTATAAAAAACGAGATGTTTAAAAGAAGTCGCAAAAGTAAATGATTTTCCTTCAAATGCCAAGAGAACCCTCTGGTGGCTTTCCTGCTGTTTTTTCACTTCCCGCTATCATATTATTTATTTTTAAATTCATCAGATTTAAACTCTCTCCACTCTGAATATTTAATGAAATGACAAAAAAACGGCCATTTTAAATGCCTAAATGTAATTTTTCAATTAAAATGAACAATTTATTTGTATTTATAGCGATGGATGCGTTCTTTTGTGTAAAATAATTTACAGCATGACATCGTTACGTTTCAAAGCGCTGGAAGGATTAGCTGGCGTAGACTCCACTCTCACCGAACACAACGGTAAAATCACCGAAGTATTTGGCAGCAATGTTTTCTCTGGTAAAGTTGTTCGGGAATATCTGAGCGATGAGGCTTATAAGAGCCTGATGAACTCTGTTAAAAATGGCACCAAGCTGGAACGTAAGATGTCCGAGCAGATTGCTTCCGGCATGAAGGCATGGGCAATGAAAAAAGGTGTTACACACTACACACACTGGTTTCAGCCACTGACTGGTACAACTGCAGAGAAGCATGACTCATTTTTCACTTTGAAAGGTGATGGTACTGCACTGGAAACATTTGATGGCGACGCACTGGTACAACAGGAACCAGATGCTTCCAGCTTCCCTAACGGCGGCCTGAGAGCTACCTTCGAAGCCCGCGGCTACACTGCCTGGGATCCTTCTTCTCCCGCTTTCATCCTGGAACAGAGCTATGGTAAAACACTCTGCATCCCTACTATCTTTGTTGCCTACACCGGCGAATCCCTGGATTACAAAGCGCCGCTGCTGAAAGCACTGGCTGCTATGGATAAAGCTGCAGTAGACGTATGTAACTATTTCGATAAGAACGTTACCAAAGTAACCGGTACCCTGGGTTGGGAACAGGAATACTTCCTGGTAGATGAAACCATGGCTAACGCCCGCCCGGATCTGATCATGACCGGCCGTACCGTAGTTGGTCATGCTCCTTCCAAAGGACAGCAACTGGAAGACCACTACTTCGGCGCCATCCCTGAGCGTGCTTACGCTTACATGCGCGATTTCGAAGTAGAATGCTACAAACTGGGTATTCCTTTAAGAACCCGTCACAATGAGGTAGCTCCTTCACAGTTCGAGTGCGCTCCTATATTTGAAGAAATCAACATCGCAGTAGACCACAACTCCCTGCTGATGGATGTTATGAATAAAGTGGCAAAACGTCACAAACTGAAAGTGTTACTGCACGAGAAACCTTTTGCAGGCATCAACGGTTCCGGTAAACACAATAACTGGAGCATGTCCACCGATACCGGTGTAAACCTGCTGGCTCCCGGTAAAACTCCGAAGACCAACCTGATGTTCCTCACTTTCTTTGTGAACACCATTAAAGCGGTGCATGACTATGCCGACCTGATGAGAGCTGCTATTGCTTCTCCAAGCAACGACTTCCGTCTGGGCGCTAACGAAGCACCTCCTGCTATCATCTCCGTATTTACCGGTAAATACCTGTTCGATGTACTGCAGGAAGTTAAAAACCGCGTAAACAACAAGTTCGACGAACAAGACGAAGCTATCCTGAAACTGGATCTGCACCGTCATATTCCTGAACTGTTGCTGGATAACACCGACCGTAACCGTACTTCTCCTTTTGCTTTCACCGGCAACAAGTTCGAATTCCGCGCGGTAGGTTCTTCTGCAAACTGTGCTTCTGCAATGACCGTTCTGAATACAATCATGGCTAAAACCCTGGCTGATTTCAAAACTGAAGTAGATTCACTGATCGAAAAAGGCGAGAAAAAAGAGATTGCGATTATGCAAACTCTTCGGAAATATATTGTAGATTCGGAAAAAATACTGTTCGAAGGCGACGGATACAGCGAAGAATGGGAAAAAGAAGCTGAAAGAAGAGGTTTGCCAAATGTAAAAACCACTCCTAAAGCGCTGGATGCAATGGTTACGCCAAAAGCAACCAAACTCTATACTGAAACCGGCGTTTACAACGAAAAAGAACTGCACGCACGCCACGAAATACTGCTGGAAGATTATGTGAAGAAAGTGCAGATCGAAGCCCGCGTTATCGGCGACCTCGCTACCAACACCATCCTCCCGGCTGCTATCAGCTACCTGAATGATCTCGTAGCCAATATCAACGGTCTGAAAGGAATTGGCCTGGGCGAAGAATCAGTAAAAGCTCAAAAACAAATTGCTGGTAAAATAGCAGAACATATTAATGTAATCAGTGAGAACGTACAGGCTATGATTGAGGCCCGTAAGGTAGCTAACAAGCTGACCGACAGCCGTCAGAAAGCGATTGACTACTGTGAAAAAATTAAGCCGTACTTCGATGTTATCCGCTACCACTCCGATAAACTGGAGTTCCTGGTGGACGACAAAAAATGGGCGCTGCCTAAATACAGAGAGCTGCTTTTCTTGCGATAAAACCGTAAGATTGTTTTGGTGTATGATTAGCCCCGGATCTTCATCCGGGGCTTTGTTTTTTTAGTACTACTACCTTGCTGCATTAATAAAAAAAGTCCTCCTGGTCAGACCAGGAGGACTTTTCAATAGTATATCCGTTACCGTTATACCAGCTTAAATGTTTCTGTGAACTTGGTAGTAAAGTTTCCTTTACGGAAGTTCTCATCACGCATCAGCTGCTGGTGGAAAGGAATTGTTGTTTTCACGCCTTCAATCACAAACTCGCTCAGCGCGCGTTCCATAGTGTTGATCGCTTCTTCACGTGTTTGCGCCATGGTGATGATTTTCGCTACCATGGAATCATAGTAGGGAGGAATTACATAACCGGCGTAAATGTGGGAATCCACTCTCACGCCATGACCGCCGGGAATATGCAGGGTAGTGATCTTACCAGGGGAAGGACGGAAATCGTTGTAGGGATCTTCGGCATTGATACGGCACTCGATGGCGTGCATCTGTGGCGTATAATTTTTTCCGGAGATAGGAATGCCTGCAGCAATTTTGATCTGTTCCTTTACCAGGTCAAAGTTGATCACTTCTTCTGTAACCCCGTGCTCTACCTGGATACGGGTGTTCATTTCCATGAAGTAGAAGTTGCGGTGCTTGTCTACCAGGAACTCGATGGTACCTACACTTTCGTAATTAATAGCGCTGGCAGCCCTGATAGCGGCATCGCCCATTTTCTCACGCAGTTCAGGCGTCATGAACGGGGAAGGTGATTCTTCCACCAGTTTCTGGTGACGGCGCTGGATAGAGCAGTCCCTTTCACTGAGGTGGCACACCTTGCCGTATTGGTCGCCGGCTACCTGGATTTCAATATGACGGGGCTCTTCCACGAATTTCTCCATGTAAATACCGTCGTTACTGAAGGAAGCGCGGGCTTCATTTTTAGCCATGTTGTAAGCGTTCTCGATCTCGCTTTCTTCCCATACCACACGCATACCTTTACCACCGCCACCGGCAGTAGCTTTGATGATTACCGGAAGACCCATGCTTTTTGCAATGGATTTTGCTTCTTCCACGCTCTGAAGCAGGCCCTCAGAGCCGGGAATAACCGGTACACCGGCAGCAATCATGGTTTCTTTGGCAGTCATCTTATCACCCATCTTGCGGATCATATCCGGGGTGGGACCGATGAACTTGATACCATGTTCACCGCAGATCTCGGCAAACCGGGCATTCTCAGCCAGGAAGCCATAACCGGGGTGGATCGCATCTGCATTGGTGATCTCTGCAGCTGCCATCAGGTGAGGGATGTTCAGATAAGACTCAGAGCTTTGCGGCTTGCCTATGCATACTGCTTCATCGGCAAATTTCACATGCAGGCTGTCTTTATCTGCCGTTGAATAAACTGCTACCGTTTTAATACCCATTTCCTTACAGGTACGGATAATCCGGAGGGCAATTTCACCACGGTTAGCAATCAATATTTTTTTGAACATTGTTTTCCTTATAAGTTAATAATAGCGGTTAGCTTTTAGCGGTTAGCCTTTAGCCATCAGCGCACAACCATTGGTAAGTCTGAAAGCTAAAGGCTAACGATTAAAGGCTATTATTACGGTTCAACTAAAAATAAAGGTTGGTCATATTCTACCGGGGAAGCGTCATCTACCAGTACTTTCACGATTTTCCCGCTCACTTCACTTTCTATTTCGTTGAATAACTTCATTGCTTCGATAATGCATACCACTTTACCAGGAGCCACTTCGTCGCCAACATTTACGAATGGTGCTTTGTCCGGGCCGGCGCTGCGGTAGAAGGTACCGATCATGGGAGATTTGATGGTTACCAGGTTATCTGCTTTGGCAGGAGCAGCAGGTGCGGCAGCTACAGGTGCTGCGGTGGCCGGAGCTGCTGCAGGAGCTACAGCGGCTACTGCCTGTACAGGCGCCACGGGTGCAGGAACGGCGATTACCTGCTGAACTTCATTATCCTTCTGCTTTATTGTAATCTTAAACTTGTCCTGTTCAATGCTCAGTTCACTGATATTTGATTTGTTGATCATTTTTACCAGTTCCTGAATCTGTTTAAAGTCCATGTAGACAGTTTTTGGTTTAGAAATATATAGAATATGACAAATACTTTTTAACGCATTCAGGAACTTTGTTTCAGAAAGATATCTCCCGGAAACAAAATTCCTTTCTTCCAAAAATCAGTATTTCCGAAATGTTTTATGCTTTTACTCTTTCAATGTATTCACCATTCTTGGTGTTCACACGGATCAGTTCTCCCTCGTCTACAAACAGTGGAACCATAACAGTGGCACCGGTTTCAACAGTAGCTGGTTTCAGGGTACGGGTGGCCGTATCGCCTTTTACTCCGGGTTCAGAGTAAGTTACCTGTACTACAATTTTATCGGGTAATTCAACCGCCATGTACTGATCTGTTTCTGTATTGATCTGTACACTTACTTCCTGGCCTTCTTTCAGGAACTGAGGCGCATCGATAGCTGTTTCCGGCATAGCGATCTGCTCAAATGTTTCATTGTCCATGAAATTGTAGCCGGTATCATCTTTATATAAATACTGAAAAGCTTTCTTTTCAATACGGATAGGAAAGATAGTATCACCTGAGTTCCAGGTATGCTCAATAGAACGGCTATTGTCAACGCCCTTCAATTTAGCCCAAACCTTTGCGGCTGCACGGGCGGTTTTATTCTGACCAAACTCTACAACAGAATACAAACTGTTATCCAGTTTGATGATTAATCCTGTTCTGATATCTGCGGTGGTAGCCATAAATAGGTTACTGATTTTAAGTTAAAAATTTATACGGATTGCAAAAGTAAAAATTTTCGCATATGAACAAGCAACTAATTCCCAAAATTAGAGAGATTAGTCCCTTTTCGGCCCAATTTTCGTCTTTTTTATTCAAATAATGACATTTATCCGGTAATTTTAAACTCAAATCAAGAAACTTTTATAAGTATGCGCTACGTGTTTTTAGTTATTTTAAGCTGTTTTCCCGTGTTTTTGATGGCCCAGACGCCCGCTAATACCAACACCAAACCCCCTTATTTACAATACCCGGTCATCCCTGCTTTTCCGCTCAATCTTGCCGACGGTCACACGATCACTAAAAACGACCTGAAAAAAAGTGAGAAAACCATGCTCTTTGTTTTCAGCGTCGACTGTGATCACTGCAAACACCTCACCGAGGAAATGCTTAAAAATATAGACAAGTTCAAAAAAACACAGATCGTAATGGTAACTCCCTTTAAAGTAGAGCAAATGAAAGAGTATTACGATCATTATAAGATCCAGAACTATCCCAACATCATCATGGCCAGTGAGCCCACCCGCCAGATCATGTATTTTTATGACCTCCATTACTTCCCTGGCCTGTATATATATAATAAGAAACAACAGTTTGTGAAGGGTTTTGAAGGAACAGCAAAGCTTGATTCCCTGCTGTTTTACCTCAATAAATAATGCTTTGTGAAAATGTAGCCGCCAGCGGATTATTATAGTGCCGAATCATTACATTTGTTTAATCACATTCATTCTTCACTTTTAAAGCTAAAGACAAAATGAAAGTTACAGTAGTAGGAGCCGGGAATGTAGGCGCAACGTGCGCCAACGTACTGGCCCACAGAGATTTTCTGCAGGAGGTGGTTTTATTGGATATTAAAGAAGGAACGGCTGAAGGTAAGGCGCTGGATACATGGCAACAAGCTCCCATTGATTATTACAGCACCAAAATTACAGGGGTCACCAACGATTACACCAAAACCGCGAATAGCGATGTGGTGGTGATCACTTCCGGGCTTCCCCGTAAACCAGGTATGAGCAGGGACGACCTGATTTCTACCAATGCCAACATTGTGAAATCGGTTACTGAAAATATTACAAAACATTCCCCGGATGCCATCATTATCATTGTAAGCAACCCGCTGGATGTAATGACTTATTGCAGCTACCTCACGGCTAAAAAAGACAGCAGCAAGGTATTTGGCATGGCCGGCATCCTCGATACCGCCCGCTATCGCGCTTTCCTGGCCGATGAAATAGGCTGCTCACCAAAAGATATCCAGGCTATCCTGATGGGTGGCCATGGCGATACCATGGTTCCGCTGCCACGTTATACCACTGTTAGCGGTATCCCGGTAACAGAACTGGTAGCCAACGACAAGCTGGAAGCTATTATCCAGCGTACCAAAGTGGGTGGCGGTGAAATCGTAAACCTGCTTGGCACTTCCGCCTGGTACGCCCCGGGCGCCGCAGCCGCCCAGATGGTGGAAGCTATTGTAAAAGATGAAAAACGCATTTTCCCCGTTTGCGCATGGCTTACCGGCCAATACGGGCTGAAAGATATTTACCTGGGCGTACCCGTAGTATTAGGTAAGAAAGGTATTGAGAAAATCATTGAACTGCAGCTCAATGACGCTGAAAAAGAATTGCTGAACACCTCTGCACAACACGTAAAAGAAGTAATGGACGTACTGGACAAAATGCAGTCTGCTACCGCGTAGGGATCGCCTTCGGCGATTTTAAATTGTCCTGGAGCAGGATTACGCTGATTATACTGATTTTTTTGATTTTGATTTTTTAAGATTAATAATTAAGGGAGATAAAAGCGGATATATTCGCTTTTATCTCCCTTAATTATTAATAAAATCCCAAAGCGTAAAAATCAAAAAAATCAGTATAATCAGCGTAATCCTGCTCCAGGACAATTTAAAATCGCCGAAGGCGATCCTGCCCATAAATCCGCTTTTATTCGTAATTTTACCCCATTCCCGAAACGGGCTAAAGCTATATAAATGAAGCAGTTCTAAATAATTCCATAAAATTTGGTTTAACTCTGAATGTATGTCTAACCTGGAAAAACTGATTACACAGAAAACATTTGAAAACGAAAATCAGCGGGGCCTGATAAGCCTGATTTTCATCGGCAACTGGATAACGTCGCGCCACCAGCAATTCTTTAAGCGCTATGGTATCACCATGCAACAGTTCAACATACTGCGGATCCTCCGCGGGCAACATCCCCAGGCCGCAAGCATCAATGTGCTGAAAGAAAGGATGCTGGATAAAATGAGCGATGTATCCCGCCTTGTGGAAAGGCTCCGCAAAGCGGACCTGGTAGAACGGAAAAACAGTGAAATGGACAGGCGTGCCGTGGATGTCCGCATCAACGACAAGGGACTGGAACTGCTGAAATCAATAGATGCCGAAATCAGGCAGCTGGATAGCACCCTTCAGTCGTTAAACGAAAAAGAAGTGATCCAGCTGAATAAATTACTGGACAAAATGCTGGACAGCTATCATTAATTAAATCTCTTCCAGGTAGTTTAGATCTTTGCCAAATGTTTCTTCCACCTTCCAGGCAGTAATCAACGCAACGCCGATACAAATCACCGCCACAATAGCCCCGCTTTGAAGGAAAGTAAAATATTTCTGTACCTGTATAAACAGAATGGAGATCAAAGGTAGCATCCCCCTCGCAAAATTCGGAACAGTGGTAGCTACGGTAGCCCGCAGGTTGGTACCAAAGCTCTCGGCTGCAATGGTCACAAAAATTGCCCAGAACCCAACGCTGAAACCAAGTATACAACATACAGTGTAAAACACCCAGGTGTTTACACCATGGAGATTTAAGTACACTGCCACCATAATACCCGTAAGCACCAGGAACAATAACATCACTTTCCTGCGGCTTCGCCATAACTGGCTGATAAGACCAGAAGCAAAATCGCCCAGTACCAGCCCCGCATAACAAAATGCGATGGCATCGCCGGGATTAATGGTGCCCTTTACTCCCATCAGGGCGGCAAACTTATTGGAGAAAG
This sequence comes from Chitinophaga sp., assembly GCF_036569185.1. Taxonomy (GTDB): domain Bacteria; phylum Bacteroidota; class Bacteroidia; order Chitinophagales; family Chitinophagaceae; genus Chitinophaga. The sequence goes on from NZ_DATCRD010000007.1 coordinate 32,906, forward strand.
CAATGAGTATCCCCACCACAAACCAGGTAGGAGCACCCAGCAGCATGCATTTCAGGTATTTAATAAACCGCTCGCGGTTAGTGAACAACGCTACAAAACTTCCCCTGGATGCGGTGGATGTTTTCACTGCATTAAACATCTGCGATTCCATTACGCTTATCCGCAAAATCAACAGGCCCAGGCCCAAACCTCCACCAATGAAATAACAGATCCGCCAGTCGCCCACCAACTTGGCGATCAGGTTGGCAGCTACTGCCCCGGAAACGCCTACTGTAGCCACGATCATGGTACCATACCCCCGCTTTTCCTTTGGCAGGATCTCCGACACCAGTGTAATGCCTGCGCCAAGTTCTCCGGCCAGCCCGAAACCAGCCACAAAGCGCCACAATACATACCCGTTGATGCCCTGTACAAAACCATTGGCGATATTTGCTACAGAGTAAATGAGAATAGAACCGAACAATACGCTGAGGCGGCCTTTTTTATCTCCTATAATACCCCAGAAAATGCCCCCCACCAGCAATCCCACCATCTGGATATTGATCAGCAGCATACCGGCGCCGGCATCAATTTCACTCTGGGGCAATCCCAGCGATTTTAAACTTGGAACCCTTACAATAGTAAATAACAGGAGATCATAAATATCCACGAAATAGCCCAGTGATGCCACTATTACGGCGATATTAAAAATTGAGACGGAACTTTTCTCGGCTTTCATTTTATTTGGTTGACGATAATAACGGGAATATTTATTTGGCTGACCATCATAACGGAAATAAAAAAAAGGGCCTTTTAAAAAGGCCCTTTTAAAGATATAAAAAATTATATTGGAGAATCAGTTTTTTCTGGTTCAGCAGTAGTAGCTGTATGCTGTGGTTTTGCTTTACCAAATATTACCTTGATCAGTACCGGTAAAGTAGTGATCAGTACGATCACCAGGATAATCAGTTCCAGGTGCTCCTTCAGGGTAGGGAAAGCTTTATCCAGGTAGTGGCCGGCCAGCATCATGGAAAATACCCAGGCAAAAGAACCGATGATATTAAAGAACATAAATTTCTTGCCATCCATCCCTACAATACCTGCCACTATAGGGGCGAAAGTACGGATGATAGGCAGGAAGCGGGCAAAGAAGATAGCGCCGCCGCCATACTTTACAAAAAACTCATGGGCCTGGTGCAGGTGTTTCTTCCTGAAAAAGAAAGTATCCTTCTTCTTAAATAATAAAGGGCCTGATTTTTTACCAAACCAGAAGCCTACCATATTTCCCAGCACGCCGGCAGTGGCAATCAGGAACATAATCACCACAAATGGAAGATTAAAGAAACTGTGGCAAAGGTCTTCGCTGTAGATACCCGCTACAAAAAGCAGGGAATCCCCAGGCAAAAAGAATCCAATGAAAAGACCTGTTTCTGCAAAAATAATTGCCAGTAACAGGTAAAGTCCACCGTGTTCAATAATCCACGAGGGATTAATGAGGTGCTTAAAAAACTCAATAATCTGGTCCATGCTAAATACGCTATTTCTATTTCTGAAGCGGTAAAATAATCAATAAACTGTTACGCATTTGTTAAGTTAGGCCCGGGCAGTAACTTCTGTTGGCGGTGTAAGCTTATTTTCCCACCTGGAAACAACAGCAGTAGCCATTGCATTTCCGATAACATTGGTGGCGGAACGGCCCATGTCCAGCAGGTGATCTACTCCCAGCAGCAGGATAAGCCCGGCTTCAGGGATCTTGAACATCGACAGGGTGCCGGCAATTACCACCAGCGATGCACGGGGCACGCCCGCAATGCCTTTACTGGTGATCATTAATACCAGCAACATGGTGATCTGCTGATCAATCCCCAGGTGCATACCATATGCCTGGGCAATAAATAAACTGGCAAAGGTCATATACATCATCGAGCCATCCAGGTTAAAGGAGTAGCCGAGGGGCAATACAAAACTAACAATACGGCTGTCGCAGCCAAATTTTTCCAGCTCTTCCATAGTGCGTGGATAAGCGGCCTCGCTGCTGGCAGTGCCAAAAGCCAGCAACAGCGGGTCTTTGATCATCCCCAGTAATTTGAATACCCGTTTGCCCAGGATCAGTCCTCCTGCCAGGGAAATAACCACCCACAAACAAATCAGCCCGAAATAAAACTGTAAGATGAACTTACCATAAGTAACCAGTACGATGGGGCCTTTCAACGCAATAATACCGGCCATGGCGCCAAATACGGCAAAGGGGGCAAAGTTCATTACAAAACCGGTCACCTTCAGCATGATATAAGCCACGCTGTCCAGCAGCTTTACTACGGGAGCGGCCTTCTCTCCTATGGCTGCTGCCGCCACCCCGAAGAATATAGCAAATACCACGATCTGCAGTATTTCATTATGGGCCATTGCTTCTACCACGCTATCCGGTACTACGTGCCGGAAAAAACCTTTAAGGGTCATATCTGCCTTGGCAATGCCGGAAGAAGCATGTTCATCGGGCAGGGGCAGCGACAGGGACAATCCCGGTTTCAACAGGTTCACCAGTACCAGGCCCAGAAACAATGATACAAAGGTTGCACTGATAAACCACAGCATGGTTTTGCCGCCAATGCGGCCAACGGCTTTTATGTCGCCCAGCTTGGCCACTCCTACCACGAGGGTGGAGAAGACCAGCGGGGCAATGATCATTTTAACGAGGCGGAGGAAAATATCTGTCAGAATGGAGATGTTATCAGCGAAGACCTGCGGGGTATCTTTGGCACCTGTGGTAACAGGAGCATTGCCATAGGCAAGGAAAACACCATAACCAGTGCCTATTCCGATTACCATAGCAATGAAAATATATAATGTGAGCAGGTTCGATGATTTTTTCATGCTTAGCCAGAATTTATCTTGTAATAATTAAAAGTTGTAACCGGAAAATTTCCCAAAAATAAGGTTAAGCAGCTAAAGATGCGCTTTGGCGGGCAAAATAAAAGTATCTGTTTTTGATTTTAGATATTATATTTGGCGATCAACAGAAAAACAACAACAAACTAAACTACCTTAAAACATCAACCACAATACGACTGCGTATGAGCAAACTCTTTGCTAAAAAACAACTGTCTGTTTTAATGGCCGAAGCTGGAGAATCTGAAAAGGGTCTGAAAAGGACGCTTGGTGCAGGTTCTCTTATAGCATTAGGTATTGGCGCTATTATTGGCGCGGGCCTTTTTGTAAGAACGGCTGCAGCCGCAGGTCAGCATGCCGGACCTGCCGTTACTATTTCCTTTATTATTGCTGCTATAGGTTGCGCGCTGGCAGGTTTATGCTATGCCGAATTTGCTTCCATGATTCCTATTGCCGGAAGCGCCTATACTTATTCCTATGCTACACTGGGAGAATTTATTGCCTGGATCATTGGCTGGGACCTCGTACTGGAATACGCGCTGGGTGCAGCCACCGTGGCTATCGGCTGGTCGCAGTACCTGAATAAGCTGCTCACCAATGTGTTTCATGTCACGATACCTTACCAGTGGTGCCATAGCCCGTTTGAAACTTCTGATGCGGGCGTACAGGGCATTATGAACGTGCCATCTGTGTTTATCCTGCTGGCGTTAACTATGCTGCTGATCAGGGGAACACAGGGCTCAGCTATTGTGAATAACATCATTGTTATTACCAAAGTGGCCATCGTACTGTTATTCATCTTCCTGGGATGGAAATTTATCAACCCTGTTAACCATACGCCATTTACCATTCCAGCTGATGCCGGTACTGTAAAAATGCATAATGGCCAGACCGTGGATTATTCCAATTTCTGGAACCATGGCTGGGCGGGCGTGCTCAGGGGGGCCGGCGTGGTATTCTTTGCCTTTATTGGTTTTGATGCGGTATCCACTGCTGCACAGGAAACCAAGAACCCGAAAAAGAATATGCCCATCGGTATCCTCGTATCACTGGCTATCTGTACGCTGTTATATATCCTGTTTTCTTTTGTGCTGACAGGTATTGCACCTTTTACCGACTTCCTGAAAGCTGGTGGTGAAGCTTCTGTGGCTTATGCGATTGATACTTATATGCCAGGCTACTCCTGGTTATCGACCTTCATTACAGTGGCTATCCTGGCGGGATTTTCCTCCGTTATCCTCGTAATGTTGCTGGGACAGACAAGGGTATTTTACTCCATGAGTAACGATGGCCTCGTACCGTCTGTATTTGCCAAGCTGCACCCCAAATACCGTACGCCTTACCGCTCACAGTTAATGTTCTTTGTTTTTGTATCCCTGTTTGCCGCCTTCATTCCAGACAATGTGGTAGGTGATATGACCAGTATTGGTACCTTGTTTGCCTTTGTACTGGTGTGCATCGGTATTATTGTAATGCGTAAAACCAACCCGGAAATACCACGTGCATTTAAAACGCCGTGGGTGCCAATTATTCCTTTGCTGGGAGCGGCTTTCTGTCTTACAATGATCATCAGCTTAGGCATCGAAAACTGGGCG
>NZ_DATCRD010000008.1:0-15882 GCF_036569185.1 Chitinophaga sp.
GGCTATAACCGTGACCAGGGCGGTGGCTATGATCGTGGAGGTGGATACGACCGCGGTGGTGGCTATGATCGCGGAGGTGGTTACGACCGCGGTGGCGGTGGTGGCTATGATCGCGGCGGCGGTTATGATCGTGGCGGTGGCTACGATCGTGGCGGTGGCGGCGGTGGTTACAATCGCGGCGGCGGTGGTGGTTACGATCGCGGCGGTGGCGGCGGTGGTTACAACCGTGGCGGCGGAAATCGCGGCGGCGGCGCACCAAGACAAGGTGGCAGACCTCAGCGCTTTGAGCCAAAACCAGATAATAAAATATACTTTATCGCCTTGCTGCCAACTGCAGAAGTAGGTAAAGAGATTATAAAGATCAAGCAGGAATTTGCAGAACAGTACGGACCAGTGTACGCATTGAAAGTATTGCCGCATATTACCCTGCAGGTTCCTTTCACTGCTGATCCGGCATTGGAAAAAGCTTTCTGTGATGAACTGACGGAATTTGCCAAAACACAGGCGCCTTTCGAAGTTTCCCTGAAAGGCTTTGGGACTTTCCCGAATAAACAGAACCGTGTACTGTTCATCAACGTGGAAAAAAGTGAAACCATGTCTGCTATGCACCGTCAGCTGATCAATTTCCTGCGTAAGGAATTTGGCTTCAGTACCATGCTGGCACGTACAGGATTTACGCCACACGTTACCGTGGCATTTAAAGACCTGGAAGATGAACAATTCAACAAGGCATGGCCCGAATATGAGAACAAGGAATATGAGGCTACCTTTAAAGTAAACAACCTCTACTTCCTCCGTCACAACGGTAAATCATGGGAAGTGCTGCAGAAATGCAAATTAGGCGGCGCCTGATAAAGGATCCCCTTGAAATAATGAAGGCCCCCGCAATTGCGGGGGCCTTCTCGCTTTAAACACAGACAGTATAACAGTGTAGGATACACGAAATTTATATCATTATTGCTTTACCACCCTGCCGGAACCCTTTACATCTGCTACCACTTTCGCTTCGCCGGTATAAAAAATATTCCCGCTGCCGTAGATCCTGGCGTCCAGGTTTTTTCTTACGTGCACGCCATGCTCGCCGGAACCGCGGATGGTAATATTTGCCTGCTGGACCTCCAGGTTCATCGCAGCAATACTGCCGCTGCCGTTGATCTCGCTGTTCAGCGAGCCCGCAAATCCCCGGAGCTTAATGTTGCCGGAGCCATTGATAGAAGTGTTCAGGTTGGCGGCATCCAATACCAGGGCTGCATCTCCACTGCCATTGATCTCATACTTGAATAAGGAAGTATGTATGGTATCCTGATTATCTAAGGATCCCGAACCATCAAACTTTATACGCTGAAAAAGAGGGTTGTGCACATATATCTTCATAGGCTGGTGATTACGGATATTGACCCGGTTCTTTACCCGGATGAATAAAGTGTTGCTGCGCATACCTGTTTCTATCGACCCGATAATATTATCTTCCGCCTTTATTTCTACTTTTGAATTATTCTCCTGCAACAGGTGCACCTCAAATGCCCCGGATATTTCCACATCCGTAAAAGGACCAGTACTGCGGGTTTCCGTTACCACGTTGCCGGAGCCGGAAATATTCTCTTTTGTACAACCGGATAAAATAATGCTGAAGATGGCAATCATCAGCAGCAACCATCCAATACTCAAACTTGTATACGTTATAATAAACTGCTTTTTCATAAACATCATTTTAAAAAAGGGAGTACTTTAAGAAATGACGTTTAAAGAAAGATTTACCCCTATGAGCGTAAAAAAGAAAAGGGTATAAATGAAAGAAGCCGGCCGTACAGACGTACGGAACCGGCTTTTTGATTAACCCCTATGAAAACAAACTATTGCTCTTGTTTAATGTGCTAATTTAATTTCTCCTAAATCAGTGGACTTTCCATCATCCACTTTAACATCTGTAACAGTTGCAGGCTTATATGGCGCTTTCGCTCCTATAATAACGGTATATGCCCCTGGTTTAGCATTCTGAAAATTAAATGCGCCATCAGTAACAGGCGATGTTAAGGTGTCTGTTCCCTGGATGGCCCAGGCTTCGGTGGCTCCTTCTGCGGGTGTTACTTTACCTGCTATGGTTCCACCATCGGCGCCTTTAAAGGCAAATGCTCCAAACGCTACAGCTGCAAGTGCTAACATGCTTACTTTTATCTTCTTCATAGCTTACAATTTTAAACGGTTTAACAATAAAGGTTACATGGTAAGTAAATGTGTTAGCATTTTTTTTATCACTGTTTTAAGATGTAAAAGAACTTGTTGTTATAACCCGATTTTGCAATTACGGTGCCATAATATTTTGAAGCCCCGGCATTTAACATATCTTTTGGAAGACATTAACAAAACGATGATGGACATATTTAAAAGAAAAAGGCCGCCACATTCGCTGTGGCGGCCTTTTTCAAAGATATATACAGTCGCTTATCTCCTGTTTAATTTCATCATGAGGCGCAGTATTTCCAGGTATAACCATACCAGGGTAACCATCAGCCCGAAAGAGGCATACCACTCAAAGTATTTGGGAGCGCCCTGCAAAGCACCTTGTTCTATCATATCAAAATCCATGATCAGGTTCAGGGCTGCAATAGCTACCACCACCAGGGAAAATATAATTCCAAAGGTACCACTGCTGTGGATCAGCGGCATCTCAATATTAAACATGCGCAGTACAATGGCGATCAGGTAAAAAATACCAATACCCAGGGTAGCTGTCATCACAATTGATTTAAAACGTTCGGTTGCCCGGATAACACCTGTACGGTACAGGATCAGCATGGCGATAAAAGTACCAAACGTTAAACCTACTGATTGCATCACGATGCCCGGCCATTTTGCTTCAAACATGGCGGAAATAGCTCCGAGGAATAAACCTTCTGCTATAGCGTATGCGGGGGCCAGGTAAGCCGACCATTCTTTCTTGAAAATGATGATCAATGCCAGTATAAATCCGCCGATAGCGCCACCAATTGCCAATGGCATTACAGTACCGCTATTCCTGTAAAATTCTCCCCATGAAAAAACGGCTGCTGCCATCAACATCAGGAGCATAAAAGACATTTTATTCACAGTACCACGGATGGTCATGGTTTCTCCCGCAATGTGAGGCGCCTTATCAAATATACTTTGCTTCAGTACAGGGTTGTTCGATTCAAAGAGTGCCATAAAGTATAGTTTAATTTTATGGGTTAAAAATACGATTTGATTTGATAACAGTAGCAGGTGTCCTGCTCAAAACGGGTAAAATTAGCATTTCTATAACCATAACTTCCCGTTATCAGCCATAACTATAAGTAATGGGAATGCTTCATTCCGTTAATAATAGTCTACTAAAGTTGTGTACTTTTGTGATCGGATCGGGAATAATATTGCAGGCCAGTGGGTTCCTAGCTCCCGATTACCTAAATTTACATCTTTAAAAAAGAATACCTTAAAAGATAAATAGATGCCTAATACTTCGATTCAACAGCTGGAGGATGTAGTGATAAAATTTGCAGGCGACAGTGGAGACGGGATGCAGTTAACAGGTACCCAGTTTTCAAATAACACCGCATTATTCGGCAATGACCTGAGCACATTCCCCGATTTTCCGGCGGAGATCCGTGCCCCGATAGGTACTTTGCCGGGTGTGAGCGGCTTCCAGCTTCACTTTTCTTCTAACAGGATATTTACCCCGGGCGATTCCTGCGATGTACTGGTAGTGATGAACGCCGCCGCATTGAAGGCTAACCTGAAAGGGCTTAAAAAAGGCGGTATTATCCTCGCCAATACAGATGGTTTTGATGCCAAGAACCTCCGCCTGGCCAACTACCCGGAAGGCGTAAATCCGCTGGAAGACGGCTCTCTGGCCGCTTACCAGCTGCATACCATGGATGTGACCAAAATGACGCGCGAAGCGCTGAAGGACACTACCCTCGGTATGAAAGAAAAAGACCGTGCAAAAAACATGTTCGTGCTGGGCTTCCTGTACTGGCTGTACGACCGTAACATGGAAAATACAGAAGTATTTCTCCGGGAGAAATTCGGCAAAAAACCGGAGATCCTGGAAAGTAACCTGAAAGTACTGCATGCCGGCTACAACTTTGCAGATACGGTGGAAGCCTTTACCACCCGTTACCGTGTGGAAAAAGCCCGGATGGAGCCTGGCACCTATCGCAGTATCACCGGTAACACTGCCCTGGCCTATGGCCTGGTAGCGGCTTCCCAGAAAGCCAACCTGCCCCTGTTCCTGGGTACTTATCCTATCACCCCGGCTTCCGATATCCTGCATGAGCTGAGCCGCTTTAAGAATTTTGGGATCCGTACCTTCCAGGCGGAAGACGAAATTGCAGGAATTACCTCCGCTATTGGCGCCTCTTACGGCGGCCATATGGGAGTTACCACTACATCCGGCCCCGGCATGGCCCTGAAAGGGGAGGCAATGGGACTGGCCGTGATGCTGGAAATACCATTGATGATCGTTGATATTCAACGTGGGGGACCTTCTACCGGTTTGCCTACCAAAACAGAACAATCCGACCTGTTACAGGCATATTACGGCCGCAACGGGGAGTGCCCGATGCCAATCATTTCCGCATCCACTCCTGCAGATTGTTTCGATGCCGTATTTGAAGCCTTCCGGATCGCTGTAAAGCATATGACACCGGTTATTTTCCTCAGTGATGGTTATATCGCCAACGGTTCCGAGCCCTGGCGCTTCCCTAAAGCGGCAGACCTCCCCGGTATTGAAGTGAAATTCAAAAAAGGCCTGGAAGAAGGAGAGGAGCAATTCCTGCCTTACCACCGCGATGAAAACCTGGTACGTCCCTGGGCGGTACCCGGCACTCCCGGCCTGGAACACCGCATTGGCGGCCTGGAAAAACAGAACATCACTGGTAACGTTAGCTACGATCCTGAAAATCACCAGCTGATGGTGAAGATCCGCCAGGAAAAAGTAGATAAGATTGCAGATCACATCCCCTTACAGAAAATAGAGCTCGGTCCGGAAAAAGGAAAAGTCCTCGTGCTGGGCTGGGGATCTACCTATGGCGCCATTAAAAGCGCTGTACTGGACCTGCTGGCAGAAGGACATGAAGTAGCACATGCACATATCCGCTACATCCGCCCGTTCCCTAAGAACCTGGGAGAAATATTGCACAGCTACGATAAAGTACTGATCCCTGAAATCAATAACGGGCAGCTGATCAAAGTGATCCGCGATCAGTTCCTCATTGATGCACAGGGCTATCATAAAATAATGGGCGTACCTATTACCAAGGGCGAACTGATCACAAAGATCAAAGAAATGCTTGCGTAAGCTATTGCCGGATATTATTTTAATGCACACAATAAAAAATCCTGTCCGTTGTGACAGGATTTTTTGTATTTTCCTTGATGGGAAGACATTTACAGCTACTACTTCCTCAGGAAAATATTGTTAGTTTAAGTCAACTATTATGAATAGTCTTTTCAGGTTTTTGTTTACCACTATCACAGTAGCTGTATTGTATTTGCAGGCAGATGCCCAAACCAATACCTTCGAAGTGCGTATTGCCAATCATGCTGTAGGAACCATTGAAGCTAACCGAAAACTTACCGGCGCTGCGAAAAGCATCATTATAAGAACACGGATCCAGGTAATGCTTTCAAAGGTCAACAGCGACATTGTAAGCGAGTACAATAACAACATCCTAACCAATGCCAGGGTATCGCGGGTGTCAGGTAAAACGGGGGAAGACAAGCAAACTATTGTGAGGCGTAACGGTAAAGAATATACGATAATAGTGAACGGGGAGAAATCGGTGTTGGAGACTGAAATAGAAGAGTGTGTGGCAGATCTTTACTTCGCGGAGCCCAGGCAGGTGAACCGTGTGTTTTCCGAAACACTGGGCCGTTTCCTGCCGCTGAAATCATTGGGCGGAGGCGTGTATGAGCTGATACTGCCGGAAGGGAAAAAGAACGTGTTCAGGTATGAGAACGGCACCTTAATGTCTGTAGAAGTAAATCATACACTGGGTAAAGCCATGTTTGTAAAAATAAGCTGATGAGGAGATGATTATCCTGGCAGAATATACCAGGACAATCATTTCCATCATATTGATTATAATACCTGTTCGATGATCTGCCCGCTCGCCTTATCTTTCAGGATCAGTTTCTTTGCCCCGAAATGCGTCATCTCTTCTTTTACCAGGTAGTATTGATCGTTATAATCGGTTAAGGTTTTTGCTTTGCTAAGCCCTTCCTGTCCACGCCATATTTCCAGTTGCACCGGTTCCCATTGTTTGCTGGCAGCGCTCTTGTAAGCAGCATCGAGGATAGCATTCACCACGTAACCATCGTAGAAGGTTTCATTGGCTTCCCTGCCGGCTTCCATTGCATCAAACATATCGGTGAACATGTGGTTATATCCCAGTTCATTGAGCTCATCTCCTACGGGGAACAGCCAGCCGGAGTTGCTTTCCGCTTTCTCTGCTACATAATCAGCACCTTTGCCGGTGGTAAACATATCAAAGCCGGTACGCAAAAAGCTGTTGAGCCAGATGGTGCCTTCAGTTCCCATTACTTCATCGCGCAGATCGAGGCCGCCGCGGAAAGTCCAGCTTACTTCAAACTGGCCGATGGCGCCGTTTTCATATTTCACCAAACCAATGGCGTGATCTTCGGCGTCAATGGGTTTTACCTGTGTATCTGCCCAGCACATCACTTCTACCGGCTTAATATCTTTCCCGATAAAGTTGCGGCCTATTTCCACGCAGTGGCAGCCCAGGTCCAGGATACAACCGCCCCCGGCCTGTTCTTTATCCCAGAACCACTCGCTGTGCGGGCCGGGATGTGTTTCCCTCGACTTAGCCCAGAGGATTCTTCCCAAAGCCCCGTCTTTCACGCTTTTCAGCGCTTTAAGGAATTTAGGAGTGTATACGAGGTCTTCCAGGTACCCATGGAAGATGCCTGCTTTTTCCACTGCTTCCAGCATCCGTTTTGCTTCCTGTGCATTGCGTCCCAGCGGTTTGGTACAGATCACTGCTTTTTTATGCCTGCAACACAGGTTAATGGCTGCTTCATGCAGGTTATTGGGAAGAGATACACAAACTACATCTACTTCCGGACGGGCAATGGCTGCTTCCATTTCCGTGGTCTGAAAAGCAACATCGTAATCTGCAGCGAATTTTTGCGCGCTTTCTTCCCGGCGGGAATACACACTTACAATTTTATCGCGGCTGCGTTGCCCCTGCAGGGAATCAGCATAGAACCGCGCAATAAAACCTGAACCAAGCATTGCTATTTTTGCCATAATGATCGTTTTGCCGATGATTAATGTTTAACAACTGTATTCTTGTTACTATCTCTGAAAAACAACATAAACAGCACTAATACCGCTGCTGCAATACCTGCAGGGATCAGCCAGATGGTGTGCCAGTTGTGGCTGTTCGCACCGGTTTTATAAGCGTCCACGATAGGGCCTGAAATGATAAAGCCTATCAGCATTCCCACGCCATAAGTGGCCAGTGTTACAAAACCCTGCGCAGAGCTCTTGAATTCTTCTCCGGCAATTTTATCAGTGTAGATCTGCCCGGTGACAAAGAAGAAATCGTAGCAGATACCATGTAAGATGATACCTACAATGAGCATCCAGTAGTTGGCATCAATATCGCCAAAAGAAAACAGGGTATAGCGTACTACCCAGGCGAGCATACCTAACGCCAGCATCTTCTTTACACCTAACCTGGAGAAGAACAGCGGCATTACCAGCATGAAGAGGAATTCCGACATTTGTCCCATGGATTGCTTGCCGGCCGCTGCATTCATGCCTATTTCATTCAGGAACGGATTAGTGAAATTGTAGTAGAATGCCAGCGGGATACAGATGGCAATGGAGGCCAGGAAGAACAGCAGGTAAGAGCGGTTTTTCAGCATCCGTATAGCATCGAGGCCCAGGATCTCCTTTACAGAGATCTGCGTACCTTTTTTGGCAGGCGGTGTTTTAGGCAGTGTAAAGCTGAACAGTCCCAGCAGGAGCGATGCGCCGGCCGCCATTTTGAAGGTAAGATCAAGCGAGTTGGTTTTTTCCCACTGCAACCAGCCGATGAGCAGGCCGGCAATGATCCAGCCCACGGTGCCGAATACGCGGATAAAGGAAAACTCTTTACTGGGATCACTCATCTGCCGGAAGGAGATGGAGTTCACCAATGCCAGGGTAGGCATGTAAAGGATCATGTACACCAGTAGTACCGGGTAGAAGCTGTCGTAGCTGGTCATGCCCGAGCAGATCCATAGTAATGCAGCGCCCACCAGGTGTATCACTCCAAGGATGATCTGTGCGGAAATAAAACGGTCGGCAATAATGCCTACAATGAAAGGTGCGATTACCGCCCCGATAGATTGTGTGAGGAAGGCATATCCCACCTGGGTATCGGTGGCGCCCTGCAGATTTTTTAATACGAAGGTGCCTAATGTCACAAACCATGCGCCCCAGATAAAGAATTCCAGGAACATCATAAAGGATAGTTGTACCCTAACAGCTGATCTCATAACGACTAATGCTTTATTGATTGAATCTTGATGAACCGCTTAAGATAAGCAAATTTCATAATTGTAAGATGAAATTATTGATGGATAGTATAAACCGCGGCGGTTCACAAAGTATCGTGCCTGATCTTTTTACCGGGCATTACAGTAATGCCGGACCCCGCAGCAAGTAATGCGCTTTTAGGCGTTTGCTGCAGCATGTTTTCAAACGCAGCGCCATACAATATGCGGGTACTGCAATGGTAGTCAAAACCCGTCACCGGGTGAACTTCCCACTGCGGGTGGGCAACCTCGTATTCGCCGGTGGTTTGATGATCGAGCCTGGTATAGCCCCAGTAATGTTCAGTAATGAACTGTTCCTCGCTGCCCGCTATGATAGGCTGGCTGGCCTGCATAGCGGTGGCTGATAAATGATTCCATTCGTTTTTCACTTTCCAGCGATAAGCTACTTTCAGTGTGGCCTCATCCGGATATTCCCAGGCATGGGCCATCGGGTGCGTGGCATATTTTTCCCCATACAGGGTATTGGCCACAAAGGTAATGAGCGCCCTGGGCACCAGTTCTTTTACAAACACTACTCCGCGTTTCCATTCCCCGGCTTGTTTATATCGCACATAGAAACGCAGGTTCACTTCCTCAAAAGTGCGGTGCCCCGGGAAGGAAAAACCTTTTACCCGGGTGTCCTGGAAAAGAAAACCTACCAGGCTGATGTAGCAGGTGTTGTTCCAGGTATCCAGTTCTGTATGAGCGGGCACATAGGGCTGGAGCACAGCAGGATCAGCTTCAAAGTTGAGCATCAGCAGGTTTCTCCAGGCGGCAGTGAGGAATGGGCGCATATCAACCTGCTTTTATCAGTTTTGCATAATATTTACATGCCGGTCTTAATCCGCATTCGCCGCATTTCGGGTTGCGGGCCACGCATATATAACGGCCATGCAGGATAAGCCAGTGATGGGCGATGTGCACTTTTTCTTTCGGAATATTTTTCAGCAGCTGCAGTTCTGTTTGCAGCGGTGTTTTGGCATTGGTGGTAAGCCCTATCCTGGCGGAAACCCTGAACACGTGGGTGTCCACCGCCATGTTGGGCTGCTGGTGCACCACGGAGGTGATCACATTGGCTGTTTTACGGCCCACCCCGGGCAGCTTTACCAGTTCCGGCACAGTGGCTGGTATTTCCCCGTTAAAGTCTTCCACCACCATTTGCGCCATCCCGATGAGATGTTTGGTTTTGTTGTTGGGATAGCTGATGCTGCGGATCAACGGGAACAGCTCATCGAATGTAGCGGTGCTGAGGGCGTATACGTCCGGGTATTTTGCAAAGATGGCAGGGGTGGTCATGTTCACCCTTTTATCGGTGCATTGGGCCGACAGGATAACGGCTACCAGCAATTGGTATGGATTGTCGTAGATGAGTTCCGTTTCGGCATTGGGAGCATGTTCCTCAAAGTATTTGAGAACAAATGCATAACGCTCTTTTTGAGTCATGCCATAAAGATAGGAAAAATGAAAAAAGCAAGGCGGCTGTTACTGCTCTTCCGCTTTTTGTTTATTGGCGGCGTAGTCAAAAATCAGCTGGAGGGTGGCCACTCTCGGCGCATAGCGTACTGTGTTCAGGGCAGCTTTGGTATCGTCAAAGCTGGCTTGTTCTTCCCGGGTAAATGAAAGATCCTCCTGGTGATGCTTAATATCGCTTTTGGTAACAAGACACAGGGTAGAGAGTACAGAAAGTGTAAAATTACTCATGCATAATTATTTTAATACTAACAATAGGTTCTCTTTTATAACGGATTTTGCCCGGATTCTATTGTTAATTTAAGATAAATTTTTAAGATGCACAAGGGGAGTGAGCGGGGCTATTGGGCGGGTGCGGGGGTGATAATGAACAGGTCTTCATTATCCTTCTTCATATAGTATTTTTCGCGGGCAAATTTCTCCAGTTTTTCAGGGCTGGAAAGCAGTTCCTGCTGTTCTTCCCGGGTTTGTTTGATTTCCTGGATAAAGAATTCCTTCTGGTTTTCCAGTTTGTTCACCTCTGTCTGGAACTGGTATTGGTACATGAGGTTGGTTTTGTCCAGGAAGGCGATCCAGATAATAAAGGCAGCGAAAGCTATGAAGAACTTATTCTTCAGGAGCTTTGGCACTTTTATAGACTTTAATCCGGACATACAGCAATTTACAAATGATTTTTGGATTTCAGATACCCGGCGCAGATGTGCCGGGTATCCGAGATCCAAATATTTTTCCCCGGAGGGTTATTTTTTTACACTGATGGAGTTGGTAGGATAAACTGCTACGTCGCCCAGTGCTTCTTCGATACGGAGTAACTGGTTGTATTTCGCCATACGGTCTGTACGGGAAGCGGAACCGGTTTTGATCTGGCCGCAGTTCAGGGCTACAGCGAGGTCGGCGATGGTGGTATCTTCTGTTTCGCCGGAACGGTGGCTCATGATGGAAGTATAACCGGCTTTGTGGGCCATGTTCACTGCATCGATGGTTTCTGTTACAGTACCGATCTGGTTCACTTTTACCAGGATGCTGTTGGCGATACCTTTATCGATACCTTCTTTCAGACGGAGTACGTTGGTAACAAACAGATCGTCGCCCACCAGTTGTACGCGGCTGCCTACGGATTCGGTCAGTTTTTTCCAGCCTTCCCAGTCATCTTCCGCCATACCATCTTCGATGGAAACGATCGGATATTTGTTTACCCATTCAGTCCAGTAAGCTACCATTTCGTCGCTGCTGATCACTTTCTGGGAGCTTTTGTAAAATTTGTAGCTCTTGGTAGCGTCGTCGTACATTTCGCTGCTGGCGGCATCCAGGGCGATGGCTACCTGGGTACCGGGCTCGTAACCGGCTGCTTTGATAGCTTCCAGTACGGTTTCAATAGCTTCTTCGTTGCTCTGGATTTCAGGAGCGAAGCCGCCTTCGTCGCCTACGTTGGTGCTGTATCCTTTCTTTTTCAGTACAGATTTCAGGTGGTGGAAGATTTCCACGCCCCAGCGCAGACCTTCAGAGAAGGAAGGAGCGCCAACCGGTACGATCATAAATTCCTGGAAGTCGATTTTATTATCCGCATGGGCACCACCATTGATGATGTTCATTAAGGGAATGGGGAGGGTGAAAGCGTTTACACCGCCGAGGTAGCGGTACAATGGCTGGTTGCTTTCTTCAGCAGCGGCTTTGGCTACAGCCATGCTCACTGCGAGGGTGGCGTTGGCGCCCAGTTTAGCTTTATTAGGAGTACCATCAAGTTGAATGAGCATTTTATCAATGCCGGCCTGATCCGTCACTTCCCAGCCAATCAGTTCTTCCGCGATGATATCGTTTACGTTATTTACGGCCTGCAGTACGCCTTTGCCCATATAAACGCTCTTATCATTATCACGCAGCTCTACTGCTTCGTGTTTACCGGTAGAAGCACCGGATGGAACTGCTGCACGGCCAAAATGTCCGTCTTCTGTGGTTACATCAACCTCAATTGTAGGATTACCACGGCTGTCGAGGATCTGCCTGGCATGGATTTCTGAAATGGTACTCATAATTCGAAAAGTTATTATTGTTAGCTATTTATTTAGCACCTGGCGTTTACCGCGGCTGTTAGTCCCTCACCACTCCCGGGTTGCTAACGGCTACAGTTATTTGCCTGGGGCCTTTGTCAATTCCCGGAAAATTGTTTCCAGACTTTGTGAATTGCTCTGCAAAGAAAGGATGTTCCTGTTATTAATCAAAGCAAATTGTAACAGGTTTTTTCGCACTTCATCTACCTGGCCGGTAAATAGCTGCCAGCTATGGTCTTCCCGGGCCGCCACACGGGTAATGCCGGGAATTGCCAGCAGATCGGCTTCGGTAACCGGCTCGGCAAAGGTAACCTGTAAATATCCATTCCCGCTGCTGTTTTCACGGATTAACGATAATTTATCGTCTGCAATGATCTTTCCTTTGTTAATGATGATCACCCGGTCGCACAGGGCTTCCACTTCCTGCATTATATGCGTGGAAAGGATCACGGTTTTATTGGCGCCAAGCTCTTTGATCAGCTGCCTGATATCGGCCAGCTGGTTGGGATCCAGCCCGGTAGTGGGCTCGTCCAGGATCAATACTTCCGGATCATGAAGGAGGGCCTGTGCCAGGCCAACCCGTTGTTTATACCCGTTGGATAGTGCCCCGATCTTTTTGTGTTGCTCCGGCTGCAGCCCTGTTTGCTCAATTACAGCAGCAATGCGCTTTGTACCGGTTTTTCCCAACTGGTGAACGCCGGCCACAAACTCCAGGAATTCGCGTATATACATATCATAATACAAGGGATTGGATTCCGGCAGATAGCCCACCCTTTTACGTACTTCCAGCGATTGCGATACAATATCAAAACCACATACACTGGCCTTACCGCTGGTAGGCGGCAAAAAACCGGTGATCATCTTCATCGTGGTGGATTTTCCCGCACCGTTAGGGCCCAGGAAACCAGTGATCTCCCCCTTTTTCAACTCAAAGGAAATAGCATCCACAGCCCTTTGTTCGCCGTATACTTTACTGAGTTCTGATACCTGGATAGACATGTATGCTTGCTCGTTTTGCGGGAACTAATGTACTTAAAAAAGCGCGTATTTTGTCGCGTATTTTGTCTGACTCAGGATTAAACTGATTACGCTGATTACGCTGATTTTGTTTTTTAATATTTGTTTGAGAAGATGGATACGCATTTGCCGGCATATTTAAAAGCCTTTCAGCAGATATGCTTAATACGGGAAGAATTACACGGAAATATATTCCCAGCCACTGGCATGAACCTTGTTCTTCATCTTCTTAAAACAAAATCAAAACAAAAATTAAGCAAAATAAAATCAGCGTAATCAGCGTAATCAGTTTAATCCTGAGTCAGACAAACTTCGCGTACATTTGCATATTATGAAAAGAGTCATTGGTTTACTTTGTTTATTACCACAACTACTACAGGCGCAATCTATCCCGGTGAAGGATTATCCGCAAGGTTACTTCAGGAACCCGCTGAACATACCGATCATATTGGCCGGTAACTTCGGAGAACTGCGGCCCAACCACTTCCATTCAGGAATGGATATTAAAACACAGCAAAAGGAAAATCTCCCGGTACATGCCGCTGCAGATGGTTATGTAAGCCGCATAGGTGTATCGCACACCGGTTTTGGGAACGTACTTTACATTACTCACCCCAATGGTTATACGACAGTGTATGCGCACCTGAATGCTTTTTTCCCTGCACTGCAACAGTATGTGAAGAAACAGCAATACCAGGCGGAAAGCTGGGCCAGCGATCTTACGATCCCCGCTGGCATGTTTCCCGTAAAGAAAGGCGATTTTGTAGCATGGAGCGGCAATACAGGCGGATCCGCTGGTCCGCACCTGCACTTTGAGATCAGAAACACCACCACTGAAAAACCACTGAACCCCTTACTTTTTGGTTTTGATATTGCAGATACCAAAGCGCCGGATGTATATCGCCTGGCCATTTACGACCGTGAGAAAAGTATCTATGAACAAAAACCACTCATCCTGCCATTAAAGAAAGTAGGAGGCGAATATGTAACCACTCAGCCTGTAGTTAAGGTAAATACTGCAAAAGCCGGCATTGGCCTCAGCGCTATAGACCGTATGAACACCGGTAATATTTATGGCATCTATGAAGTGACATTGCTGCAGAACAATGAACCGGATATCGACTTCCAGCTGGATAACATCGGTTATGATGAAACCCGCTACCTGAATGCGCACATCGATTATAAAACAAAGAAAGGCGGCGGCCCCTATTACCAGCTGGTGTTTTCCCTGCCAGGTAATAAACTGGATATTTACCACGACCTGAAAGGCGATGGTACCATTCATCTTTCAGATGGAGAAGTACACCAGGTAAAACTGCTGGTAAAAGATGCATATGGGAATACATCTACGGTGAAACTGGCCCTGCAGCAGTCGGGCGCCGACAATGCGCAGAAAGCATGCGCCAACACCATGTATCCTGATTCCCGTAATATTTTTGAAAATAACCAGGTGGAATTTTACCTGGACGAAACAGCGCTGTACGACCAGGTATGCTTTGACTATATGGAAACTGCATCAGCCAGCACCAAAGCTTACTCCAATGTATATCACCTGCACAATGCACTGGTACCGGTGCACGACCTGTTTGATGTACGCCTTCGTGCCACCCGGAATGTTCCCGGGTATCTGCAGCCGAAAATAGTGATGGTGCGCGAAGGACAAGGCAGCAGCACTTCTGCCACCACGCTGGAAAACGGTTGGTATAAAGGCACTTTCCGCGATTTTGGCAACTTCCACCTGGAGGTGGATACAGTGGCGCCAAAGGTAACGCCCCTGGGAGTGAAACCTGGCGCCGTGCTTTCAAAAGCTGCTAAAATATCCTTTGCTATGAGCGATGCCAGCGGTATTAAAAGCTACCGTGCAGAGCTGGATGGTAAATGGCTGATGTTTTCACGCAGGGGTAACGTGCTCACCTATACGTTTGATGAGCATTGCCAGCCCGGTGCACACGTGCTGGTACTGAAGGTAACTGATATAGCCGGGAATGAAGGCAGCTACAGGTTATCATTCAAACGTTAAGAGATCATTTAAACAGTAAAAACCATAGATATGACAAACTTAAAAGAAGGCGATAAAGCTCCAATTTTCAAAGGAAAGGATCAACATGGCAAAACCGTGTCCCTGGCTGATTTTAAAGGCAAACGGGTGGTACTGTATTTTTATCCGAAAGATATGACGCCAGGATGTACAGCCCAGGCCTGTAACCTGCGCGATAACTATGATACCCTGCTGAAAAAAGGATATGTGGTAGTAGGTGTAAGCACAGACAGCGAACAAAGTCACCAGAAATTTATTGAGAAATATGAACTGCCATTTACTCTACTGGCAGATGAAGATCAGAAGATTGTACACCAGTATGGCGTATGGGGTGAAAAGCAGATGATGGGCAGAACATACGATGGTATTCACCGGACCACTTTCCTTATTGATGAGAAAGGCGTGATTGCGCATATCATTAAAAAGCCTGACACAAAAAATCATACGGAAGAGATCCTGGAATTGTGGAAGTAGCGGAGGGGATCGCCTTCGGCGATTGTCTTGGAACACTGATTACGCTGATTATAATGATTTCCGGATTTTATTTTTGATATTTTTTTATAAAAGAATAAGGGAGATAAAAGTAGTAATACTTCTATCTCCCTTATTCTTTTAAATCTATATGATTAATTAAATCAAACTAATCATTATAATCAGCGTAATCAGCGTTCCAAGACAATCGCCGAAGGCGATCCCCTCCGCACTATCGTTTCTGGCGTTGTTTCTTGAACAGGTTACCTGTTT
>NZ_DATCRD010000009.1:0-30222 GCF_036569185.1 Chitinophaga sp.
GTAAGCCTTTCCGGCATTGGAAGAAATGTTGGCCTGCAACCCCATTGAGCTGGGCACGGTGCTTCTTACCATGAGGATGTTGGAACGGTTTTGCTCATAGGCGTCTACGGTGATGGTAAGGTCTTTAAACACGGTAAGGTCCATCCCGATATTGGTTTGTTTAGACAGCTCCCAGGTGATGTCCCGGTTCTCATAGCGGTTGATGGCTACGGTAGGCCGGTTGTAGGTGAAGTTGGTACCGAAATATCCTGCTGCCCCGCCATTTAAATTAACATCCGAGAGATAAAAGAAACGGTCGGTGGCACTGCCTATCTGGTCGTTGCCCACCAGTCCGTAGGTGAACCTGAATTTCAGCTGGTCAATGGTATTGGCCAGCGGCTTAAAGAATTTCTCATTGGATACGATCCAGCCGCCTCCTACCGAAGGGAAAAAGCCAAACCGGTGATTGGCTGCAAATCTTTCAGAGCCGTTGTACCCGAAGTTAAATTCGAAAAGGTAACGGTCGTCATAAGCATAGGTAAACCTGCCGGATACGCCCTGGTTGCGTGCAGGTAAGGAAAGCTGCAGGCTGGAAGCATTACCGGTAAGATAGTTCCTGATAGTGCCTATCAGCATACCTCCTACGTTGTGTATCTTATTGAAGATCCTGGAATAGTTTACAGCGGCTTCTGCATAGGTTGTTGTATTTACATTTTTATCGCCGGGCGCATAGGTAAGATATTCTGTAGGCGTAGGGCCAACGCTTCCCACGTTGCCATCGTTGATGAGGGTAAGACCGGTAAATTTTCCGTCTACTGCGCTCGACTGGTAATAATAAGGGCTGTACTGACGGGACACGGCAAAGTTTGCATACCGCCCTGTATAGGCCATCATCCTGGCAGAAAGCCCGGGTGTAATGGCTTCCAGGTCTTGCCGTAAACTGAGCTGCGCGGTAAGCGTACTGGTATTGGTAGCCTGGAACCCGGAAAGGGACAGGGCATATGGATTCACATATAGCCCGCCGCCGCCGGGTATCAGGGCGTTTCCAAACAGCGGGTGTTTGGCATAGGGCAGCAGATTGGATGGGTATACTGCCGGAAACGCCACCGGGTTGCTCCAGATGGCATTATAAAAAGTAGCTGCGCCGCCGCCTATGGGGCCGTTATAATCATCGAACTGCCCCTTCAGGCTTACCAGTGCTTCTGTTGTTTTGGTGAGGTTTAAAGTAACGTTGGATAAGATGGAATAGGAGCGAAGCTTAATGTTATTGCTGAAATTATTCAGTTTGTTTTCTTTGAGAATGCCGTTATCAATGTTATAGGTCATGGCCAGGTAGTACTTTGCTTTATCTGAGCCTCCGCTGGCATTGATATTGAAACGCTGATTGGTGGTGCGGTCCTTGATCAGCTGCTGGATCCAGTTGTTGTTTGGATATAATAACGGGTCGTCTCCGGCGGCGGTATGATCAATTTTATTTTGTGAGTAGGGCAACACGCCCAGCGGGTTCCTGGTTAACACCGCTTCGTTGGCGAGTTTCATGTAGGTAACATTATCTGCCAGTTTAAAATTCTGCGTGTTGGCGGAAGTAGAGTTCTCCATACGGAAGTTGAAACGCATCTTCCCGAGGTTACCGGTTTTGGTAGTAACCAGTATCACCCCGTTGGCGCCCCTGGCTCCGTACAGCGAGGAGGCTGTAGCATCTTTCAAAACAGAAAAACCGGCGATATCATCCGGCTGCAACCTGGCGAGATCCCTGGAGGATGACTCTATATTGTCAATTAAGATAAGAGGATCTACTTTTCCTGCGCCAAAGGTGCCCACGCCCCTTACAAAGAACTGTGCATTGTCGGCCCCAGGCTCGCCGCTCCGTTGGTAGGAGATCACCCCGGGGATCCTGCCGGCCAGCATAGTGGTAAGGTTACCGGTAGGGCCCTTCAGTTCTTTAGGCTCAATGGCGGTAATAGAGCTTACCATACTGGATTTTTTCTGGGTGCCGTAAGCTACCACTACCACGTCTTTAATGGTGTTGTCCCGGGGGGATAGCAATATTTCGTAATTGCCCTCGTCATTTTTCACGGGTATTTCCCTCGATACATAGCCTATGTATTGTACAACCAATATTTTACTGTCGCCGGTAATTTTTAATCTGAAACGGCCGTCCTGGTCTGTTTTAGCGCCGGTAGTGGTGCCTTTCAGCATTACGGTTGCCATGGGCAAAGGCGTCCGGGTATCTTCGGCAAGTACCAGCCCTGAAACCTGCCGTTCCTGGGTAGTGTTCTTTTTTTCTGCAGGATTGGTATCACCTGCGGCAGGGTTCCTGCCCCGTTTAATCAGTACCACGTTTTTCTTCAGTTCGTACAGCAGGTTGCGGCCTTTCAGTATTTCGTTCAGTACAGTGGCTACCCGGGCATTTGTATAGTCAATGGGGCCGCTGATCACTTCACTTTTCAGGAGGTCGTCGCTGTAAAAAAAGGTGAGGTTTGTTTGTTTTTCAATCGCCTGGAAGATGCTTTCCAGCGTCATATTATTTCCTTTGATGGCCACCGTGGATGCCGGAAGGTTCTGACTTCGCGTAGTAAAACTTAAAAAAAAGAGCAAAAAAGTGGTGATAAACACCCTGGGCCCGGCAAAAGAACGCCGGCCAGTATTCAATAACGGGATACTTCTTTTCATTTTCCTTGTTTGGTTGACAATGACTGTAACGTGGTGACTATGGGTGCTTGTTTTTTATGGCGCACATTACTAAGACGACACATTTGGAAAATGGGTGAATGGGAAGACCGTTATCCCTCTTACGTAAAAAAATTAATAATTGTCAAATTAACATTTTATCATTCAAACGTCTTATATTTAACTTCAATGTCCCAATTGAATATTATCCGCGTTATCTAATCAACCAGCCTAAAAAGTGTTTTATGCCTGAATATCCGGGAGATGAAGTCATACTTGCATTATTAAAAACAGGAAATGCCGGTGATGCTTTTGAGTTTATTTTCAAGAAATATTACCGGCTGATGTGGACCAAAGCATATCTCGGCACCAGTGATGCGGGGGCGGCAGATGATCTTGTTCAGCTGGTATTGAGTGGTATGTGGGAAAAGAAGCTGTACCGGAATATAAGAGGCTGTCTTAAAAGTTATCTGCTCACGGCTGTCCGTAACCAGGTAAGCGATTATCATAAGGTGAAGCAAAGGGCGCTGAAAAAGATTGAGAGATATGCAGAAACGGTTGATCAGTCGGGCCTGTATGAGCTGAACACGCATAAAGAAAGGGATTCAGATGAAGGATGGAGTGCGCAGGAGCAGCTTCACCGCCAGTTGCATGAATTGTTGAGCGAGCTTCCGGCCCAGCGTCAGCGGGCATTTACGCTTGTATATATGCAGCAGAAGAAATATCATGAAGTGGCCGACAATATGGGGATCAGTGTCAATTCATTGAAAACCCATCTTAAAATGGCCGTTAAAACACTGCGCAATAAGCTGCACCTGCCGGTGTCTGAATGAAATGTACTGTAGCGTTTACTTCTCTCATTAAGTTTACTATCAATGACCTCAGATAAGCAATATATTGATCAATTAATGCTGGAAAAGCTGACCGGGAATATTTCCGGGGAAGACGACCATGCGCTGCAGGAGCTTATGGCTGCCGATCCGGCGTTAATGGATATGTTCACCCGCATGCAGCATCAACTCAATGATCCGGCTGCCAGGCAATACCTGCGCCAGCTGGATGAATCGCAGCTGTGGGAAGAAAGAAAGCACCTTTTTAAGAAAAGTAATACCGGCAATATGCGGGTACTGTACCGGGTAGCCGCCGGTTTATTGCTGTTACTTGGCAGCGCTGCCTGCCTGTATTTTTTCTTTCCCCGGGAAGCTCCCCAACATCCTGTTGCCGCTGTAAAGCAGGCAGCGTCGGGCAATAGCATTATCCTGCAGATGGCCAACGGGCAAACCGTTAATCTTTCCGATACCACACAGTCGTCACTGCTCAACATCGGCCCGGCACAAATGCGGGTATCACCCAAAAGCCTGCAATATGAGGCGGCAAATGCCGATGCTCCCACAGCCATGAACCTGTTGCAGGTGCCTGCAGGGAAAGACTATAAACTTACGCTGCCCGACAGCACAGAGATATGGCTCAACGCCATGTCGGAAATCAGGTTCCCCGTGTCGTTCAACGGGCGTACGCGGGAAGTATTTGTAAATGGGGAAGCCTATTTTTCTGTGCATAAAGATATTAACCATCCTTTTATTGTGCATACGGGGCAGTTTTCTGTGAATGTGCTTGGCACCGCATTTAATATCAACACCTATAACAGCAATAATACCCGCCTTTCGCTTTCCTCGGGCAAAGTGTCCCTGAAAAGTAAAACCGGTAATCAAAGTGTGCAGCTGTCGCCGGGGTATGAAGCCACCTACAACTCCCAGCAGGGCAATGGTTTCCGGGTCGACGAGTTTAATGCCCGCAATACGCTTGCATGGCTGGAAGGGAAATATTATTTCAGGAATACCACGTTAAAGGAAATTGCCATCGTGATCAAACGCCTGTTTGATGTGACCGTACAATTCAATACACCGGGTGCAGAAGGGATTACGGTAAGCGGCGTGCTCACAAAAAAGGACGGATTGCCTGAGTTTATGGATAATTTGTCGAAGACGGCGGAGATTAAGTACCAGCTGACGGGGAGTGTGTTGCAGATCCTTTGACAGCATGTTGGGAAATTTTGCTTCTTTGCCGTTTAACAGGTTCTTATTGTTTTAATTATTGTTCATAAAACAATTATGCTATTAATTTCAACAAATAAGCTATCGGTTAAAAACGCATTCCTCTATTTTTGATATATCGGCAGGCGTTAACTATCCCTGATGGTAATCCTTTAAGAACGAGTTCCACGGGCATGTCATCACCCCGAAGCTATGAAGCCATATTTATTAGCAGAAAAAAAGTCCAGCATGAAAAAGATAGTATCTAATCTTATTCCCCTTCTATTGTTTACGGTAACCGCTTTTACACAAGGCATTATTGAGCACGCGCCCTCAGGTTTTGACACCCCGCGTGAAGATATACCGCATGGCCGGATTGATACCATCAGCTATAATTCGGTAACAGTGGGCAATCCGCGTAGGGCGCTGATATACCTGCCACCGGGATTTTCAGGGAAGAAAAAATACCCGGTGTTATACCTGCTGCATGGCATTGGCGGCGACGAAAAGGAATGGCTGAAAGGCGGTACACCCCAGGTGGTGCTGGACAACCTCTACGCTGAAGGTAAAATTGAGCCTATGATTGTTGTTATGCCCAATGGAAGAGCTATGAAAGATGATCGGGCCACCGGTAACATAATGGCTCCGGACAAAGTGCAGGCGTTTGCCACTTTTGAAAAAGATTTATTGAATGATCTGATTCCCTATATACAAAAGAAATACCCTGTATACACAGACAGGGATCACCGGGCCATTGCCGGGCTCTCAATGGGAGGCGGACAATCGCTGAATTTTGGGCTGGGTAACCTGGATATGTTTGCATGGATAGGCGGTTTTTCGTCTGCCCCCAACACCAAAACACCGGAGCAATTGATTCCGGATCCTGCGGAAGCAAGGCGGAAAATAAAACTACTCTGGATCTCCTGTGGCGCCAGCGATGGTTTGATCACTTTCAGCAAACGCACACATGATTACCTGCAAAAGAACAATGTACCGCATATCTATTACATAGAACCGGGTGTGCATGACTTCAAAGTATGGAAGAATGGGTTGTTTATGTTTTCCCAGCTGATATTTAAGCCGGTGGATACTACTACATTCTCAAAGTACCCGGTAGAGGGGGCGCCTGCTGAAACCAATGTGCGTAACGCAAAGTATCCACAGATATTGGCCGACCATCGTGTTGTTTTCCGTATCAAAGCGCCGGAGGCGCGGAAAGTCCAGGTGGACCTGGGCCGCAGGTATAACATGGTGAAAGACACCAGTGGTTTATGGACAGTAACAACAGATTCCATAGGTGAAGGGTTTCATTATTATTCCCTGCTGATAGACGACGTAGCCGTTGCGGATCCTGCCAGTGAAACCTTTTACGGTATGGGAAGAATGGCAAGCGGTATTGAAATACCTTTTGCCGGCGGCAATTATTATGCATTGAGGGATGTTCCGCATGGAGATATCCGGATCAGGAAATATTTCTCAAAGGTTACGGGCTCATGGCGGCAGCTGTATATCTATGTTCCGCCAGGTTATGAGGCGGCTGCCAATCAAA
This sequence comes from Chitinophaga sp., assembly GCF_036569185.1. Taxonomy (GTDB): domain Bacteria; phylum Bacteroidota; class Bacteroidia; order Chitinophagales; family Chitinophagaceae; genus Chitinophaga. The sequence goes on from NZ_DATCRD010000009.1 coordinate 6,232, forward strand.
AGTACCCCGTGCTCTATATCCTGCATGGCGGTGGTGAAGACGAAACCGGGTGGGCCATGCAAGGTAAAACGGATCTGATCCTGGATAACCTGATCGCCTCAAAAAAAGCGGAGCCAATGCTGGTCGTAATGCCCGATGCGAACGTTGGGGGCACTGCGTTTGGCGAATCTGCCTTACAAACATTTGAGACGGAGTTGAAAGATATTATTATTCCACTGGTAGAAAAAGAATACCGGGCTGAAACAGCTGCCAACAAAAGGGCATTGGCGGGGTTATCTATGGGTGGCATTCATACACTTTATACGGGGATTAAAAATACAGACCTGTTTTCTTACCTGGGGGTATTCAGTTCGGGATGGATACAATCCCGGCAAAATAGTATTGCCGAGGCCCAGTACGATTTTATGAAAGCCCATGCTGCCATGATTAATAACAATTTGAAATCGCTATGGATTTCCATGGGGGGAAAGGAAGATATTGCCTACAAAAACTGTCAGCTGATGCTGGCCAAACTGGATGAGCTGAACATTAAACATACCTATAGCGAATACCCTGGCGGTCATACCTGGCCCGTATGGCGGAATAACCTGTTCAATTTTGCACAGTTGCTTTTTAAGTAAAAAGACATTTGGCTTTCCTTAACAGGATCAGGATTTTTTTCTCTCTCTTTTAGGGGCTGTTATTTGCTCTACGGGGCAGTAATATTGATACATAAATTATTAGTACAAATTTTTGTTTACTTTGTGCGAACTAATTTCAGAGGCGCCAAAGTGAATATGAATCAACCAAAGTCAATAGATCCGGCTTCATTTGAAGAGCTGTTCCGGCTCCATTACACCTTTTTGTGTGCCACTGCCTACCATATGCTGGAGGACGAGGACGCGGCAAAGGATGTGGTGCAGGATTTCTTTCTTTATTGCTGGGATAAGCGGGGCGTGATCCGGATTACGCAGAACTTCAGGAGTTATGCCATCCGTGCTGTCCGGAATGCCTGTATCAATTACATAAAAAGGGCCGGTAAAATATCTTTCGACGAACCGGAAGCGCTGGAGCACATGGCAAAACAGCCGGAAGAAGAGGATGCTGAGCAGCTGGCCGGCAGGGATGCCTCCCTCTGGGCGGCTATAGAACGTTTACCTGCCCAGCGCCGGCAGATATTTTTATTGAGTAACCGTGATGGATTTAAATATAAAGATATAGCCGACCAGTTAAATATCTCCATAAATACTGTAAAAACACAGATCAAACTGGCCTATCAATACCTGAGAAAGGAATGTGAATGGATGATAAAGCTCGCCTCTATTTTATTTTTTTTAAAAAAATGATCATTTGCCTTCACCCGTTTTTAAAACCTCGTTGCCTTTAATACGGATAAGCTATGGACACACCAGATAAGGACATAAATTGGGATAAGCTGCTTGCTGCACTGGAGGGCACTAATATGGAGCCATTGACTGCAGAGGAGGAAGCCATGCTGAAAGAATCCAGGGAAATTCAACAACGACTTGCTACGCACGATAAATTTCCCGTGGATGAAGGATGGCAGCGGTTTACTGCAGCCCGCGATATTCACAAGCCAAAGATAGTATGGTGGAAGCCCGCCTGGGAAATAGCCGCAGCGGCGGCAGTGCTGGCTGTTGTAATCACCGCCGGGTTACGCTTCTGGAAAAAAGAGGTGGCCCATCAGCCAACGGTGATAGCCCAGGCAGATATGAAGCCATCCGGACATGTTCAACTGCTTGGCAACGGTAAAAAGATTGTGCTCGACAGTGTATCGCAAACTTTACAATACAACAATGGCGTGCAGGTGAAGGCGAACAGTGCCAGCATCGTTTATGAAGCGACCAACGGAAAAGAGGAAAATATTACGATGGACACGCTGCTGGTGCCAAGAGGCAACAAAATCAGGGTAAAACTGGCAGATGGTACCGTTGTATCGATGAATGCTGATAGCAGGTTGGTTTATCCTACGGCATTTAACGGGAAAACCAGGGAAGTATCGATGGAAGGAGAGGCTTTTTTTGAGGTAGCCGCCAATCCGCAGCAACCATTCCTGGTACATACAACTAAAATGGACATACGGGTATTGGGTACTACTTTCAACGTGAATACCTACGAAACATCAACCATACAAACTACCCTCACTTCCGGGAAAGTTCGCGTGGGGCCGGAAAGTAACAGTATTATATTATCGCCGGGGGAACAATCTTCATACAATGAAGCATCCGGCGCTTTGGTGAAGAAACAGGTGGATATCAGGATTTATACAGCCTGGAAGGATAACAATATTTATTTTGAAGACGCGTCGTTATCGGATATCACCACCAGTCTCGGACGCACTTTTGATTATGATTTTAAATTCGAGGATGCTTCGCTTGCGGCATTGAGCTTTACACTGGATATGCAACAACCAACCAATTTACAGGATGTATTGAACAGGATCCACCTCACCATCGGAGATATAAAATTCCGTGTACAAGGTAGAATGGTATATATAAGCCGTTAGCGTATAACAGGAACATGAGAAATAAATAATGTATGTAGAAATGCTGCAGCAGATAATGCTGCCAGAAACTATTCCGGTGGTATGCAGCCGGAAGTTGCTGCTTTAATTTTAATATCAGACCAAAATGAAAAAAATGTTAGGCTTCCCTTCCTCCAGGAGGGTGTTGCAGGGCTTTGCCATGCGCTTACCAGGACTGTTCCTGTTGCTGCTGATGATGATAGTAGCTACTGCTCATGCACAGGACCAGGACGAGAACCTGCTGAACAGACGTGTGCCCTCATATCATTCGGAAGGCCAGCCCCTGTTGAAGGTCCTGAAAGAGATCCGTGGGATCACAGATGTAAGGTTCACCTACAACCTGGACATTATCCGCAAACAGCCTGCTGTTACAGTAAACGTGAAATCAACCACATTGGGTGAATTACTACGGCTGGTATTAAACAATACCGCTCTCACATTCCAGACGGAATTGGGAGGAATCGTTATTTTTCCGCAGAACAAAATTATTTCGCCGGATAGCAAGGTGATGATGATCGTATTGGGCCAGGTAGTTACTTCCAGTGGTCCCCTGGCCGGAGTTACCGTGCAGGCGATAAACTCCCGGGAAGGAACGGTAACAGCGAAGGATGGTCTTTTTTCATTAACTGCGAATGAAAATGACCAGCTGCGCATTTCCATGGTGGGGATGAAAACAGTTTTTCATAAGGTAACAAGAAGTGGAGGCGACCTGGTGATTATAAAAATGGATACCATTGCCCAGGCCATCCAGGAAGTAGTGGTGAACGGTTATCAGAAGATAGATGCGAAAATGGCAACTGCCGCGATCTTCAAGCTTGATGCCAAAGAGGTGATTGAACCGGGGGTTACTTCGGTTGACCAGATGTTGCAGGGAAAGGTACCGGGCTTAATGGTGATTAATAATTCCGGCAGCGTAAATGCCAGGCCCACCATCCGTATGAGGGGCACTTCCACCTTCGTGGGAAATGGCAGCCCATTGTGGGTTATAGACAATGTGGTTCGTCCCGACCCGGTAGATATATCCGCTACTCAACTTAATACAGCCATTACCGATGGGCAGAGCGGTGACTACTCCCTGATAGGCGGAGCGGTGAGCGGTGTTAATCCATACGATATTGAAAGCATTACTTTTCTCAAAGATGCGGCCGCTACCGCTATCTATGGTGTGCGTGCGGCCAACGGGGTAATTGTAGTTACCACGAAAAGAGGAAAGGCCGGCCCCATGCAGGTAAACTATAACACCAACTTTTCTTTCCAGCAACGGCCCTCTTACAACAATCTTCCGTTGATGAATTCCAAAGAAAGAGTAGCGTTCTCCCGGGAATTGGTGGAAGATAAAACGCTTTATAACGGAAGCTACAATGCTTTCAGGGAAAATATTTCCTACGAAGGATTGTTACAGGCTTTATACGCCAGGACAATAACAGCAGATCAATTCAGAACCGCTGTTGCAAAGCTGGAAACCAATAACACGGATTGGTTCAAAGTATTATTCAGGAACACCTTTGGCATGAGCCATTCGGTTAGTATGAGCGGAGGAGTGGGAAAAACCACTTATTATGGTTCTGTGAGTTACTCAGATAATAACGGGGCGGCTCAGCAGGATGGAAATAAAAGATATACGGCCGATTTATCTGTGCATTCGGAAGCCAATACAAAATTATCCGTAGACCTCAGGCTGACAGGGAGTTATGGGAAGTTCCAGGGATATTACGGGGGCATAAATCCGTTGACATACGCGCTAAAAACGAACCGGGCTATTTCGCCGGATGCAGTTTACCCTGTATCCGGATCTAATGACTTTAACCAGTACCCGGTACCGCCGCCTATCACCTATAATATCCTGAACGAAATAGCATCATCTGAAAACCATGGAAGTACCAGGTCTATGACGGCAGCTGTTACCCTCAGTTATAAAATTTTAAAAGGACTGCAATTCACGAATGCATCCAATATAGTAATGGACGCCTCAGAACAGATGTCGGCAGCCTACGATAAAAGTAATTTTATCTCCGCTATGCGCGGATGGAATATCGATTTTACACCAACCGACATCCAGGCGGCGAAATCTAAAATACCATACGGAGGACTGGCCACCATTGGTAACATGAACTCGTTAAAGGTTGATACCCGTAACGATCTTATGTATACCATGGATTTGTTCAGTGGCAGGGATCAGTTGATACTAACTGCCGGTAACCAGATTACATCTACACAAATGAAAGGAGCATCTTCCACGGAGCCAGGCTATTTCCCCGACAGAGGACAACAATTTTTTGCCAGTGATTATAGCCGGCAATACTTCAGCCGGCATACTATCACCAATACCGTGAGTAATGTTGTATCCATGTATGGAAACGCTATTTACAGCCTGAACAATAAGTATGTAATAACAGGAACTATCCGTACAGATGGCTCAAACCGGTTTGGACAATATTCTAATGCAAAGTTTTTACCTAACTATGGTTTATCTGCCAGGTGGAACCTGGATAATGAAAACTTTTTGAAAAACAGCCGGCTGCTGAGCGGCGTGGTGCTGAGAGCTTCTTTTGGCACCCAGGGGAACGTGGTGGGCGCAGTTGGACCGGAACTTATCGCCTCCTACCAGAGAAGCGGCAGCATAGATCCTATTACCGGCGTACCTTACCTGGGTATCAAATCTTTACCATATCCTGACCTGAGATGGGAAAAAACATACCAGTGGAATTTCGGAGCAGACCTGTCGGTCTTTGACAGAAGGCTTAACCTGAACATAGATTATTATCTGAAGAAAAGTGTAGACCTTATCAGTTCCCGCCAGATTGCTTCTGAATACGGAATGGACATGATGTATGAGAACGCAGGAATTGCCCTGAACCGTGGCCTGGAACTGGTCATGAATGTGGAGATTATCCGCCGGAAAAATACCGGTTTCTCACTTCGCTTTATCAATAGCTGGAATCGCAATGAGGTGGCCGAAACAGATTCCCGGAACGATTACCTGACCTATCTCAGTGGAGAGGCCCTTATCCCCGGGAAGCCAAGATCAGCCTTTTACTCTTTCTCTTACAAAGGACTTGATTCAAAAAATGGAATGCCAACATTCAATTACGTGAATGTGAAAAATAAGACAAATGATCCGGCTGACTTCCTGGTTTATTCCGGCCATATTTATCCTACAATAAACGGCAGCTTTTCTTCCAATTTCAGGTATAGGAATTTTTCGGTGAGCGGAGACTTCTTTTACGCGCTGGGTGGGCATAAACGCCTGAACCCTTTGTTTAATCAGGGCTCCAATGGAATAGGCGTGCCTAATCCATTCGATAATGCCAACAGGGCATTTGCAGACCGGTGGCGTAAACCCGGCGATGAAACAAAAACAGATATTCCGGCGATCGTGGACCGGTACGAGGGTGGCGCCCAGATAGAGTTGCCAATTATTGTTGCAGGATCAGCTGCATCTGTTTCGCCTGCGTTATACGCGTATGAAGCGTATGACAAGTCTGATCTGAGAGTAGTTAGCAGCAGCTTTCTCCGTTGCAGGAACTTATCGTTTAACTACTCAATTCCGGCAAAAGTTCTGGGCCGTTCCGGTGTAAAGGGAATAGCAATGGGCCTGTTTGTGAGGAATGCATTCACTATTGCCAGCAGGAAGCTCAATGGCCAGGATCCGGAAACAGACGGAGTAGGCACCACTGCCCTCCCGATTACCAGGCAGTATGGATTTAGTATGGGCGTGAACTTTTAAACCAGTATCTTAAAAATATAGTGTATGAAAAGAATTTTTGTTATCGCTTTGCTGGTGTTGGGTATGGCTTCCTGTAAGAAATTCCTGGAGGAACAATCTCAAACAGATGTAATACCTAAAACGACCAGGGATTTTGGTGAAATACTATATACAAACGGTTATCCTACTTCAACTACATTATTGGAACCTTACTTAGCCCTGATGGATGATGATGTGCAATGCTACAATGGTCCTGCATTAGACGGGTTGCAGGATTATATTACCACGAATGCAGGGGCGTTTCAATGGCAACGGGATTTCATAGACCGTTGCCAGGAAGCGGGCAGTATGGATAAAGATGCGTTTAATTCATGGCGTACTTATTACAAGATGATACTGGGTACCAACGTGGCATTACAATACCTGGATAAATCAGAAGGTAACGCAACAGAGAAAATGATGTATAAAGGAGAGGCATACGTATTGAGAGCATTCTATCATTTTATGCTGGTGAACCTATACGCAAAGCCCTACAACGATTCCACCACTACGCCGGATAAACTGGACGGCGTGCCGCTGATGCTTTCGCCTGACTTATCGGAAGCATTGCCCGCCAGAAGCTCTGTGAAAGAAGTATACAAACAGATTGTCAGCGACCTGGATAGCGCCGCCAGCCTGTTAGGCCAGGTAAAGTCCGATCAGAAACTGTTCCGTATTTCCCATGTTGCTGTGCACCTGCTGGCAAGCAGGGTATACCTGTATATGGAACAATGGAATAAAGTGATAGAAAATGCAGACTATGTATTGTCCTACCATCCTCAGCTAATGGACCTGAATGGCTGGGGCGATCCAGATCCGGTTGCGAAGCCGGTGCTCGGCGCCGGTAATATTGAAACGATCTGGTATTACGGAAACATGAACGAAGAATTTCCGAAAGGAACAGGACAGGCCTATGAAATCTCCGGAAGCCTGGCCGCTTGTTTTGATGCCGGGGATCTGCGCAGCCAGGTTTATTTTAGTATGACTCCGGACTGGCTGAAGCAATGGGTTACGCCTGATTACACCATCCAGAAAACGTACGGTGCTGCATCCAGCTTTACAAACATGGGATCTGCCTGGAGGAGTTCGGAAGCATACCTGAACCGCGCGGAAGCATATATACAGCTGTATAAAACCAGGGGAGACGCCGGCGCTGCCGCCGAAGCGCTGAAGAGTTTGAATACACTCCGTGCAAAGCGTATTGACAGGAATAGTTTTACCAACTGGGAGATAAAGCCGGCTGATACCTTGCTGCAAATGTGCCGCACGGAACGCCGGCGCGAACTTTTCCGGGAATGCGCACATCGCTGGTTTGATCTCAGAAGATACGGCATGCCTCCGATAAAACATATTTTTACGCCGGATATGAATACAACCGTTATCTATAAACTGGATGCAAGGGATCCGCAGTATGTTATTCCTATCCCAAATGAAGTATTGCAGAAGAATACCCAATTGCCGCAAAACCAGCAAATAGCGGGTCTCCGGCAACCACAATAACTAAATTATCTTCTTATTTATAATTTATATTTTATGCGCCATTTCCTGGTACGCACTATCACCGGTAGTTGTTTACTGTTCATCGTATGGGGACTGTTTTCCTGTAGTAAGGAGAAGACGTTGAGCCCAAACGATCCGCCTGTTTTTTATTCTCTTCCACAGGGAAATCATCCCTATGACGATTCGATCGTTGCTTTTAATAAGAAATACGGCAGCTATATACTATATAAATTCACACAACAGGATTTTGCCTACGACCTTACCAGCTACCTTCCAACGATGGCTGCCAATGCCAACGAGGCTTACGTACAGCAAACACTGACCTTTTTCAGAACACAATGCCTGGATTTTTACCCCGAAACGTTTCTGAAGAAAACATTGCCATTAAGGATTATACTGGCTGCCTATCTCGATACGATCGCTAACCGGAACAACAAACCACCGGATACCAGCCGTTCGATTTCCGGGTTTACAGCGAGTCATAATATGATGGCTATTGGCTGGGCCGACAGTACATTACAACAACGTACGCCGGAGCAGCTCAGGCAAACGAAAGGATATATGAACCGGTGCTATTTTCAACAGGCGTTACTAAGCGGCGCATTGGAAATACCGGATATATTTATAAAACTGGGGCCCGTAGGTGGTTATCCATTAGTTAATGGCTATCAACCCCAAAAAGGAATGATTGAGGCGCCAAGCTCAGAGGATAATGGCCGCCTTGCTTCCGCTACCTGGGATTTTCTCTGTTATATCAATGCCATTACCAGTCACACAAAAGCAGAACTGGATGCCACTATCCTGCATCCCTCTGTAGATGTTAATGGAAAAATACAGGAGAAGTATGACGCACTGGTCAGCTATTATAAAACACAGTATGGCGTGGATTTACAAGCGATCGGTAATCATCTGTGATATGATTTTTTTACTATGCGCCAGTCTCATCATGATACACTTTTCAAAGGGTATTCTCTCAAAAAAAATAATAATATCAGGATACCTTATTTTTTGCTGTTCAATAATAAAGGCGCAATCAAAAGAAGCGGTGGTTTACAATGCAGCCACCGCTTTTGCATTCTCAGAAAATTCGTCTGCCGCTAATGCACGCACATCCGATGGCAGACCCGGACCAGGTTACCGGCAAAACCAGGTAAACTACCAGGTGGCTGTATCCTTTGATACAGCAAGCCGCGTGGTAAGCGGTGTGACGGAAATTAACTATCTCAATAACAGTGGCCAAACGTTACCTTTTATATGGCTGGTGGCCGGTCAGAACCGTTTCCGTAAAGACTCCCGCGTGGCGCAACTTACTCCCGCAAAAGGAACCCGGTTTGGCGTACAGGAATATACCGCTGGTTGTGAGATAACATCTATGGAAACCGGCGCCACAAAAAAGTTGTTGCAAACAGCCGATTACCAGGTAACAGATACCTATATCAAAGTAATGTTATCCACGCCCTTATTGCCCGGTAAGAAAACCATGATAAGAGTAAGATACCACTTTCAGCTACCCTATAACGGTTCCGACTATATGGGTATCCTGAATACTGTGCACGGCGCCGTGTACCAGCTGGGATCAATGTTCCCACGGGTGGCGGTGTACGATGATATACAAGGCTGGAACGCGTTATCCAGCGGCTATTTTGTGGAACCCGGAACACTGGATGTACGTATCACTGTGCCGGCAGGATTGATAGTACAGGGTACCGGCGAATTGAAGAACCCGGAAGAAGTATTATCCCCGGTACTTTTAAAACGTTACCGGCATGCCTGGAAAAGTGATACGGTTGTAAGCATCCGTTCTGCAGCCGAAGTTACAGATCCTTCGCCGCAGCAAAGCGGCAGCCGCACCTGGCATTTTGTAACCAGTAATGCAGGTGACGGAATGTGGGGGATTTCAGCTGCTTTTATCTGGGAGGCAGTGAAGGTAAATCTGCCATCAGGCCGTACTGCGCTGGCAATGGCGCTGTATCCGCCGGAGAGTAACCTGGAATGGAAAAGTATTACCGGGCAAATGAAAAGCATACTGGAAATGTATTCCCGTTTATGGACACCTTATCCCTTTACTACTTTCGTAAACATTGCCGGTTCTGTCACCGGCGTGGCAGCGCCGGCAGCTGCTGTAATCGACTACCGGAAAAGCAGCTATGGTAATACACTCTGGACAAAAACCAATCATGAGATCGGACATACCTGGTTTAATATCATGATTGCGGCCGACAGTAAGCATGGATGGATGGCGGAAGGACTTAACACTTTTATCAATTTGATTAACTGCGATACACTTCGTGGAGAGGCGCCCTTTAAATTGGGCGATGCCGTTAGCCGCCTGTCTGCCAACATCGGGATCCCTGCGCTGAATACGCCTGCGGCTTCCGTACGTCCCGGTATTATGGCCATGGTGATGTATATTAAACCGGCTGTAGCACTCTGCTTACTGAGAAATAAAATAACGGGTAAGGAAAAATTTGATCCTGTGTTCAGGGATTTTATAACGGAATGGACCTTTAAGCATCCCACTCCCGGTGATTTTTTCCGCGCTATAGAAAATGGAACAGGAGAAGACCTGGGTTGGTTCTGGCGCGGCTGGTTCCTGAACGACTGGAAACTGGACCAGGCAATAAAGGAAGTAGTGTATGTGAACAACGACCCGGCACAGGGCGTGAATATTACGATGGTTAACCGGGGAGAACAGGTGATGCCTGTGGATGTGGAAATAAGGGAAACCAGTGGGAAGTCGGCCAGGCTCCGCTTTCCGGCACAGGTATGGCAGGCGGACTCGGTACATACTTTTCATTATGCCTCTTCCGTTCCATTGGAAAATGTGATCCTGGATCCGGGAAAGGAACTGCCGGATATGGACAGAAGTAATAATGGCTGGAAAAACCTGCCATTTTTTTCCAGCCATTAATACACATACCGGTATCCCTGTTTTATTGTATTTCAACATGAATACCTCCTGCAAAAGGAGGTATTATTATTTAATGACAGATCTGATTATTTTTTGCATTCCCTTCACCCTTTTTCTCTTCGTGTTTGCCTATTAAAAAGAGAGATCTGAAACCAATTGTTCACACTAATTAACAGCAACATGAGTATATGCGCGGGAAAGAAGTATTTTCTTTCTTTTATCGTAACCACACTGACCGCATTCCAGGTAACAGGCCAGCAGCAGGTTGTGACAAGCGATCCATTGGCTTATAGAAGTGCGGTTGTAAATGCCACTTTTAAGAGAATCAACAAGGAGCACTACGGACCTAAACCGGTTGATGATGCTTATTCGGCAGCAGTATGGAACCAGACATTTCAAACACTTGATCCCAATAGTAACCTGTTTTTACAGGAAGATATCAACAAGCTGGCCGTTTATAAAAACCGGATTGATGACGAGGTGAACGCCGGCTCTACTGATTTTTTTGAAGCAACGTACGCGATATATAACAAACGTGCGAAAGAAGCAGAAGCGATTTGCATGAAAGTATTGCAGCAACCATTTGATCTGCAGAAAAAAGAATCGGTGATGGCATGGAGAAAAGATCAGCCTTTTCCTGCCAGCGAAGCTGCGAGGGAAGACCTCTGGCGCAAACTCCTGAAATACTACACGCTGCGTCATTATGTAGAAATGGAAAAAGCGGATACCACCGTTAAGGAAAAAAAGAATGTAAATACAGTTTTGGAAGCAAAGGCACGCGGGAAAGTACGTAACTGGTATGCGGAGTATTTCCGTAAAGCAACCGGGAAAGATGCTGTAAATGAAAAATTTGCACAGTACATGGAAGTGGCAGTAGCGGAAATAGATCCGCATACCGCTTATACTGCTCCTGAAGACCGGGCGTTCAACGACATGCTCACCAAGCGTTACTGTGGTATTGGTGTGGAACTCGCTGCAAAAGAATCGGACTATTACATCAAGCGGATGATGCGGGGAGGCTCGGCTTATAAAAGTGGCCAGGTAAAGGAAAACGATATCATCGTGTCAATTGCAGATGCAAAAGGCGATATGAAACCGGTAAGCGGTTGGGAATCCAACCAGGTAACTTCGATGATCCGTGGCGATAAGGGATCTTCAGTAACCATGAAGCTGCAGCAACCGGGGGAAGCGGCGAGAACAGTTACCCTGAAAAGAGAGGAGCTGGTTGATATGGAGAACAGGGCTAAAAGTGCATTGATTGAAAAAAATGGAAGAATGTTCGGTTATGTGTACCTGCCACTCTTCTACATGGATCCTAACGGACAATTTTTGACCGGCGCGGCGATGGATGTATACCGTGAAGTAACAAAACTGAAAGAATACGAAGTGGATGGCATCGTTATGGACCTCCGTGGAAACGGGGGCGGCGCCCTGGATGAAGTAGTAAGAATGAGCGGATGTTTTATGCCCCCGGGACCGGTAACCATGCTCAAGTCGAAAGATAGTGTAAAGAGCTACTGGTCTCCCGCAGTACCTCCGGTCTATGAAGGCCCGTTAACTGTACTGGTGGATGAAAGCAGCGCTTCTGCCTCTGAAATCTTCGCCGCAGCTATACAGGATCGTGGTCGTGCCCTGATTGTAGGCGCCAGTTCCACATTCGGAAAAGGAACAGCACAAACAGTTACCAATATGGGCAGGATGGGTGATCCTGACAAAGGGATACCGGCTATCAGCTATGGCAGCATGCGGCTTACCAAAGAGAAATTTTACCGGATCACAGGTGTTTCCACGCAGCTGAGAGGAGTAACGCCGGATATTATCCTGCAGGACAGGATGTCACTGGAATCTGTTATGGAGAAAGATTATCCTTCTGCGCTGGCTTATGACTCCATTGCAACAACTGCCTGCGACCGGATGCCCTTTGCATTCAACTATGATCTGGTTGTTAAGGAGGCATATGACCGGATACATAACAATGCATCGTTGAAAGATATTGCCGCCAACATGCAGCAGTTAAAAGAACTGCGTGAAAAACCGGTACCGCTGAACATAGATGCGTTCCGTAAGTCCTATATCACCACTACGCGATTGGAAAGAATGATGCAACAATCCAGGGAACTGAAAGAAGGACATCACCTGCATATGCTGCCATCAATACCAAGGAGCGCTAATCCTGCCACGCTAAAGGCGGATCCTGTAGAAGCTGCCCATACCGCTGAGTGGTTGCAGAAAATGAGTAAGGATATTTATTTGAATGAAACAGTATCTGTATTGGAAGATATACTGGCCAATCAGAAATAATATATCGAGTCCTGATATTTTAAAGAGTAAACCGTTTAAAATTAACACTAAAAATAATCAACCATGATAAGAAAATTTTTGCTGTTTTTTCTGACAACCGGCAGCCTGAGCGCGCTGGCACAACAACCCGCTGCTTCTAAAGAAATCAAAGAGGTAGTGGTAACCGGTAAGATCGACAATCTGCCAAACGATTCAATGGTGATGTTAATGGAGCCATATACAGGCGAGTGGGATTCAACGATTGTTAAAAATCACAGCTTCCGGCTTAAGCATGATATGGCAAAAGGAGGAAGTGTATATATCCTGCAGGTTGGTACTGTGATGGATGAGAGTAAAGCAGTTGTGTTGTACATGGAAGATGGTAAAATAAATATTACGGGAAAAGGAGCAGATTTCAGAAACCTTACCTACTCCGGTTCTCCATGGGTAAGCGAATGGCAGGAGGTGATGGCGCTGACTTCCCCGGAAAATCCGGATACGAAGAAACTGGCGGAGCTGGAAAAGAAATACTGGGATGCGAAGCAGGTAGGAGATGAAGATGCTACTGAAAAATATGAGAAAGAGGGAAGCATTATCAAAGATGCGCAGACCGCTGTATTGAGAGAATGGATAAAGAAACACCCCAATTCCGGCGTAAGTGGTTACCTGCTAACAGTATACATTCAGAAAGAGGCTGAAAAAGAAGCCCTGTATGCTACTCTTGGAGAGCATGCCAGGCAATCACGCATATTGATGCGCTGGAAGAATCCAGGTAAAATAGATCCTTCCCCATTGGCGTTACATCTTGACGACAGCGAAGGGGGTGGAGGCGCAGCGGCCGGCAGTCCCAAAAAAGGTACAGCGGCTCCTGCTATTAATCTCCCGGATGTAGATGGCAAAATGGTATCCCTGGACGACTTTAAAGGTAAGTATGTGCTGGTTGATTTCTGGGCCAGCTGGTGCGCACCCTGCATTGCCGGAATGCCTGAGCTGAAGGCCACCCATGATAAATTCAAGGATAAGAATTTTGTAATACTCGGTGTTTCCCTTGATTCAAAGAAAGAAGGCTGGGTGAAAGGTATTGAGAAACATCAGTTGAACTGGCGTCACATTTCTGACCTGAAAGGATGGGGAAGCGAGGCTGCCAGGGCCTATGGCGTTACTGCCATTCCTGCGAGCGTATTAATTGGCCCTGATGGAAAGGTCATCGCTTTGAACCTGGGAGGGGAAGCGCTGGATAAAAAACTTGCTGAGCTCCTGCCGTAAATATCTTCTGTTAATCTTATAAATGGTTGGCCGTGCAGCAGTCCGGTATTGCAGCACGGCTTTACCTGTTTGTTGTCTGTTATGAAACAACTGTTGAAAATAGCGATGTTCCTGCTTTTGCCGGCTCTTTGCCTGGCAAATGACGGATTTGTAATCAAGGGAAATGTAAGCGGTATTGTAAGTGGTTATATCTCCATTGCAGAATACGTTCAAATTGGGGAAGCAAATAAAGCACCGGTACCTCCACCAAGAGTGCGTATTGTAAATGGTGAATTTGCCTATGCCGGCAAACTGGATCACCCAACACTGGTAAAGATGAAGGTGAGCACCCGTGAGTTTTATGTTTACCTGGAGAATACCGCCTATACAGTTTCCGGCCGCCTGGATTCATTATCAGGCGCTTCTTTTAAAGGCGGAACATTGAACGATGAATATCAGGAGTACCAGGCCAGCCATAAAACGGCTACAGAATATATCAGGGCACATCCCAACAGCGGAATATCTGCTTACCTGGCATTGGGGCAGTCGGCAGGAACATATGCCAATGCCAGGGCTGCATATGACCTGTTAGGTCCCGAAGCCCGGGAAACATGGCACGGAAAGCAACTGGCGGCGAATATCGCGGCGTTTAAAAAAAGCGCAGCGGGAGCTGTGTTCCCTGATCTGAAACTTGCAGATACAAATGAAAAAATATTTTCTGTTAAACAATTGGCAGGTAAAATAGTAGTGCTCGATTTCTGGGCATCCTGGTGCGCCCCCTGCAGAGCTTACATTCCAACCATGAGAGAACATTATAACAAGTACCGGTCAAAAGGAGTGGAGTTCATCAGCGTGTCTGTAGATGCCAACAAGCAGAAATGGAAAGATGCAATGGAGGAATTAAAAATGGAATGGACGCAAGCATTGGCAGACGGGGCTTTTGAAGAAGGGAAAGGGGTAAAGGAGCTATTGCATATCTACTATATACCACATGTTATTGTAGTGGGGAAAGATGGAAAGATCGCTGCTTCGCTGGATTACACCACGAAGGATCAGCTGGAGAAAAAACTGGATGAACTGTTGAAATAAAGCCTTTAAGTATTATGAGCAGTATATTAAAAATTGACCACCTTTCTCACAGGTATGGTGCTTCCTGGGCGATACGTGATATCAACATGGAAATAACCCAGACAGGAGTGGTGGGATTACTTGGTTCTAACGGCGCCGGTAAATCCACTACCATGAATATCATGTGTGGAGTATTGAACCAAACGGAGGGGCATGTTTATATTGATGGCGTGGATGTGCGGGAACATCCCGGGCAGGCGAAGAAGAATATCGGTTTTTTGCCGCAGAACCCCCCGGTGTATACAGATCTTACGGTAGATGAATATCTCACCTATACAGCGGAGCTCCGGCTGATCACAAAGGGAAGCATACGAAAGGCGGTGGAAGAAGCAAAAGAACGCTGTGGTATTGCACATTTCAGTTCGCGTTTAATTGGAAACCTTTCCGGTGGTTACCGGCAGCGTGTAGGCATTGCGCAGGCGATTATCCATAAGCCGAAACTGGTAGTGATGGACGAGCCTACGAATGGTCTTGATCCTAATCAACTGATCGAAGTGAGAAAACTGATCCGGGAAATTGCGAAAGAACATACGGTGCTCTTGTCGTCACATGTATTGTCAGAAATACACCTGTTGTGCCGTGAGGTGGTAATGATAGAAGGAGGCCGGATGATATTCTCCGATTCTATGGATGCATTCAACAATTATGTACAGCCACGCAGTGTGCTGATCCGGATGGAAAACCCGCCGCCTGATGCTGAACTGAAAGAGATCCCCGGCGTCACCCAGGTAGAGGTACTGAGCGACCGGCAGATCCGCATTTATTTTGATGGCAGTAAGGAAATCACGGAACGTATTATTGCCAGCAGCGTACAAAATGGATGGCGTTTGCAGGAGATCACGCTTGACAAGAGCCTGCTCGACGACATATTCAAGCAACTTTCTAATCAATCGCTCCAATAACTTATATACATGAAGATGATATTTAAAATTGCGAAGACGGAACTAAGGAACCTGTTTTATTCACCGGTAGCCTGGTTTTTAACGGTCGCATTTATGGTGCAGTGTGCGGTTTATTATTGTACGCCATTGGTGGGTACGGCCAGGTGGCAGGACATTGCCCTGAAGAGTATGCCTAAATTCAAGGGATGGGGTGGATTAACGCCCCAGTTATTTATGGCAGGAGATAGCATTTTCAGGAATGCATTGCAGAACCTCTATCTGTTTATACCATTGCTGACCATGGGACTTATCAGCCGCGAGGTGAACAATGGCACTATTAAATTATTGTACTCGTCCCCGGTGAAAACCAGGGAAATTGTATTGGGAAAGTACCTTGCTATTATGCTTTACAACCTGTTGCTGGTATCCGTGATAGGGATTTTTATAGTAATGGGGATTTTCCAGATAGAACATGCAGATTATGGTATGCTGCTGTCGGCTTTGTTCGGCTTTTACCTGCTGGTGTGTACGTACACCGCAATCGGCCTTTTTATGAGCAGCCTTACCAACTACCAGATCGTGGCCGCCATCGGCAGCTTTATTGTGATCCTGGTGCTGAGCCGTATTGGCGGGTTATGGCAGAAATATGATTTTGTAAGAGACCTTACTTATTTTCTTTCTATCTCCGGCCGTACGATGAAGATGCTGAAAGGACTGATCACTACGAAAGATGTGATCTATTTCGGGTTGGTTATTTTCATGTTTATTTCCTTTACGCTGATCAAACTAAAATCAGGCCGTGAGTCAAAATCATGGATGACAGCTGCTGCCAGGTATGGAGTGGTAACGGTGATTGTACTGGCTACAGGTTATTTCAGTTCAAGACCTGCATTTATCGGTTATTGGGATACTACCGCCGGTAAATACAACACACTGCATCCGAATATACAAAAGGTAATAAAAGAGCTGGGAGACGGAAAGCTGGAAGTAACGCTGTACACCAACCTGCTGGGTGGCGGTGCTCCCAAGGGATTCCCGGCGAACAGGAACGAATATTTGTCTGAGGTATGGGAGCGTTATCAGCGTTTCAAACCAGACATTGAATTTAACTATGTATACTATTATGATACGGGCGATAAGGATAGCACAGTATACAGAACTATGCCCGGCAAAAGTTTACCTGAAATAGCACAACAGGTAGCAAACGGTTTTGATCAGCCTTTGTCTTTATTTAAGTCCCCGGCAGAGATACGGAAAATGATCGACCTGAGCGCAGAAGGGTACCGCGTAGTGATGGAGTTAAAGTATAAAGGACAACGCACCTTTCTGAGAACTTTTGATGATCAGCCGTTCTGGCCGGAAGATGAGCAGATAGCAGCTGCATTAAAAAGATTGATGCAGGCTAAATTACCAAAGATCACTTTCCTGACGGGTAACCTCGAACGGGATATCTATAAGAAAGGAGAGCGGGAATATGAATTGCTGGTGCATGCAAAAAATGACCGCCAGTCACTGATGAACCTGGGATTTGATTCTGATACCATTTCTGCGGGGAAAGAAATATCTACTGATATATCGATGCTTGTACTGGCTGATCCAAAAACAGCATTGGACCAGTCTGCCCGCGACCGGATCACGGAGTACATCAATAAAGGCGGGAATATGATGGTACTATGCGAGCCCGGCAAACAACATATCCTGAACCCGGTGCTGCAACAGCTGGGCATACAGTTAGAGGATGGCACCCTGGTAGAAGTAACGGGGTATGAAATGCCTAATATGATAAAACCGTTAATGACTGCCCGGATGGGAGAAATGGCCCGGGATGGCGTATCGAAAATGTTTTACGAAAAAATGGTGGAGGGTGACACTGTGTTCACAGTTGACATGTCCGGAGCAGTGTCTATCGTTGCAACTGATACCAGCGGGTTTAAGTCAACACCATTATTCATTACCAGGCCGGGTAAAGACTGGCTGAAAAAAGGGGCCCTGGTAACCGATTCCGCCGCGCCGGTGTTCAATCCGCTGGAAGGGGATACCAAAGTTCCCTCCTATGCCACCGCCATGGCATCGTCCCGGAAAGTGGGAGGAAAGGAACAACGTATTATTGTTTGCGGAGACGCCGACTTTTTAAGTACGGTTCGTCAGAAAGGTACCTTTACTTTTGTTAGCCGGGAAATGTTCTGCTGGCTCAACTATGAAGCATTTCCTATTTACGGACCACAAGTGCAACCTAATGATGCGTTGTTAAGATTAACCCTTGCCGGCGCCAACACGGTCTATGTACTATTTGTATGGATACTGCCGGCCCTTGTTGCCTTAATGGGAACTATATTACTGATCCGTCGTAAAAGACAATAAAAAGGGAAAATATGATCTTATATACAGACGAACAAACAATTGAGGATCTCCGGATATTTGGTAAGCGGGATGTAGCAGGTATCTATGATATCTATAATCATACCCATACCCGGGGTGGTGAGAAGATACTGGAAGAAATGTTTCGTCGCCCCCTTTCCGATAAAGACCAGATTAACCAGCGGAGTAGTATCATCGGGCATTTTACCCGTTTAAGCACAGTATTCCCCTTTGAAGCGCCACTGTTCGATATGGCGGAAAAGTATCTGTCGAACGGCGATGGACACACGCAGCATTCCGGCAGCCAGTTTGTGCTGAGTGAAAAAGACATTAACAATGGGGTAACAGCAGTGATATCACTGTTGCAGCAAACCAGGCAACTTATACAGGACAGGGCCATTACCGCCATTGATGCATATGCACAGGAGCGGATGGCCATCGAATCCCTGTTGGCCGTTCCCGCGCTGGAGCCGGCGATGAATGAGAAACAAAAGAATAAATTGTCGTATGGCGCCATCACGGCGTATGACCAGCTTTTCAGGATCAGGGAACGCCATAAAATCATGCAGCTGCTGGGATACCTGTATACGCTGGATGTATACCTGTCGGTGGCAAAAGTGGCAACGGACAAACGCCTGGTATTTGCAAAGGCATTGGACAAAGGGCCTTGCCAGCTGAAGCTGGAAGGCGTGTATCATCCCTCGCTTGCCCAGCCGGTGGGTAATAACGTGACCATGAGCATTGAGCGCAATGTTATTTTCCTCACCGGCGCCAATATGGCTGGAAAGTCAACCTTCCTGCGCTCGATGAGCACTGCATTATACATTGCGCATATGGGCTTCCCGGTGGCGGCAAAGGCTATGGAATTTACTGTATTGGATGGTATCTTTACTACCATTAATCTTCCCGATAATCTCGGTATTGGCGCCAGCCATTTTTATGCAGAAGTATTGCGTGTAAAAAAAATGGCGGCAGAACTGAAAAGCGGCAAATCCCTGCTGGTGATATTCGATGAGCTTTTCCGCGGTACCAATGTAAAGGATGCACATGAAGCCACCGTTGCAGTAACTGCTGCATTTGCACGGAAAAAGAACAGCATGTTTGTGATATCCTCGCATATTGTGGAAGCAGGAGAGGACCTACAGCAGGAGCCAGGCATCGGTTTCCAGTACCTGCCTACCCGGATGAAAGGACATACACCGGAATATACTTATACACTGGAAGAAGGAATTACAGATGACCGTCATGGTATGCTGATCATCCGTAATGAAGGTATACTGGATATTCTGAAAAACGGCCGTAAACCTGGTAAGGCTGGAGAAGTAAAAAAAAACATTGCTAAAAAACAGATACAATAACCATGAGCTTTAGTATAGACAGGCAAACAATGGATGAACTGAACCTGCTGGGTAAGTACCGCAACGGTTCTGTATACCATTTGTTCAACCAGGTAAAAACAGCGGGCGGGGAGCGGTTATTGGACGAGATGTTCCAGCATCCGCTGAAAAATGCAGCTGCTATCAACGAAAGGAGTGATGTTTTTCGTTACTTTCAGCAGGCAGGCATGAGCTTTCCTTTTGACGTGGCGCAGGTGACTGCTATGAGGGAATACCTGGATAGTGGCACCGGCAAAAGTGCAGCGTTTATGTTGGGGGATATTTTCGTTAAAAAGGTGCTTTCCGGTTTAACCCGTGATGAACGTTACCGTAAAATTGTGCAAGGGCTACAGGCTACCATTGTTATCCTGAAAAAATGTTATACGGTAGTGGAGGAAATGGCGGCAGATGCCGGACCATATGCCGGCCGCGTGGCAGCATTGCGGCAGGTATTATCTGACAAAGCGCTGGAACGCCTGCTGAATACGGATATTTACCAGGCCTTGCCCGTTAAAACGCTGGCGCAGTATGATCACCTGTTAAAAGGCCGCTTTAGTAAAGAGAT
Source organism: Chitinophaga sp. (assembly GCF_036569185.1). GTDB lineage: Bacteria > Bacteroidota > Bacteroidia > Chitinophagales > Chitinophagaceae > Chitinophaga. The sequence goes on from NZ_DATCRD010000009.1 coordinate 26,745, forward strand.
GGAGGATATCCTGTCATTTATTTATGAGCTGGATGTAAATATAGCCGTAAGTAATGTAGCCCGTTCCAGGGGCTTTACTTACGCGCAGGCGCTGGCACCCGAAAAAAATGTATTTGCTGTAACAGGGCTGGGCCACCCCTGTATTGAAAACGCGGTGGGTAACGACCTGTCCCTCCAGGGGGATAGTAATGTGCTCTTTCTAACGGGCGCGAATATGGCGGGTAAATCCACATTGATGAAATCGATCGGCATCGGGATATACCTGGCGCATATGGGCTTCCCTGTTGCAGCGAGGAGGATGCAGTTTTCTGTACGTGAAGGGCTTTATTCGTCTATTAACGTGTCGGACAACATCCATCTCGGATACAGCCATTTTTACGGAGAAGTGGTAAGGGTGAAGCAGGCCGCACTGGCAGCAGCCACCGGGAAACGCCTGTTGCTGATGTTTGATGAACTGTTTAAAGGTACCAATGTAAAAGATGCCTATGATGGTACGCTGGCTGTAACAGCCGCATTTGCCGGATATACTGATTGCCTGTTTATTGTTTCTACCCACATCATTGAAGTAGGGGAAGCTTTGCAGGAATATGAAAATATCCAGTTTGCCTTTTTACCTACCGTGATGGAAGGTTCCCGGCCACGTTATACCTATAAGTTAGCGGAAGGTATTACAGAAGACCGGCAGGGAATGATAATTATCCGTAATGAAGGGATACTGGAGATGATCGGGGAGTGATTGGTTCCGGTTGTCATTCCGCATTTATTCCTTAAAGGATAAATGCGGAATTTTTTTATACTGTATCCGGACCAGGTAACAAATTCTGTTTAAATACTGATAATCAATAATTTAGATAAAATACAAACACTTTATCTAAAAAGCTGGAAAAAAATCAGAAAAGATGGCTGTAGAGGAGATGAGAGCCCCACAAGGAATGCAAAAGCTACCGGTAGCTTTTTAATCTCTCCCTGATTTCTTTCCTGTTATCCGAATTGCAATTCATTGTATATTGAGATAATCAAGCAAACGATCAATGGAAGCAGTTGCCCTTGAAAATATCAAAGCCAATAAACAGCGGATCATAGATCAGCTGTATGCAGATCTTGAAAACACTGCAGAGACAGACAGGTTTTATACTACCCGCAATATCGAGTCCTGCTCCGCAGATCTGAACACTTACATCGAAAAACTGTCGCAAAACCCCGACGGCAAAAGCATCGCAAAAAGTATAAAATGGATATTCCGGTCGCTGTCTACTTTTGAACAGGAAGAGGAGGATCCTGAATTTCTTTGGGGATTTATCTACAACGGATATACGCAGGAACTCACCCAATTCATCCTGGATACCGCCTTTGCTTTCGGACTGGAGAAAGGGAAGCCGAAAACGATCCAGGCGAATATTATCCACCTAAAACATAATCCGCATTCAACAGACCGGTTCAGGGTTTATATTGGATCCACGTCCCAAACGGGAGTGCTCCTGGATTATAATGTAGGAACATCCGTATTCGAATACCTCGAAAACCCTTACGGGGAAAGCTACGCGCTTCCGGTATTCGACCTCGCTATCAACCAGGAACAGACAGCGCTTTCCTTCAATGTACTGGCTAATGGTGTTTACAGGTCCATTACGCTGAAAGGCAAACAGCCAACGGACAGTATTCTGTTCAATGCCATCAGTTCTCTTCAGGAAAATGAACAATTGAAGAACGATCCCCCGCCGGATTATTGCAGCCTTGAACTGGAACTGAACAAAGGTGTGCTCACCAGGCTCACTACCATGAATTATGACGCAGATAACCGGATCATCAATATGTTCAGGGAAGGCACAGGAATAAAGGTATTTGTGCAGGAACTCGACACCAACGGCTGTTTTCAAAACAGCGATACTATGGTTTCCCATCCTGAAATTGTGGACGAGAAGTTTGTGATCGTGGATGCTGTGCCTGGTTGGAAATATTATGAAATTGAGGAATTGACTATGGAGCAGGATGTCATTTCTGTGCGCACAAAGTCTCTGCGGTTCGAATACGCGAACGATGAACAAAAAAAGGTCATCGCCCATAAAACAGACAGCAGAACGATCAATTACCCTGTCAAATCGTACGGATTCATAAAACAGTTACTCCATAAACTGTTACTTTCAAGAAACCCTTTTAAATCCCGCTTTTTAGTATGAAACTGGAAACTGAAACCATCAACAACACCGGCGTCATCAACGATACGCTTTTTTCGATGGACAGATTGTATAAGGAAGCTCAGAAAGGAAGGAAAGAGTGCATTTTCTCATCATCCGGCCGCTACGCGATCCTGACACCTGTTTACAAATCGGACGACTGGAAGAACAAACAGCGGCTTTTCGATCTTCACACGTGTGAACTGATAGAAGTGACATTGTCTAAACCAGTTTCCAGCTACCGGATCATCGATCATCAGCATGATCAATTCCTGCTGACAGATAATCACACCAATCTCATTTTTGCCGGTACTGCAAATCTTACGATCGCTGCTGTGGCTCCCTGACCTCTCTTGCCGGTAACAAAGACTTTGCATCATTTGTTATGTATAAAAACGAATAAAGGAGTTATTTCTTAGAGAAATAACTCCTTTATTCGTTTTGTGCGAAGGAGGAGATTCGAACTCCCAAGCCCTTTCAGGCACTACCACCTCAAAGTAGCGCGTCTACCAATTTCGCCACCTTCGCATCTGGTAGAATGGGGTGCAAAAATAACGGCTTTTTTAAAATAAGCAAATTTATTTATTCATATTTTCCTGAAAAAGGCAATTATTTCCGTAACAGGATCCGGAAAGTGGTCCCTTTATTTATTTCGGACGACTTTACATACAGCCGCCCGCGGTGGTATTCTTCTATGATCCGTTTGGCCAGCGACAGTCCCAGTCCCCATCCCCGCTTTTTGGTGCTGAAGCCGGGTTTGAACACTTTCTCAAAGTTTAGTTTTGAAATGCCTTTACCGGTATCGGCCACATCTATCGTGATAAAGGTGGGGTGATTTTCTATGGTAATGTCAATCTTTCCTTTTCCTTCCATGGCGTCGAGGGCATTTTTTAATAAATTTTCCACCACCCAGTCGAAAAGCGGGGGAGAGAACATGGCCGGAAGCTCTTCTTCCGCGCTGTGAACGGTAAGCACTACTTTCTGTGGCGCCCTTTTGCGGATGTAATTGACCATGTTTTCTATCTGCGCCACGATGTCTTTCTCTTCCAGTTTGGGAACGCTTCCTATTTTGGAGAAACGGTCGGTGATAAGTTTAAGCCGGTCTACATCCTTTGAAAGCTCTGTAACAATGGTGGCATTGGCCTCATTATCGCGCAGTATTTCCAGCCAGGCCTCCATAGACGACAGGGGAGTGCCCAGCTGGTGGGCCGTTTCTTTGGCCAGTCCTACCCATACCTGGTTCTGCGTGGCGCGGTTGGTGCTGGACAGGGCAAAGAGCACAATAGCGATGAAAAGGGTCACCA
>NZ_DATCRD010000010.1:0-31839 GCF_036569185.1 Chitinophaga sp.
GTATACAGTAGGTGAGCCTATTATTTTACCTATAACAGATGGCAGGGTATTGCTGACACAGGGATTTCAGCAACCGGAAGATTTTATAAAGCTGACACCTGGTGTAAACCCGGTAAAGAGCTATATCCTGTTCCCCAATCCGGCCATCACCAATACCAGGGTTGTATTTGACCTGCTGGCAAAAGTAAATGTAACCCTTGAACTCATTAACCCTGCCGGACAGGTAATACACCACCAATTCCTGGAAATGGGCCCGGGCAAAAGCACCGTGGTATTACCAGTAAATCATTTCGCCTCTGGTATTTACACCGTTATGCTGAATGTAAACGGCAATGTATTCTTTGAGAAACTTATTGTGCAATAACAAGATCACCCTTTAACAGATGATATTATGAAATACAGTTATACACTCGTGCTTTTTGCCGGTATACTGGCCACAGGTATGCAGTTAACGGCACAAAAGGCCACTCAGAGGCCTCCAAATATCGGGGCCAGCTTCCTGCTGGTTAACCCTGATACCAGGAGTAGCGGTACCGGGGACGCCGCTACCGGTTTATCTGCAGACGCTAACTCCCTGTTCTCCAATGCCGCGAAAATAGTATTTGCAGGCGATTGGGGTGTGAGCGCCAATTATTCGCCCTGGATGTGGGAGCTGAACAATAATAAGTCCAACATGGCATATGTGTCCGGTTACAAAACCTGGAACGGAACAGAAGGTGTTGGGCTTTCCATGAAGTATTTTAATTATGGCTCCGTTACATTCCGGGATGATAACGGCACAGTGCTACAGGATTACAACCCTAAGGAATTTGCCATAGATGGTACCTATGCCAGAAAACTGGGCAATCACACATCGCTCGCACTCAGCATGCGATATGTGCGCAGCCAGCTGGGACAAGGCTCCTACAATAATACCCAGCAGAAACCGGCATCTGCAGTTGCAGGCGATATCAGCTATTACTACCAGAACAGTGTAGATAGGCTGGACTTCGGCAACCGCTACTGTTTTGGGGTAAGCATTACCAATATAGGTACAAAGCTGCAATACTCGGATGATAACAACAGGAAGAGCTTTCTGCCCATGAACCTTCGTATCGGTGGCGGCTATACGTTTGTACATACCCATGAACACGAATTCACACTTGCTGTAGACATCAATAAGTTACTGGTGCCCACTCCTCCCCTGTACGCACTGGATTCCAATGGCATAGAAACTGACCAGATCCTGAAGGGGAAAGACCCGAACCGCGGTATAGTGGATGCCATGTTCTCGTCTTTCGGCGATGCCCCCGGCGGTTTTCATGAAGAACTAAGAGAATTCACCATTGGATCGGGAATCGAATATGCATACAGGCAGGCGTTTTTTGTACGGGCCGGATACTTTTATGAACACCCGAACAAAGGCTACCGGCAACATTTTTCTGCAGGCCTGGGTGTTCGCGTATCCAATCTTGCGCTGGATATCGCCTACCAGTTACCCACAGGCGAAAGTTTAATCCAGAAAAGAACCCTGAAGTTTTCGCTGGTCTATAACATAGGAGGAAACCGGGATGAAGCCATACAACAATAAACTAATCCATTATTCAGCCACTTATCTGCTAAAATATCAAACATGAAAAACGAATCTGTAACACCCAATATGAAACCACTAATTATACTTGCATTTCTTTTGTTTGCAGGGTTTATGCCCCGCGTTTTTGCACAAGCATCTGTTAAGCCGGAAAATACCGGTGGTAATACAGGTAAAGTAAGGGATGCGTTATTTCCCACCTTCCAGAAAGACATTGCTGATCTGAAGAAAAGATCGGCCCCACCTATAATGGATCGTGCAGAAATCTCAAAAGACACCAAAGCCCGTCTTTTTACCAACTATCAGCCACAGCGCAGTAACTCTGCGCTCCGGTCGCGTACCTCCCAAAACAAGACAAGGCCTCTTCCATCTGACAGTGCCGCAGTGGCAAGACCGGATAACCAGGCCAAACAAGTTGTTCCCATACCTAACCAGGACGGCGGAGCATCACCTAAACCCAAAAAGAATTAAGCGCATCGTAAACTATTACAAAAATGATTATTATGAAAAAGATATGCTACCTGACCTTCCTGCTGTTGATGGTATCATTTCATATTGTACGGGCACAAAGCGGATTAACCGGAACCAACTACCAGGCAATAGCCCGCAATACGAATGGAACTATACTCAGCAACCAATCCTTAACGGTGCGTTTTTCTATCCTGGGGGGTTCTGCGGCAGGACCTGTACAATACCAGGAAACACATAGCACTACTACCAACACGCTGGGGCTATTTACTTTACAAATAGGTAAAGGAACTCCCTTAACCGGTACCTACAGCAGCGTTCCATGGGCAAATGCCAATCAGTATTTAAAAGTAGAAGTATCAATAAACGGCGGCAATTTTAATGAATTGGGGACCTCTCAATTAATGAGTGTTCCTTATGCATTGTATGCTGCCAACGGTAACCCCGGTCCGGCCGGACCAGCAGGAGCAACAGGTCCTGCCGGCCCCAAGGGTGATCCCGGGGCAGTTGGACCAGTAGGGCCTGTTGGACCTATAGGACCAGCCGGAGCTAAGGGCGATCCTGGTGTGGCCGGACCAGCAGGACCGGTTGGACCGGTAGGACCAGTAGGGCCTGCCGGAGCTAAGGGCGATCCTGGTGTGGCAGGTCCAGCAGGACCCGTTGGACCGGTAGGACCAGTAGGGCCTGCCGGAGCCAAGGGTGATCCCGGTGTAGCCGGACCAGCAGGACCCGTTGGACCGGTAGGGCCTGCCGGGGCTAAGGGCGATCCCGGAGTGGCCGGACCAGCAGGACCCGTTGGACCAGTTGGGCCGATAGGACCCGCCGGGGCCAAAGGCGATCCCGGAGTGGCCGGACCAGCAGGACCGGTTGGGCCTGCAGGACCTGCTGGAGCAGTTGGCCCTATAGGACCAGCAGGACCCGTGGGCCCTGTAGGACCAGCAGGACCTCAGGGACCTGCCGGCGATATTAACGGTGTTGCAGCCGGTGGCGATCTTTCGGGTACTTATCCCAATCCCCTGATAGGAGATGGAAAAGTAACCCTGGCGAAAATTGCACCGGGCGTAATTCCTACTACACTTCCCCCCAACGGACCTGCCGGTGGTGATCTTTCAGGTATTTATCCTAACCCGGTTGTACAGGGATTACAGGGTAAGCCGGTAAGCAATGTGGCTCCTGCAGCAGGACAGCTACTTAAATTTGATGGTGTACAATGGGTAGCTGGCGCGCCTCCGGGCGGTGGCCTTACCTTACCCTTTGTTGCCACAGAAAATAATGCCTCCACACTTTTCAGCATTACCAATGACGGCGATGGCACTTCTGTAGAAGGCGTCAATAATACCACCACCTCCAATATTGCGGCTGTAAGGGGTATTGTTGCCTCTGCTTCACCCGGTGGCTTTTCCAGTGGCGTGAGGGGTATCAATAACGGCACTGGCGGTTTAGGCGTTGGTGTTTACGGATCCCAGAATGGATCCGGCTGGGGAGTATATGGTGTTACGCCAAACGGACTTGGCGTTTACGGAAATGCCTCTGCCAATGGATACGGCGTATATGCCAACAGCAATACAGGCACCGGCCTCAACGCTACCAGCAATAGCGGTATACCGGCAAATATGTCCATCTATAATAACTCCAATAACAATAATGTTCTGGTTGCCAATACGGTAGGTAATGGTACCGTAATTAACGTAACGACCAGCGGTAACGGCGCGGGTGTACGAAGCAGCACAGTCGCCGGATTTGGTGTTCACGGTATTACCAGCGCCCAGACATCGGCCGGTGTTGTAGGCGATAATAACGGAGGTGGCGAAGCTGTTGTTGGCAGAACCACCAGCGATATTGCAGGATCTGTGGTTGGCCGGAATGACGGCGGTGGTTATGGGGTGCGTGGATTTATTGCTACCAATACCAGCAATACGGGAATAGGTGTTTATGGCCAGGTTGGCTTAAACAACAGTACAGGTAGAGCAGGACGTTTTGAAAACTTCAACAACACCAATACCGAAGCTAACACACTGGAGGTAACAAGCAATGGTAATGGCAATATTCCCGATAATACACTAGGCAATGCTTCTTCCTTCCTGCTGGATAACACCAATAGTGTGGGTGCCGCTGTAAGGGCCGAGGTAAATACCATTTTTGGCAACTTTGGCGCCGCGGGCGTATTTGGAGTTTCTTCCGGCACCGGTGGCCGTGCAGGCTTGTTCTATGCTTCTAACCCTTCAGGCAATGGCGCATCGCTGATAGCGCTGACAGATGGTAACGGCAATGCCATTACCGCAAATGCCGGTAAGGATGGAAACGGCGTAGAAACCAATATAGATGGAGCAGGAAACGCCCTGTATGCCTGGGTACCATCGTTTTCTACCGGCAGAGCGGGCAGGTTCGAGATTTTCAATGAATCCAATACCTCTGATGCCATCACTGTTAAAACTGTGGGCAATGGCATTGCCGGTAATTTTATGGTAGATAAGACAACAGGAACATCCCCCGCCGTTAAAGGAGAAGTAAACTCCCAGTTTGCCAATTTTGGTACAGCGGGTATATATGGACAGTCTTCCGGCACCGGTGGTTATGCAGGTCTATTTTACTCTTCCAACCCCGCAGGTAACGGTCCGGCTGTATTAGCGCTTTCAGAAGGTAGTGGTAATGGTATAACTGCCAATGCCGGTGGCAACGGCGATGGTGTTGAAGCTTCATGCGATGGAAGCGGGAATGCCATTTCCGGTTTTATTCCCAACTTCGGAACCGGTAAAGCAGGCAGGTTTGCCAACTTTAATAATGCCAATGGCCAACCGGTAGTGCACATTACCACTACCGGTACCGGCAACGGTATGCTGATTAATCATCAGGGACCGTCCGGAAGCATTGCGGTATTCCAGAGTTCCAGCGCCAACGTAGCCCGTATCAATAAAGCAGGCAGAGGCTTCTTTAATGGTGGAACCCAGAACAGTGGTGCGGATGTGGCCGAATCATTTGCAGTAGCAGGTGAGCGTAACACTTATGAAGCCGGGGATGTACTGGTGATCTCTACCCATACAGACCGTATGGTAGAAAAATCTTCCGGGGCTTATTCCACACTGGTAGCTGGCGTATTTGCTACTAAACCAGGGTTATTATTAACTGAGAAGGATATTGACGCGGATTTGGATACTGAAGTGCCAATGGGTGTAATAGGAGTGATTCCTACAAAGGTATGTAACGAGAATGGCGTTATTCACCGTGGAGACCTGCTGGTTACTTCCAGTAAGGCCGGTTATGCAATGAAAGCCGATATAGACAAAGTGAAACCGGGCCAGGTGCTCGGCAAAGCATTGCAGGAATTCAATGGTACAGAAGGGAAGATCAATGTATTGGTGAATGTAAAATAAGTGGTCCTGAATACGGCGAAAGGCGGGCGTCTACGGATGTCCGCCTTTTTTTATTTAAACTTATAGCAGGCCGGTGGTTTAGGATACTTTTGCAGGTTCAGCCGGATCAACATTATCACTCCTTATCAACACAAAAAGGCAAACAGCTCCGGAAGGAACTGTTTGCCAAATATATTGAGTTGCCTGTGAGGGCTATTACTAGATTCTGAAGTGAGAGAAAGCCTTGTTAGCTTCAGCCATACGGTGAGTATCTTCTTTCTTCTTGAATGCTGCGCCTTCACCTTTACTTGCTGCCACGATTTCGTTTGCGAGCTTATCAGCCATGCTCTTACCGTTTCTTTCGCCGGCGTAGCGTACTAACCATTTGATGCTCAGGGATATCTTTCTATCCGGACGAACTTCTGCAGGAATCTGGAAAGTAGCACCACCGATACGGCGGCTTCTAACTTCCACACCAGGAGTAACGTTCGCTAATGCTTTTCTCCAAACCTCATAACCGTTTTCACCGGTCATGGTGCTTACCTTATCCACAGCATCGTAGAAAATTTTATAGGCAACGCTCTTTTTTCCTTGTTCCATTACGTTATTAACAAAGCGGGTTACCAGCTTGTCATTGAACCGAGGATCCGGAGCCAGAGGCAATTTCTTTGCAGCTTGCTTTCTCATTTATTGAAAATTACGACTATTTATAATTATTATTTTTTAGCCTTTTCCTTTTTAGTACCATATTTGGAACGGCTCTGCTTTCTGTCTTTCACACCTGCAGTATCCAGGGAACCGCGAACGATGTGGTAACGAACACCTGGTAAATCTTTTACCCTTCCACCACGGATCAGTACGATAGAGTGCTCCTGCAAGTTGTGACCTTCACCAGGGATATAGGCAATCACCTCAACTTTGTTGGTTAAACGCACCTTCGCTACCTTACGCAGAGCGGAGTTCGGTTTCTTAGGCGTGGTAGTGTATACACGAGTACAAACGCCACGACGCTGAGGGCAGCTATCTAATGCCCTGGACTTAGACTTAGCCCGGATAATTTCTCTTCCTTTTCTTACTAATTGTTGTATAGTAGGCATTCTTTACCTAGTTTTTTATGTCGGTTTACAATGACATCCAAATTCCCCACAAAGGGATTTTGGGACGGCAAAGGTAAAACTATATGTGTGAATAACAAAATTGTTTCGAAAATATTTTTGCCGGAATGATCTCCTGGTATAAGCAGGGAAAGGTCTTATTATTCTGGTAGCAGCTCAGGATTACCAAAAACCGGATTGCAAAGGTATGATATCCCTTAGAAACTACCATAAAAAAAACAGGACCTTTTTATTGGTCCTGTTCTTATATCAATAATCATATATAAAATACTTATTTCCTGTCTATTAGATAGTTCCAGTGCCGGGTATCGGTAGTGCGGCCGGTACGGACATCATCCAATTGCCTGATTACTTCCGCCCCCACTTCATATTTGGTGGTATCCAGTTTAATCTGGGTTTCGAGATAATCCAGCTGTTCCACATAAGCAACGCTGGAAGCAGTGCCGGTACCAAATACCTCCCGGAGCGTACCGTTATTATAGGCGGTTACCACTTCATCGATAGAGATGGGCCTTTCCTCCACTTTAAGTCCCATATCCGCCAACACATCCATTACACTGGCGCGGGTTACTCCTTCCAGGATAGTGCCCTGGGTAAGGTCCGGGGTTATGGCCGTATTCCCGATAATGACAAAAACGTTCATAGTGCCGCATTCCTGCAGGTATTTATGCTCATAGCCATCTACCCAGAGGATCTGGTCGTAGCCCTTCTTTTTTGCCTGCATAGTAGGATACATGGTGCCTCCATAGTTACCTGCAGCTTTGGCGTAACCCACACCACCAGGAAAAGCACGTACATATTTATCCTGTACCAGTAATTTGATGGGCTTATTAAAATAGGCGCCTGAAGGCGAATTGATAATAACAAACTTATAGGTATCGGATGGGCGCACGCCAATAAACTCGTCCGCAGCGATCATAAAAGGACGAAGATAAAGGGAACAGCCTTTACCGGTAGGCACCCAGTTGCGGTCCAGGTCGATCAGCAAATCCATTCCTCCAATAAACAGCCACTCCGGTACCTGTGGCATTCCCATTCTTTCGGCTGAAGCATTAAAACGTTTATAGTTATCGTATGGCCGGAAGATCATAGGGTGGCCTTCCGGGTCTTTGTAAGCCTTGATTCCTTCAAAGATGGCCTGCCCGTAGTGCCAGGCGGCGTTTGAAGGACTTACAGACAGGTGCTGGAAAGGCAATATCTCTGCATTTTTCCATTCTTTGCCGTCAAAATCGGCCACCAGCATATGGTCGGCATACATCCGGCCAAATACCAGGTTATTGAAATCAACCTCACTCAACCTGCTTTGCGTAGTTTTGGTGACTTTGATCTTCTGAAGTGCCTCTTCCTTAACTGTTGATTTATCTACCATCATGGTTAATCAATTTTATCTCGATATTTTTACATTTTAATCGCTGTGCCACCGGTGCCCTATAGAACCGGCAGTGCAAATAAACTGATTTTTCCCCAGAGGGGCCTTTCATATTAAATTAAACGATAATAAATATGTCGCTTGAGCAAACCCAACTTGATCCGTACTTCCTGGCTAAAATCTTTACCCAGCCAATCATTCCCGGGAAAAGCACGCCGGCTGCTGCTGCGGAAAAAGTGGCGCCCAAAGTCAAATATTTAGGAGAAAATCAAAAAAACATTGCGCTCTTCATACAAAACGGAAATGAAGCGTACTTAAATGAAGAATTATTCAACCTCCTCACTAATATATTAAATGCCTGTAAACTGGGAATGCAGGATGTATCGCTTATTAACGTGATCCACTACCCTTCTCTCACGTTTCCGGACTGGCAGGCAGCCGTGAAGATAGAACGGAGCGTTGTATTTGGGATTGCACCGGAGCAGCTTGGATTAAATGATATTCCTCCCTACCAGCTGGTAACGGTAAACGGTACCACATTACTGTTTTCCGATGAGCTATCGTTGATAGGTAGTGATAAAATGCTGAAAGCCAGGCTGTGGGCAGGATTAAAACAATTATTAGGGATCTAAAATTTCTTTCCGGATTATATGAAGTTGATATTCGCTACCAATAATCAAAATAAAGTAAAAGAGTTCCGGTCGTTACTGGGAGATCAGTTTGAGATCATTACCCTCCTGGAAGCCGGCATCGATATAGATATTCCCGAACCACACGATACCCTGGAAGCCAATGCCAGAGAAAAATCAGTTACCATTCACCGGATGACAGGGGAAAACTGTTTCGGAGAGGATACCGGCCTGGAAATAGCCGCCCTCAACGGGGCACCGGGGGTACTATCTGCCCGCTACGCGGGAGAAAAGAAAGAAGCCGCCGACAACATTGCGAAGGTATTGCGCGAACTGGAAGGAGAAACTAACCGCGCCGCGCAGTTCCGTACCGTTATTTCCCTGGTACTGAATGGAAAGGAATACCAGTTTGAGGGCGTGAGCAAAGGCCATATCACTACGGCTGTTAAAGGAGAAAAAGGATTTGGCTATGACCCGATCTTTATCCCTGAAGGAGAAACACGGGCTTTCGCTGAAATGAATCTTTCCGAAAAGAACAGGTATAGTCACCGGGCAAGAGCCTTCGAAAAATTTGTGGCCTTCCTGAAACAAACAACAAACGTTTAGCATCTCCCTAAAAAATAACAATGGCAAGGATTAAGATAGATTTACCGGCAGCATTTCCATTCAGTTTTCAAATGCCTGTGCGGATCCAGGATATTAATTATGGCAACCACGTAGGCAATGACGCCATTCTTTCTATTATACATGAAGCCAGGATCCGGTTCCTCGGCGCCCTGGGCTATAAAGAGCTGGACCACGAAGCCGGCAGCGGCTTTATTATGGCAGATGTGGCAATTGCTTATAAAGGGGAAGGTTTTTATGGAGATATATTTGAAATAGCTGTTGCAGCAGGTGAATTTAACGCCCTGGGCTTCGAATTATTTTATCTTATCACTGCTAACCGGAACGGACAAACGATCACGATCGCGGAAGCTAAAACCGGCATGATATGTTTTGATTACAAAGCGCGTAAAATAGTAAAGCTGCCGGCAGATATGAGAGCACGCCTGGAAACAGGAAAATAAAAACAACAGATCATGGATATAACAACAACGCCCACTGCAGTGGAACAGGTGATTACGGCACGCCGTACAATAAAACCAACCAGTATGAACGGCCGGAAAATTGCGGATGAAACCGTGCAGCAATTGCTGCAGCTGGCCGATTGGGCCCCTACCCACGGGTATACCGAGCCCTGGTATTTTGTAGTGTACAGCGGCGACAAAGTAGCCCGGTTTTGTTCCGACCACGCCGAGATGTACAAACAATTTACTCCCGCCGACAAATACATTCCGGGCAACTACGATAAACTGAAAACACAGGGCAACCTGGCATCTCATGTACTGGCCATTTGCATGAAACGGGGCAATAACCCGAAGATCCCTGCGCTGGAAGAAATTGCAGCGGTATCATGCGCTGTGGAAAATATATGGCTGGGCGCTACCGCCCTGGGTATTGCCGCTTACTGGGGCTCCGGTGGTATGACCTACCACCCTGCCATGCGGGATTATTTTGGTTTGGGAGAAGAAGACCTGGTACTGGGCTTCTTTTATATGGGTTATACAGATGAACCTGCCCAACCCGGAAGAAGAATGAAACCTTTTGATCAGAAGTTTAAGTGGATGTGATTTTCCGGAAGATGGAGATCTTACGGTTTCCATCTTCCGGAAAAATTATTTTAACAGATAACCATTTGCTTCTTCCGCAAAGCTGCTGATCTGCGTGGCTACCCAATGTTCATCTTTATGTAATACTTCCGCCATGATCCTTGCTACGGCGGGGGCTATACGCAGAGCTTCCCTGGCGTCGAGAAAAAGCAGGCGGGTGCGGCGGGCCAGGAAATCTTCAATATTACGGGCCATTTCTTCCTTCACAGCCCATACTACCTGCGCTTTAATGATATGATAGTCACGGCTCAGTTCTTCCTGCAGGTCGGGCTGTCGCGCCACCATCTGGTGCAGGTGCAGTACATCGCTGCCATAAAAATACCAGGGATCATCCCAGTTAACATTACCAGATGCACCGTGAATTTTCAGGTGATGGGTAACGGAAGAAGTAGTTTTCCATCTCAGCACCTCTTCCAGCTTTTGTATAACATCTTCCGCCATGCGGCGATAGGTGGTCCATTTGCCACCGATAATGGTAACAAGTTTTGATTTCGAAACAATGATCTTATGGCTGCGGGAGATCTCTTTTGTTTTATGTCCTTCCGCTTTAGCGGCAGCCAGCGGGCGGAGGCCGGCCCAAACACTGCGGACATCGGAGCGTTGCGGCGCCCTTGACAAATACTGACCGGCGGTACGGAGAATAAAAGCGATTTCTTCTTCCAGCGCGCGGGGCTCCAGGCTGATGTGACTGATGGGAGTATCTGTAGTGCCCATCACCACTTTGTTGTGCCAGGGCACAATAAACAGCACCCTCCCGTCGCTGGTAGACGGGATCATCAGGGCATTATGCCCCGGCAGGAAATCGCTGTCGAGCACCAGGTGCACTCCCTGGCTGGCAGCAATGGATCTGGGCGCGGCCGGGTTATCCATTTCCAGCACATCATCTGCAAATACGCCGGTAGCATTGATCACCGCCCGTGTATTGAGATAAATTTCCTCCCCTCCGTCCAGTGTATCCTTCACCGTTAGCCCGCTGATATTTCCCTGTTCATCTTTCCGCAAACCGGTCACCCTCATATAATTCAATACAGTACCTCCGTTGTCTGAAATAGATTGAGCCAGGTTGATGGCCAGGCGGGAATCATCAAATTGGCCATCATGATATAACACACCTCCGGCGAGCTTGTCCTGTTTAAGTGTAGACAGGCGCTCCAGTGTGGCTGACCTGGAAATATGCACTGATTTACCAAGACTAAGTCGCCCGGCCAGCCAGTCGTACATTTTGAGGCCAATGGTGTACTTCAGATTCTCCCATAAGTTAAAAGTAGGAATAACAAAAGCAAGGTTACGCACCAGATGGGGCGCATTGGCAGCCAGCAGTCCCCGTTCCACACTGGCTTCCCTTACCAGCGACACATCGCCCTGTGCGAGGTACCGTACGCCTCCGTGTACCAGCTTTGTGCTTTTACTGGAAGTGGATTTTGCAAAATCCACCTGTTCCAGCAGCAGGGTTCTGTAACCTCTTGTTACCGCTTCCAGGGCAGTCCCGAGGCCGGTAGCCCCTCCACCAATCACTATAATATCCCAGGGTTCAGGGTCTTTTCTTAATGAGGCAACGAGCGTTTCTCTGTTCATAAGCCAGTTTTCATTGGACTTGCCAATCATATACAAAATACTGCGGATTCCGGTACCTGACAAATAAAGCGACCGGCTTCCAGAAAACTTAACGGCCGGGAGGGTTAAAAGTTTTAAATTCAGGAACATTTAGGCATTAAAAATGTTCCTCCATAGAAACCATTCAATTTTACGAATTAATATGCTGACCAGGATACACCTTAATTACACCTGTTTTTTGCAAATGCTGCTGCTAACGGTGCTGGCCACCGGAAGTTATAAGGCTGATGCACAGGGCCGGAAACGTAAAGCGAAGAGCGATACCATCCACCTGGTAGCTGTAGACAGCGCCACTATCAGCAAAAGTATCCAGGCACTATCAAAGGATACCAACCGGGTAAAAAAGTCGGACACCTCCGTGTCGATCCTGATCAACCGTATTGAGGGTTACACCCTTACACTGAATGACCTTATGAGCTCCCTGCGCCGTGGGTTTGATACATCGAGGATCGTTGCCGGCCTGCCACTGACAGACACCTCTCTTGCGCTGGTGAAGTATAATATTGCCAGTTTGGGACGTACTCCCAATATCAATGATATATATACCAACAAGGTAATGCTGGAACAGCTGCAGCGAAAGCTCACCTCCTGGCAAGGGGCGCTTTTTTCCTATTATGAGAAGCTGAAAAATATCAATGACACTATCCGGCTTATCCGGGGGGATACGGCAATGCGGAACGTGCCGGCTGAAGATGACCTGTACGGATTTTATCTCGGGCAGGTGACCAACCTGGTACTTAAATTCCGTTCGGTAGACAGCGCCAACAAAGCCAGTTTGATTAAGATAGGGCTGCTGCAAAACCAGGTGGCCAACCGGTACATCGAGGCCTCCAATCTTTATGAGGATATGGATTACCGCCTGCAGCAATTTGCCTCCAACATGTTTGTACGGGACTACAGGTACCTGTGGAAGCCTCACCGCGACAGTATCAATCCGCTTGAATTTTTCCCGGTATTGAAAAACTCGTTGCATAAAAGTACCAAGGTACTGGCCATCTTCTTTTCTATACAATGGCCGGTATTTTTTGTATGGCTGTTACTGGCAGTATTATTTTCCTGGTGGGTATACAATAATATTCAACGCATCCGGCATAATCATACAGAACAGGAAGGGGAAACCATACTACAGCATGCGCGGTACCTGTACCGCTACCCGGTGTCATGCACCATTGTGTTGATAGCCACATTGTCGTCTGTACTATCGGTACGTTATCCCATCCTTTTTACAGAAATCACCTGGGGTTTAAATGTGATCGCACTGAGCATTATCTTCCGCACACATCTCCCTAAAACATTATTCAGAAGCTGGTTATTGCTGATCGGGCTATTATTTGTTTACAGCCTGAATAACCTACTGATTGAAATCACCTATGCGGAACAATGGGGATTACTGATTGGCGCTGTTCTTTCGTTACTGCTGGGAAACCGGTTGCTGAAAGAATCGTCGCTCACCACCTTTGCGCAACCTAAATTTACACGGCCCGTATTGATGCTGTTTATGCTTACCAGTGCTTTTTCCCTGCTCATGGTCATTTTAGCGAGGGTAGGCACCGCCAAAATAATGGGATCTACAGCCGTAGTGTGCACTGTAATGGCACTGAGCCTGTTTGTACTCGTGAAAATACTGATGGAAGCCGTGTACCTGCAGGTAGAAGCCAATAAAGATTCCAGCACCTTCATTTCCTTTATGGATTACCAGGAGGTCCAGAAAAAACTGAAAACCTTCCTGACCATCCTGGCCTTTGTAGGCTGGCTGGTGATTATATCGCGCAGTGTTTATTTGTATGATATCATTTACGAAGTAATTGAAGACATTCTGTCTTCCCGGCATAAGCTCGGTAATTCAGATTTTACTTTCAGCAGCGTCATCATTTTTATACTGGTGATATGGGTGGCCACAGTAGCTTCCCAGTTGATTGCCTATATGTTTGGCAACACAGGTCAAAGTGCCAGTCCTAATAAGAAAACAAAATTCGGTTCCGCCCTGTTGCTGCTTCGCCTGGCTGTACTGGCCGGAGGTGTGTTGCTGGCATTTGCCGCTTCCGGCATCCCGATGGACAAAATTACTATAGTCATCGGCGCCCTTGGTGTGGGTATTGGTTTTGGTTTACAAAACATAGTGAACAACCTGGTATCCGGTATCATTCTCGCTTTTGAAAAACCAATAGAAGTAGGTGATGTGATAGAGCTGGGCCCACGGTCCGGTGTTGTAAAGGAGATAGGAATCCGTTCCAGTAAGATCAGCGCCTATGACGGTTCTGAAGTGATTGTTCCCAACGGCGACCTCATATCACAACAGCTGATCAACTGGACCAGGACCAACCGGAATAAGCGGATAACCTTAGCGATTGGCGTGAACTACGGCAGTAATATTGACCAGGTTACCCAAATTATCGGCTCTGCCTTTACCGGTCGTAAGGATGTACTCACTGTTCCTGCCCCCTTTATACAACTGACCGACTTCGGGGATAATGCGGTGAATTTCAAGGTATACTTCTGGGTGGGGGACCTCGATAATGCAGGAAGGCTGCAGAACGAGGTGATGTCTTTTATTTATACCGCCCTTAACCAGGCGGGTATTGAAATCCCTTATCCACAGCGGGATTTACATATCCGTTCTGTAGATGAGGCTATATTAAAAAAATGGGATAAGCCGGCTCCGGGTGGTACCGTTTAAAAAAAAATTGCAAAAAACGTTGGATTCATTTTGAATTTTCATTTTTAAGCCGTTATCTTTGCACTCCCGTTTTGGCGTAGTAGTCGCTACTGATAGTGGTTACAGCAGTACAAACGGAGAATAAGGCGAGGTAGCTCAGGTGGTTAGAGCGTTGGATTCATAACCCAAAGGTCTCGGGTTCAACTCCCGATCTCGCTACGAAGAAAAAGGCTTTTAGACGTTGTCTGGAAGCCTTTTCTCTTTTAAGAGTTATTCCGCATTTTCATAACAGAGTTGTTGAATGACTAGTTTCCTCAAATCACATAATTTTCATCTCGTCTGACAGAAATTATTGAAAGACAAAATCAAAATGAGATTTTCTCATTTTTCTAGTAATGATTTAACTAAAAACACCCATTCTTAAAGTTCTCTTCAGCATTTAAAGATTATATTGAAATTAACTTAGTTGTTAATGAGAAGAATAATTGTACGATTTCATCATTTGGTGAATTGGATCAAAGGCATTGGTATCAACAGACCTAAAGTGCTATTGGAAATTTTTATCTCAATTGGTTTTGTAACATACCTAACATACCAACAGACAAAAATATCAAAACAACAGCTAGCTATATCAGAACAACAACAAAAGATAGTTGACTTTGATCATAAGATTAGTGTTTACGAGCATAGTGCCCGGTTTAATTTCACAACAGTTTCAGATCAACAAGATAGCCTGGGAAATTGTCTGACAGAAGGTATCATTATTGAGAATAAAGGATACCCCATCAAAGATTGTAGCATCGATATTTACACTTTCGTTGAGATCCAAATAGACTCTGTAGTAGGTTCTGAACTTAGAAAGATAAAAACAGTAATTATTCCTATCGAATTATACTTTACTATTGGCGCCATAACAAACGATGAAAAAGGGGTACTGGCGGCATATACACAAACATACAACTGCAAAAAGTATTTCGCAGTGCAGCACGAGTTTCAAAAACATATTGAGACCTACTATTGGACAATGAGAAAATTTCATCTTGTTGAAATAGGCTATTTAGATTTTTTGGATAAGAGAGACACTACTTATTTAAGCGATTATCAACATCGTGCGAATTTAGGAATTATGCAGAATGAAGCTAAGCAGTTACTGAGAATATATAAAGAATTCGACAGGCTATCTATATATAACTTTAACTATAATCTTTTAAAAAGAATAGTTCATTATAGCTATTGGAATAGCTATCCGTTCATTTTACGACCGGGCATACTATTGAATTCTAACAAATCATAATACAAACAGTCTCCCTGTACTATATTGGTGTGGGCATTTTTAACCATCCGTCCGAGCGGATATGCGGAAGCTGGGCGAATATCGCTATAACCTAAAAGCTCTGCGAGGCGGGCAAATTCATGGATATTTGCATGACGGACCTCCTTATCGTTCCCCACAGCATTATTAATCTTTCACCGACGAGGGGCTTATGCCTCGCTGATAAGTTTAAATATCAAACCGAAGGAGGCGCCTCCTTCTCCCCCGGGCGGGTTCCAAACAATGGGGAATTCTATAGTTTTATATCTCAATGCCTATTATTACGACATAAAGCGCACTTTGGGACACTAAAGTATAATTTAAGACACTAAACACTATTTAGGACACTAAAACTGCATATTAAGACATTAAATGACATTTTAGGACACTAAATCACACCTTTTGTGACGCAATACGTTGACATTGCCATATTAAAACGGTATATTCGCTAAAATGCCTGTTATAAATATTATAGATTTTGTGTCGTAATGAGAGCTAGTCAAGAAACCATAAATCAGGAAGTGGAAGTAATCCGTAAAGCCCTTGAAAAATTCAAGGATGGGGCTTCCATTGAGGGTATTAAAAAAGCAACAGGTTTAGCCCTGGAGCGGCGCACCTTATTAAGGCGATTGGATAAGCTCGTAGAGCAGGGGATCGTTACAACTTCTGGCAGAACGCGGGCAATGCTCTACCGCTTGGCAGAAGTACCTGCCCAAACTACAGAAGAAAAAGATAATAAAGCGGTCAATGGGGCCGAGGCAGATATAATACCCCTGTCTGATGAAGGAAGAGAAATATTAGCAGCCGTTTCCCGGCCTACTGCCGTTCGCCACCCGGTGGGATATAATCTGGATTTTCTGCTTTCATATCGTCCGAATGTTGATAGTTACCTGTCACCGGATGAAAAACGCAAGTTGATAGAATTGGGAAAAACAGCACGACTAGACCAGCCTGCAGGAACCTACGCAAAGGAAATCCTACAAAGGCTGTTGATTGATTTATCATGGAACTCAAGCCGCCTTGAAGGAAACACTTATAGCTTGCTGGATACGCAACAGCTTATTTCCCAAGGCAAGATTGCGGATAATAAATCGGCTATGGAAGCGCAGATGATTCTGAACCACAAGGATGCCATCGAATTTATTGTGCAATCTGCTGAAGAAATCGGATTTAACCGCTATACCATCACAAACTTGCACGCCTTGCTGTCCAACAACCTTTTGACGGACCCCGGCGCATCCGGTAGATTGCGGACCTTCGGGGTTGGTATCGGTAATTCCGTGTATACGCCGTTAGGGATACCGCAGCAGATCGAAGAAATGTTCGACATCATGCTGGAAAAGGCAAGGGAAATAACAGACCCTTTTGAGCAAGCCTTCTTTATCATGGTGCAATTGCCATATTTACAGCCATTTGATGATGTGAACAAACGCGTGTCGCGGCTTGCT
This sequence comes from Chitinophaga sp., assembly GCF_036569185.1. Taxonomy (GTDB): domain Bacteria; phylum Bacteroidota; class Bacteroidia; order Chitinophagales; family Chitinophagaceae; genus Chitinophaga. The sequence continues at coordinate 17,241 of NZ_DATCRD010000010.1, forward strand.
GCGAACATTCCTTTAAACAGGCTTAACCTCGCGCCATTGGCGTTTGTTGATGTCCCAGAGGATATGTATGTCAAAGGTTTGTTGGGCGTGTACGAGCTCAATCGTGTTGAGCTATTCAAAGACGTATTCATATGGGCTTATGAGCGTTCAGCCCTACGTTATGCCGCGTTACGTCAGTCATTGGGTGAACCCGATCCGTTCCGACTAAAATACCGTGACGAAATTCGCGCCCTTGTTGCGGAGATCGTATCGAATGCCATGACTCCAAACAAAGCTGCAATGATAATCAAAGCTAAGTCATTGAGACTTCCTATCGCAGACCAGCGGAAGTTTGTCGAAACTGTAGACACGGAACTTCTTTCTCTACATGACGGTAACTTTGCGCGATATTATATTCGCCCCGCAGAATTTAAAAAATGGAAAGAAGTTTGGCGCAAAAAATGACATTCCGTCACCCCGGTAAATTGACAAAAACCTCCAAATCTTGCGTGAATTGATTAAACAAACCCTCTTTTCCCGCTATGAAGAAGAGATCTTCCCGAATTGCCTGAGGGCTGTTCTACAAAGAACAGCCCTTTCTTATTTACATTCATAATTACATATTAAAGCAGGATACGACAAGGTGTTCTGAGTTGCTCTACGGTAAATATGGAGTTTGGGCCCAACTCAGCGAAGGCTGCTCTTTGTTAAGCAGCCTTCGCTGAGTTTATATTCGAGTTGCCGGTCATTAAATTACGGTGTAACAAAGTTGGTTCCAGTACCTCCCATTCAATATGAGAATAGGTTTGAACCACATCTTTTTATTTTGCGTTTACACCCAGCTTGTAACACAGGTTTTTCATATTGCACAAATGTGATGAAGCATTTTCCTGCTTAAACCATCGCTGGTTTATATTTCCATTCAACTTTGTAATTTCATTTTGCAGTAAAGACCATTCACCGGAAGTTTGCTGAACCATTTTTTATAGGCGGAGTTCTCCATAACATCGTTGATTACCTTTTCTTCCAGATCATTGATCTTTTTATTCACAGCGCCTTATCCTAATTCTTAATAATAGTATTTATTACGGCCTCTACTGAAGCCGGACATCGTATACGGCATCTGATAGTCTAAGGCGATGCAACTTAACTCAGCAATAGGCTCCCCCCTTGCCTCAGTTAGCCGTGTGCACAGGATAAAATATTCCGCTTAATGTTTCATCCAACGCTTTTCCCGACAATGTTTTTCCAATTATAATTCCATCAGGATCGATCAAAAAATTCTGAGGAATTGCCTGGACGCCATATGATTTCGCAGCGGCACTATCCCAAAATTTCAGATCAGAAAGCTGAAGCCATGGAAGTCCGTCATTTTTAACTGCTGCCAACCACAATGCCTTGCTGTCAGACTTATCGAGAGAAATACCGACAATTGTGAAGTTCCGGTCCTTGAATTTATTGTATACCTTAACCAGGTTGGGGTTCTCTGCCCTGCATGGCCCGCACCAGGAAGCCCAGAAGTCGACCAACACATATTTGCCACGAAATGACGAAAGTTTAACCAGCTTTCCTTCTGCATCAGGCACTTCAAAATCGGGCGCAGATTGCCCTATTGCAGTTACTTTCATTTTATCCAGGTTAGCGGCCACTTTTTTACCTTCCTTGCTATTTTTAATTTTGAATGATAAACCATCGAACAAAGGTTTCACTACGTCATAGCGTTGCTCATAAGCGATTTTGGGAAACAATTCCAAGCTGAGCATTGATGCAGGATGGGACTGGATGAACTTCATATAGGCATCTTTGGTCATGTCACTAAACCGCTTCCGAAAGCCTTCCACTTTGGCCTCGTAATCCTGCGTTGACTGTGGCGACAACTTCCCTTTCATGAATAGCCTGTCTTCATCGGTCATTTGTGATAAGCCGACATCAACCAGGTTATTAAGATCATTATAATCATTATTCCTGGGCGTTCCGGTTACCTGCGCTCCTTCTACTGTAGCTCCATTCGTTTTAATATGGATGCTACCCGGCTCAAGATAAACGGTTATCTGTTCAAGGCTGTTAGTTCTCCCAACACCTTTTGTATCAAAGGTTAATGTAGCGGATACCGGCGAAGCGGGCACCGCACCGGCAAATTTGAAAACGCCATTCCTTAACCCCACGGAATCAATGATGGACTTACCTTTCATCGTATACTCCAGGTATGCCTTTTCAGGAGCGTTGCCTGTACCATATTTACCATTGATAGTAAACTTATTATTACTCTGGGCAAAAGCTGTCAATGACATTATTGACAAACCGGCTATAATTAACTTTCTCAATTTAAATAGGATTAATTTGGTTTCAGAAATCGAATTCCTGTATGAATTGATTATTACGTTGCCATAAGGGGGAACGTCTTTCATTTAGTTAAACAGTTCCATCAGCTTTGCTTCCAACTCTTTTCCATGGAGATCCCTGGCAACAATTACCCCTTTGTTATCGATCAGAAAATTCCTGGGAATAGCTTTAATCTGATATTTTTTAGTAACGGGAGAATCAAATCCCTTCAGGTCCGCCAGGTTTGTCCAGGTATAGCCATCCTTCTCTATTGCCTTTTTCCAGGCAGCAGCATCTGTATCGAGAGAAACGCCAATTACTCCCAGTCCTTTGGCCCTATACCTGGCATAAAGCGGAACAAGCGCTTTTGCCTGCATTCTGCATGGCGAACACCAACTGGCCCAGAAGTCGATGAATGTATACCTGTTGCCGGAGATGATTGTTTTGGTGTAGATTTTTTTTCCTTTTACATCCGGCAGCGTAAAGTCCTCATACTGTACTGCTTCCTGTATACCCGGTACTGGTTCCACTTTTTCTTTTTCAGCAGTAACACCAACACCGTTAGCATCATTTACAATCAGCGTATACTCCTTTGATGAAGGAGGAAGACACATTTGATTATTGCATGCCATGTACCTGATCCGAAAATGCAATACTGTCTTCTCATCTGCCCTGAGTTTGATAGTTTGTGAAAACGTAACCCCCTTCGCATAATAAGCCACAGCTTCCCCGTTAGAAGATACTGCTCCTTTTTCCTCCATCTCTCCTATCAACTGAACATTCGGGTTTTCTCCCCATGTAATGGTAGTAGGCATTCCCATTCCACCATCATAAGACTGTGGATAAATATGAAACGGCTCGTTGATAGTCGCCACGAAGGCAATCTTATACGTGAGTGGCGCTATGGAGTCACTGCGGAATTTCCACGAAACGGGGTGGTTATCCTGCGCAATGCCGGACAAAGCTACCAGGCTGGTCAATATCAAAAAAATCACGCTTCTCATAAATACTTTTTGTGGAGCAAAAGCCACATTCGTTCTAAATCGGGTTATTATCAATTGCATTACCCTTTATACCTGGATTTTGTGATCTCCACCATGGACTTCAGTTTATAATACTCCCTGTCTGTAGAACCGGCGTAACCAGAACTAAAGAATCTTATATTACCCAATGGGTCAAATATGATTTTAGTGGGCGTTCCCTGTACATCAAAGAACTTGTTTTCTTCATCCTGTAAAACATCGAGGGTGATCCCTTTTTTCTTCACGAAAGATTTCACGGTAGCGCTGTCTTCAAACAGGCTTACCACAAACATTTGAAATGCCTCTTTTTTATAGTCTGCCACCACGCGATCAAATCCGCTGAAGGCAGCTACGCATGGGGTACATCCGGTAGACCAGAAATCAAGGGCCAGCACTTTGTTCTTATAATCCTTCAGATGAACCATCTTTCCATCCAGGTCCGGCAGCGATACCTCTTTTACAGGTTTTGTGGCGTGAAAAAGCGTAAACATTTTACCATCTCCTCCCTGGCTGGGTATTGCACCGTCGAGCGTTGTTTTCGGTGATGCTATGTACGTCTTTTCCACTTCCTTATAACAGTGATGGTATGCTTCATCCTTCAGGGATTTAAGATATTCCTCAAATCCTTTTTCGCTACCTTTTACCTTTTTATACACCAACCTGAATGTATTAACCATCACCGGGTTTGACTCCGCTTCCCTGAATGCTTTACTCAAGGTATCGAATGCCACCTGGTACTTACCGGCAGCAAGCATCACTACGCCATACCGGTTCAGGTAATTGGATTTTGCATCTTTGAAATAATGCATTTCGCGCATACCGTCTTTTACTTCTGAAGATTTCGCCAATAACTGTAACGCCTTCTCTGTATTTCCCAGTTGGGCATTAGTTGCAGCATTTATCTCCAAAACGGACTGCGTTCTGCCAATTCCATCTTTCAATGCTCCTGTGTTCAGATCTTCCAATATCCCGGCTGACACCTTTTCCACTTCGCGCGGATTGGTATTTGCATCAAAGAGGTTGTCCAGCGCATAAGTCAGATACAGGAATTGAAGTACGTTGAATTTCGGACTGGTGTTTTTATAATACCAATAACGTTCAAAGTTTCCTTTGGTAAGCCATCCCATAGCCAGCTGCGCGCGGTATTCCTCATACGTAGATGGTCTGGCAGGGTCTATTGGATCTGCTTTCAGCATTTCATTGTATTGCTTCTCCTGGTCTTCCACGTTTACTATTGCAGTAAAATCCTTAAAGTTATACTTCGCGGATGGCGATTGCTGCGCGAAGACGGAACCGGAAATCAGCAACAGCAAGATTAACTTTTTCATTTTCATCAGTATTAAAAATTTTAAATTATTACGATTGAAATTTCCTCGTAAATGTGGCACAACTGCATGTTGTCCGTTCTATTCATTTTCCACTAATCCCCTGTTCTCGGCCAGCATCCTTTCCCCGAACTTCAGGGCAAATCTCGTGGGCGTGAGCGTATAGGTTGCTACCACGTTACCGGCGTCGTCATAAAGTTTATGTGTGTACTTAACCGTATTGCTGTAAACCGGGTCCACTGAAAGCCGGCGCATATCCCACCAGCGCATGCCGGAGGTGGCGAATTCACGAATACGTTCATCAAGGATATAGCGAACCAATGCTTCTTTGCTTGCCGCTATATTTGCGGGTACCGTTGCGATATTGGCAGGCATTCTTTTAGACCGCAGCATTTCGAGAGCGCTCTTTGCCCCTGCAAGGTCGCCTGCCCTTGCTTTAAGCTCTGCGCGCATCAGGTAGAGATCAGGTAATGAAGGGCCGATTTCCAACCCGGAAAAAAGTGATGCGGAGTAGCGTCTCATTCCCCCCGGAAAGGTTTTATCGGGATTGAACATTTCCATTCCTGAATATAGTTCGAGGCGTTTATCTGCCGGATCATATAAGGCAGCCGTTTCCGGGGAAAACACATAGGTATTGGCCTGTTGCAGTTGAAAATTAATCATACTGAGATTGTATATCACCTGTGTATTATTGGCAGCCAATGGATAATTTGAAAGTCCGAAACCGAAGTCGGGAAACCATGAATTATCGTTATCGGGATCAAGCACTACGTTATAATCATATAACGTGAGCGGTACTGCAGCTTTGCCAAGCTCCGCGAATGCAGCATCCACATGTGTGCTGGCCTCATTGAACTTTGCCATATACAGATAAGCACGGGCCAATATAAATTCTGCCGCCAGCCTGGAAAATTTCCGTCTGTGCGTTAATGGGCCAAGGTCTGGCAAGGCATCTGTTAAATCCTTTATGATAAAATCATAACATTCCTGTACAGAAGCCCGTACAAATGTTGTTTGGGTTACATCTGCCTTTGTAAGCAGCGGCACCCCTAAATCCGTAGCAGCAGTAGCTGCATTATAAGGCAACGAAAAATCATTCAGAAAATAAAGATGGCAAAGCGCCCGTCCCACCTTAGCCTCCGCGAGGATGGCACGTTTTTGCTGATCGGTTCCACCCTCTGACTGCATTACTTCGTTTATGACCTTATTAAAGGTATAAATGTTGGTCAGTGGCCATGTTTCATTGGGAAGCTGATCTTCATCGTATACCCTTGCTTCAAACCTGAACAGTCTTTGCGTTCTGATCTGGGCTGCATCCATGTAGGTTGCCTGGGCTGCCATTTCATCGCCCATATACAAAGACGGAGGATAGGAAACCTGCAGGCTCACTGCATTCATTAATTGCTCGTAGTCCAGCGTCGTTTTTGCCACACGGGAGCCTTTGGGTTCAATTTCCAAAAAGTCTTTGGAGCATGAAGTCTGAAGCATCAACGATATAAACAGAATGGGTAATAATACGCTATGAATAGATTTCATTATCTTAAGCAGGTTTAATTAAAGAGTAAGGTGTGCGCCAACTGTGAATGTACCTTGTCCTATACGGATATTTCTGGCACTCGCAGACGATTGAAACGCCGGGTCAACCCCATAGCGGTTCTGCTGAAACTCCGGATCAATCCCATAGCGGTTCTTCTTCCAGAGCATGAGATTGGATACCTGTGCCCTGATAGTCAATCCTTCTGCATGCAGTCTCCGGACCAACGTCTTACCTACATCATAGGAAAGTGTGATCTCCCTGATCTTTGCATAAGACGCGTCAAATGAATTCAGGTTGGAGTAGGTGTAGTACCAGATATTTCTGCCGTTGTCGATGGTAGAGTTATAGGCATACCTGGGAATATTGGTTTTATTTTCATCCCCCGGCGCCTTCCAGCGATTAGCAAATTCAGGTTGAAGCGTGTTCTGATAAAGGGGATCCTGCCAAAAATTATTAAAATCACGGAACAATACATGTCCTAAGTTAAAGCTGATATTAATTCCCAATTGAAACCGCCTGTAATAAAATGTGTTGAATAATCCACCTGTCGCAATAGGTTGAGAAGTTCCCGCCAAATGAACGTCTTCCGGCTTGGAGCCATTTTTATCAGACAGTATTTTTCCGTCGGCCTGGATGATCTGTGGATCTCCTGCAGCATTAAGCCCGCCATTGATGAATTCAAATACAGCGTATGCAGGTTTACCTTCCACGAAGGGTGTTCCAATCATTCCTGTACCGGTTGTGATGGCGGTTGCTGTTGCCATCCTTGTTATCTTATTTTTGTTGTACGAGAAGTTCAGGACCGTATTCCAGTTGAAATCCCGGGAAATGACATTCAGTGAAGTCAGACTAAACTCAAACCCTTTATTTTCGAGATCTCCGTAATTACCGATAACAGTTGCATATCCGGTCAGCGGTGCCGTCATCAATGAGCCGATCAGGTTACTGGTCTTTTTTATATATCCGTCTATCGAACCGCCCAATCTGCCGCCGAGCACTGTAAAGTCCAGCCCTGCGTTATAAACGGTGGTTCCCTCCCAGGTAAGCTTGTCGTTACCGGGAGTTCCGATAACCAAACCAACTCCGGTTACATAGTTTACGTTCGATGAGGATTGCAGGATATCGAATGATGCTGCCTGGGCAGGCTTGGGTGCATTACCTGTTATGCCATAGGTGAATCTCAGGTGGAGCCGGTCCAGCCATGTAAATGATTTCATGAAGTCTTCCCTGTTCATCAACCATTTACCGCCTATGCTATAAACGGGCCTGTTCTGAGCAGATTTGGCAAGGCCGAATAAATTGCTCTCATCAATCCTCCAACTCGCATTCAGTGCATACTTCCATTGGTACATGTATCCCAATGTAGAATAGTAAGAGGTGGTTCTTGCGATAGCTCCTTCTCCTCCACCCACATTATTTGATCGTAACACTCTTCCCAGCTGGCCGGATACCGTTCCGGTAATCCCCTTCATGAGCGTATCAATATTTACCGGGCGGGAAACCTGCAACTGATCATCCCATCCATAGTAGGTAGCGGATGATGTCAATGGTGTGGAACTTGTAGCTTCCTGTCCTGCCATTACCGTCAGCTGGTGCGGATCCCAGTTCCGATCAAATATCAGCTGATTTCTTACCGTCCAGTTTTTCTGAGACGCATTGTTTACATAGAGCATCCCTCCATCCTTTGGCAACCAATACCTGGGTGTGCTGTTTACAGTTGGCGCCTGTGTAAAACCTACCAGCTGGTCCCTTACCGCGTAACTCTCCTGGTACTGAACTGTCCGGTTGTTTCTTGCAAATGTCTGGTAACCGTAAGTACCTTCAAAGCGAAGCCCTTTCAGCAATTGTAATTTTGCGCTTCCCACTACTCTTCCGGCTATATTGCTACTCTTTGAATATCCCCTGTTAAATTCATCAATCGGAACGTAGTCCAGGTTAACCCGGCTCCTGGCAGCATAATCAAGCCTGAGAGAATCGCTGTAATTTCCCAGGAAATTCACTGCCAGCGGATTTCCTGCATTATCGCGGAACCGCTGATAAGGTACGATGGAAACATCCGGGGCCATCACTCCTATACCCAGATTTGAAGTACTTGCTACTGTATTGGTAAGATCAGTGACTACCGATAACTGCAATCTCTTATTGAAATTGAAGTCCTGTCTGATATTCACCTTATACGAATTGTTGCGTTCACCTGGTGTGCTGCTTTGAATACCGGTATAACTCAGCGATCCATAAAAACTGTAAATGTCGCCGCCCCCTGAAAGGGAAACCGTATGATTTGTTGAGGCTGCATTCCTGTAAAAAATACTGGAAATTTCACTCCTGTTATCGATGGCAGCCAAACTATCCAGGGCCTTATTTGCCTGTGCACCGGTGATGAGCCCCCGGTACGCATCATATTGAATCTGCAGGTGCGGGGGAACCGGAGCCAGGGTCTGTACTGTATTCCAGCTATAATAAGGCGCAAATTGAGGAAAGATTTCTTTTGCGGTAGCGATAAAATCCCTGCTATTCATTTTTGGGATATAGGACAGATCCGGTTTTCCCTGGAAATTATAATAACCATCGTAATCGACCCGCAGTTTTTGTCCTGTTTTACCCTTTTTGGTAGTAATAACAATTACCCCATTCGCCGCTTTTGCGCCCCAGATAGAAGCTGCGGAGGCATCTTTCAGAACAGTTATATCCTCAATATCCTGCGGATTGATGTTGGCGATGGGGTTGGAGTTATTCAGAATGTTATTTTTGGATGCATCACTGGTATTGTCACCCGGTAATTCCACGCCGTCCACCACGATCAATGGCGACCTGGTGGAGTTGAGGGAAGTCAGACCCCGAACCAGCAACGGCTCTCCACCCGGCGAATTGTTTACCACCAGGCCGGGTACAAGCCCATCCAGTCTTTGGAGAATATTGGTACTGCTGGATCTGCTGGCAACAGTGCCCATGTCTACTTTTGCTACCGCCCCTGTATTTCGTTCCCTGGTGATATTCTGATAACCTGTAGAAACAATTTCAATAGATCCCAGCTTTTGTTCCGAAGGCACCAGAATAACCGAAATCATTTCTGAATTGTTCACCTTCACCTCTTTTTCATTGAATCCTATGAAGCTTATTATCAGCACTGCGCCTTTTTCCGCTTCTATATGAAACATTCCCTTTTCATCGCTCACTGCTACCACCTGGCTACCTTTAATACGGATAGTAGCCCCGGGCAGAGGATTTTTATCAGAGTCAGTAATTGATCCCGTGATTTTTGTTTTAGACTCCTCAGCAACAGATAAATTTCCATTTTTCCCTGATGCGTCAATATCTCTGCGCATCACTACCACATTACCCTTCTTTATCTCGAAATCAAGTTTCTCCGGTTTCAAAATGGCGGTAAGGAAATCATTTAATGGCATCTGCTGTGCATCGATAGTCACCGGATGCGCATTCTTAATATGTTCATCATTATAAAAAACAGTTGCTCCCGTCTGTTTCTCAATAATTTTAAACACATTACGCAAAGGCTCTTTGTGTAGTTTGGCAGTGATAGATTGCGCCAGCCCTATGGCTTGTGCCTGAACTAAGACAACAGTTAATAAAATAAATGTTAGTTTCATCGTGAACCGTATTTTGGTTGATACCGGACGGCAAGAGAAGCCACGCCAGGCTAATCCGAGCCTCCACGGCTGGTTTAAAGCAGAAAAACGCATACTTTCTAAATAATTTTGGTTGGTTTTGTAGTTGATCCCGAACAAAGTGCTTTATTTACATACCAGATCATTACCGGAAATCCCGGCATGCCTGTTTTTTATTAAGCGGCCTGCTCAATATGTTATCAATAACGCCTGATGAATGATTAGTCAATAGTCATCAGGGAAGTATAATTAATTTCCTGTTTCCTTCCAGTTTGTAGTGAAGTCCCACGTTGCTCAGAAAATACAGCACATCGGTAAAGGGAAGACTCCTCTTAATAGTGCCGCCCAGCTGTACCTTCGGAATTGTTTGCTGATAAATTACTTCGATATCATACCACCTTGCAAGTTGCCGCATAGCCTCCTCCAGCGGAACATCATCAAAGTCAAAGACGCCATTTTTCCAGGCAATAACCGAAACTGCATTTACGTCGTCAAAAACCTGGATAGGCCTGTTTCCGGTGGTAGTAAGCGCCTGTTGTCCGGGCTTGAGCAGTTTGTAGGTTGCCCTTTCTGATCCTTTCATTGCAACCCGTATCGCTCCATCGAGCAGCGTGGTTCGAACGGATTGTTCATTATCATATGCGTTCACGTTAAAACTTGTTCCGAGCACTTCAACAGAAGTTCCGCCGCTAACACTGACCCTGAAAGGAACGGAAGGATTCTGAGCTACCTCCATATACACTTCTCCTGTAACACTAATAAGTCTTTCCTTACCCGTAAATGCTACCGGGTATTTAATGGAGCTTTCCGCGTTCAACCACACGCTGGTTCCATCTGACAATCTAAGCTGGAACTGCTTTCCCTTCGGTGTAGATACTATATTATACTGAACTTCTGAACCTGTTCTTTCGTACTCAAATACCCCATTGGTGACTTTGGCAACTGTTCCTCCCTGTAATGTTATCCGGCCATTTTTAACAGTATCCAAAAGTACCTGTGATCCGTCTGATAAGGTAAGTAAAACGCTACTTTTCCCCTGCTGACCATTTGTTACCGACTGCACAACACCAGTTGGGGTTTCCACTTGTTTTTTGTGATATAAATAATAAATACCAACACCAATGATCAATGCCGCAGAAGACGCTACCGCCCAGCTCCATTTCCGTATGAACGGATTCCTGTGAACAACATGCATATCCTTTCCTGTTTCCTTATCAACAGGGAACTCTCTTCCAGGATAGCGATCCAGGATATTTTTGATCATCGTTTGCTGTTGCGCTTCACTAAAGAGGCCTTCATCCTGTATTTTTTCCCACATGTCCTCCAGCACAGGAATAATTTCCTGTTCAGTAGAAGCCGATTGCAACATATCAATAAGCTCCTGTCTTTCTGCTTCGGTAAACCGGTCATCTGACCATCGTTCCAATAGTTGCTGTAGTCTGCTATTCACAGTCAATCAATTTATCTCAACGGATATGATCTATCTTTATCTTAGGAGAAAACTTCTGTAAAAAAGGGGGTATTCCAATGGAAAAAAAATTTACAATTTTATAATCAGGAACGAAATTATGACTGGCAGGCCATTATTCCGGATGTAATCAACGATAGATGAGGAGGCAATCTGGAGGTATTTTTTTACGGTTTCCCGGCTAATCTGCATTTCCTCTGCTATTTCGGCATATTTTTTCCCTTCTAACCGGGCAAGCATCCAAACCTTCTTTTGCTGCGGCGGGAGCCTGTCTACCGCATTTTTCACCAATATATCGTACGCATCCTTTAAAGAGGCCTCGTCCTGCGCCTCCAGGCCGTCGGCCGCAGTTTGTGTAATTTGATGCCACTCCTCCCGCTTTTTGTACTCTCTGTCGATGTTCTTCAACATCCTGACTGCATGATGCCTCGAGATTACGAATAACCAGGAACGAAAGCTTTCCACTTCTCTCAGCGATTCCCTTGTTAGCCATAGCTGGGTAAAAATTTCCTGTACCACGTCGGAAGCTATATCCTGATCTTTGGTAATCTTGACCAGGTATGTAAAAAGAAGGCCGGAATACGCTTTCACAAGCATAGCAAACGCCTGCTCATCCCCTTCAGAGATCTGCAACAGCAGTTGGCGGTCACTGTTATGTTTAATACCTGACAATTAATAAGTTGATTGATCCGAATTAGCCACAATGTTATTAAAAATTTCACAGAGTTAGTAGTAGCCTTTGGCTCATAACATAATATCTTTCTCCGGCAGATCAGATAGTAATTTCCCGGGCTTAGCTATCAATTGGGTTGCCGGGGCCAGGATGGTATCAATGGGGCTGAACCTGAAACGCTGGCAGATGAAGAGGCCGCCTGCAAGATGGGTATTGCTTTTAGGGTAGCACCTCTGTTCATTATAACGATCTGCTTTCAAATCCTGTGGGGTTGCAGGGACCGTACAGGTTCGGCTCCCGGCCCGGCTGAAGCGTCCATTTTCTTTAATTTCAATCGGTTATGATCAAAGACTGCGTAAAAGCAGGAAGCCTCTTTTCCGATCGATCAAAATAGCCGTTCTTTTCTTCCGCCAATGATTCAACTTCTGTTGCTGATTTGCCGTTCCACTTTTTAAACAGTTCTGCATCTATTCCTCCTGCAATTAATTTCTCCTCCAGACCATCAATTTTTATTTTGAAATTCGACACATTATCTTTAAACTTAACAAGTTGGATAATTACCAATGCTTCAATGGTTTTATTATTAATCTATCGATTATTCTCAAAAAATGTACATCGACCATCATCCATCCGCAGAAGACGTAGAAAAAGTATTTGCACCGTATTATAAAGCTGATATAAAGATATGGAGGGGGTTTTCGGGAAAGATCCAGGTTCGGAAATTTTCCAAATCAGAGGTCATTAAGGATTACAATACGATAGAAAAATACCTGAACATCATTGTGAAAGGTTCAGTAGGTCTGTTTGTATGGAATGGCAACAAGGATATATGCATCAACCTGTTGTATGAACACAGCTTTATGAGCGACTATCTTTCCTTTTTGAACCAGCAGCCCACTATTATTAAAACTGAAGCATTGGAGAATACCGTTCTATGGTCTATCTGTTATAACGATTTGAATGTACTCTATGCAGCAAACAAGGTTGGGCTGCGGATCGGTAAGGCCGTTGCTGAAATTTTATATGTAAGAAAGCAACAACAGCAGATCAATCTTCTGACACAAAATCCCCAGGAGCGATATCTTCAGCTTATTAAAGAACGACCCGAAATATTTCAGCGTACCCCACTTAAAATCGTCGCCTCCTACCTGGGCTTAACAGCAGAGAGTTTAAGCCGCATCCGAAAAAGAGTTACAGAAAGGTAAAACTTACCCAAAGTCAATTTTATATTCCTGCCTTTCTTATAACTTCAGGTCTTTTTATGAAAAGCAAGATCAATATCCAGGCAATTATTTTATTCTATATCATTGCGGTAGCTTTCAGGTTTGGGGCCACTAAGACCCACTTATTGGACCAGGTAAACAACGAGTACCTGAAAATCCTATTGCGCGGCATCGGGCCAACGGTTGGCGCTATCGCAGCTTTTACCCTCTTTCAAATTCCATCAGGGCTTTCTTTAAAAGGAATTTACAAAAATCTCCTGCTGCCTTTTGTGGTATATTGGATCTTGCCGGCCACATTAATCGCATCAGTTTATTATTTACAGAGTGGGCGGTTTCCTATCATATTAATGTTTACCGTTTTAGTATATGGGTTATTGGAAGAAATCGGCTGGCGCGGCTTTTTGCAGCAACAGCTAAAACCACTTCCGAAAATTTATACTATCATCCTGATCACGATCCTTTGGTTTAGCTGGCATCTGAACTTTGATGTAAATACCAATAACCTTATTTTCTTAGGGATCATTTTCCTGGGCACCTGGGGCATCGGGAAAGTATATGATAAAACGGCTTCCCTGCTGGCTGTTGCAGGCGTTCATTCTCTCAACAACTTTTTCCGGAACGGGCTGCATGAAACAGAGCTGTTATTGATCGCTGTATTACTGGTGGTTTGGGTAATGTTTATTATTTGGTATGATAAAAAGAATAAGATCACAGCTGCCCCAAGCCTTAACCAGTGAAATGAACATCGTAAAACCTATATACTTATTACTTGTCTCTCCATTTGCTGTTTATGAAAAAGATTTTTTATTATCTTCCTGATTACATCTTCAGGCATTCTCCGCGCTCAGGGAAAACAGGCCGATGAGGGATTGATCCGTATAAGCCTTAATAACAGAAATAATGGGGATACGGCTCGTCTGACGAGCGCATTTCATAAGCAGGCCGATCTCCGGTTCCGCAATGAAGAAACAGGGAAAGTTGTTATCTGGAGCATCTCCGATTATTTAAGTAAATTCACACTGGGGAAAAAAATTAACGGTACTGGCAAAATCGTTTCTATCGATGTTGCGGGAAGCGCTGCCCAGGCAAAGATTGAGATATATTACCGCGACAGAACTTATGCAGATTATATCAACCTGCTCAGGATAAGCGATAAATGAGTAATTGCCAGCAAGGTGCACCCGCTTTATCCTAACAGCAAATAAATATCATTAAGGATTGCTAAAAGCGGAATTGTCAATGATCCAGATCAGTATAAGCGCGTTAAAGCATATAAATTGAAGCATATACTATGGGTAGAACACAGCATTTTTTTGAATACCAGGCGATGCTTGCCAGCGAATACGCCGACCTCGATCCCCAGCGACTGCTGCGCCTTGGCGCAATGGTTGCCAGGAACGCATTGGCTTCGGTTAAAGTCCCGC
>NZ_DATCRD010000011.1:0-20564 GCF_036569185.1 Chitinophaga sp.
TTCACTGCCCTGATCCTGTTGTAAGGATCCGTATAATCATTGGAACTGGAAGGGATCACGATCCTTTGCCAGATCCAGTTGGATTCGCCGTTTGGATTAGCGTTCAGGAACAGGTCGGCATCATACTCCTTGTTCACATACTCGGCGGAATACCCCGGGAACACTTCGTAGAACTGCCACGCGTATGCCTTGATGTTATCGTATTTTGTAAAGGTTGTTTTTTCTGTAAGCTGATCCTTTGGCTGCAGGTCCAGTTTGCTGCTACAGCCCTGGGCCAGCAATGCCGCTATGAGGATATATATAATACGTTTCATCATCTTTTTTTTTCGGGTTAGAAGTTTACGTTAACACCAAAACTGTATTTCTTCATGAACGGATAAATACCGCCATCGCTTACGATATCCGCTTCTGCATCCATACCATCGGGCAGGTGATCGAAGGTGAAAAGATTTTCCCCGGAAACGAATAAGCGGATATTGTTAATGAAGATGCGTTTCAGCCATGCCTTTGGTACGGCATATCCCAGCGTGATGTTTTTCACACGGAGGTAAGCGCCATCCGACATATATTTGGTTTGCACATTCCGGCTGGTACCGGTGCTGCCGGCGGCATCGGGATAGCTTCTCGGGTAAAAGCCATTGGGATTGGAAGGCGTCCAGTAATCGAGGTTGTGCTTATACAAGGTACCAAACTGGTTCAGGTAGGGCCAGTAGAGCTGGTTGCTGATCCACATATCTCTTTTACCTACTCCCTGCAGGAAGAAAGAGAGATCAAAATTTTTATAGGAAGCATTACCAAATATGCCAAACTGGAACCTGCGTCTTGCATTACCGATCACTTTACGGTCGCCCGGATCAGATAAAGTATTATTTCCTGTGAAGATGACATGATCGCCGTTCAGATCTTCATAACGGATATCGCCAGGGTTCTGCTGTACACCTTTAAACCCTGCTATGCCTGGAAGTAAGGTACCCTTTTGCAGGTTGGCATCAAGAGAGCCTTTCTCGAAATCATCTGCCGTAAAATATCCTTTGGTAACATAACCCCATATCTCCCCTATTTCCTGCCCTACATAATAATTGGTCAGCTGCCCGGAACCATTAATGTTAAGCAATCCGGCGGGGTTGTTATAACGGGTGATATAAGCGCGGCTGTCGGACAGGTTGAACCCGATGGAATAGCTCACGTCTTTTATCCTGTCTTTCCACGACATTTCCAGTTCCCATCCTTTCGACTGGAGGTCGGCCACATTCTGCAGCGGCGCCGCGGCCCCGAGAATGGCAGGCAATTCAGCACCGGGAGCCAGCATATTCAGGGTGCTGCGGCGGAACCAGTCGAACGTAGTATTAAGGCGGCCTCTCAGCAAACTGATGTCCGTACCGAAATTGAGAGTACGTACTGTTTCCCAGGTAAAGCTGGCGCTCACCAGTGCGGGCGTGGTAAGGGATACATACCTGATGTTGGTGGCGGGGTCTGTCCAGGCGGCGTTGTACGGCTCCATACCTGGTACATACGGATAATAGTTAGGCACGCTTACATCATCTTTATTTTTCATAAACACTACCTGGTTGCCTATCTCTCCAAAAGATCCCCTGAGTTTAAAAAGAGAAACAGTGTTGGACAATGATTTCATGAAAGATTCTTCACTTACATTCCATCCTGCGGAAACCGAAGGGAAGAAGCCGAAGCGCTGGCCCGGGGCGAAACGGCTGGAGCCGTCAAAGCGGCCGTTCACTTCCAGCATATATTTATTTTTATAGTCGTAGTTGATCCTGCCAAAGTACCCGGAAATGGCGTACTCTCCAAAGCCGTCATCTCCCGCAATAGTACCGGTGCTGGTAGATAACGAAGGTACCTGGGGGCTCAGGATATCGAGGCGGTTAACAGAGAATTTTTCCTGTTTGCTGCTTTCCTGGTTGGTGCCCAGCAGGAAGTTCAGGTGATGGTTATCAAATGCTTTGGTATAGTTGGCATACACGTTCAGCGCCTGGTAGGTAACTTGCTCATTGGCGCGGGTATAGCGGGTATTGTTGTTGAGAAACTGCCGGTCGTAGGTAGCCGCGTTGATGTATTCATTTTTATCCTGGATATCGCGGTCGTCACTGTTGCTTTTATTGAAAGTATATTCGGCAGTTACTTTCAGACCGTTAAGCGGGTTATACTCCAGTTTTCCGAACAGGCGGAGATCATCGCCGGTGGTGGTATTCACCGGTTCCACTTTCACAACATTGTTAGGTGTGTTATAGGGCAATACATCCCCGTTGGGCGCCGTACCATAACCGGTAGGCATATAGGAGCTGTAGGTGATGGCATTATAAAAGAGGCCGCCGAAATTAGCGGGAGTTGTACGCTTACCGTTTTTGTAAAAAATATTTACACTGGCATTAAGATTTTTGGTGAGATCGGAACTAACAAATGTGTTCAGGTTGTAGCGGGTGTATTTATCCTTGTTGGTAACAAGTATCCCATCTTCCCCGGTATACCCGCCGGAAACGCGGTAAGTTGTTTTCTCCGAGCCGCCTCCGAAGGAGAAGTTATGCATCTGTTCAAAACCGCGCGTAAAAAGATCGCCATAGAGATCTGTTTGCGCAAGGGGATATTTCAACCCGTTAACGGTAGCGCTGCCATCAGGATATTTACCGGGGTTCTGCTGGTAATCGTTCAGCAGATCCAGCCAGGTGTTTACATTCTGGCCGGTCCAGTAGGAATTGGTGCCAAAGTCTTTCAGTGCGCTTACCAGTTCCAGCGGCGTTGCTTTTTTAGGTAAGGTGGTAGGCGTATTGGAGGTGAAGTTGGCGGAATAATTGAATTTGATGGGTTGATTCTTTTTCCCTTTTTTAGTGGTGACGAGGATCACGCCAAAAGCGGCCCTGGCCCCGTAAATAGAAGCAGCGGCGGCATCTTTCAGTACGGTTACATTATCGATGTCTTTGGGATTTACATCATCTATATCCATCGGCACATTGTCGACCAGCACCAGCGGCGATCCGCCGTTGATAGAGGTGAACCCGCGGATATTAAGCGCTGTGGAGGCGCCAGGCTGACCGGTGCCAAATGTTACCTGCAAGCCGGGAACGGCGCCCTGCAGCGCCTGTGAGGCGGAGCTTACGGGCCTATCGCCCAGCACTTCATCCATTTTCACCGTGCTTACCGCACCAGTGAGATTGGCTTTCTTCTGTGCGCCATATCCCACCACTACTACTTCACTCATCGCGGAAAGGTCTTCCTTCAATACAATTTTTACCATGCCGGCCGCTTTCACTTCCTGGTGCACATAGCCGATAGACCGGATAATGAGGATGGCGTCATTGCTTTGCACATTCAGGGAAAATTCTCCCTGTTCGTTGGTGATGGTACCGTTGGATGTACCTTTTTCCAGGATGCTGGCGCCGGGAACAGGATGTCCTTTGTCGTCGGTCACCGTTCCTTTAACAGGCACCTTTGCCGATGGCTGCCCACCCGGGACAGGCATTTGTTTATTACCGATCAGGATCTGCCGGTCTTCTATCCTGTATGATAAAGGCTGCCCGTAAAGCGCCGCTGCCAGCACTTCTTCAATGGATGCATCTTTTACATTCATGGTTACCGGCGAAGCTTTTTCCAGCAGCTCGGTACTGAATAACACATGATATCCCGTTTGCCTCCTGATTTCCGAGAACACCGCTTTCAGGGAGCCATGGTCCAGTTTCAGCGACACCTGCTGCGAATAAGCCGTGGCCGACACCTGTAAGGCGGTGATGAATAAAAAGAAAGTCAGCTTCATGACGATCAGTAATTTAGTTAGACGTGGAGTAAAGGGAATACTGCCAGGCACAGGGCAAAACATTCCCTTGTATGAATTTCTGAAATACATACATTTGCTTGATTAGGTGAATGAATAGTTTACTAAATGCTCGTTTGGTAACTGATTTTACCTGATTTACCGCCGGTTATGTTGGACGCATAACCGGTTTTCTTTTTTGGTGGTCCTCCTGATTTTGGCTTTGTTATTTTACTTTGATTGTTCTGTTCACTATTTCAAAATGCCGGTTGCCTGTAAATTCAAGCATCGCCAATACTTCCTGTAAAGTTTTTTGTCGTGGTATGGATCCGCTATAGCGGATCCTGGGAATGGTGGCCTGGTCTACCTGTACATCATACCAGCGCGACAGCTGTAATAATACATCTGTAAGCCAGGTATCATTAAAAATAAAATAGCCGTTTTTCCAGGCAATCACATCTTCCTCGCTCACATTGCTTTTCTGCAACGCGCCTGTCTGGTTATTGAAACGGGCCTGCTCTCCGGGCTTCAGCATTAATTGCGTGCCGGGTGCGGTAACTACTTTTACGCTTCCTTCAAGAAGCGTGGTGCGTACCATCGCATTATCGCTATAGGCATCTACATTAAAATGAGTGCCCAGTACTTCTACTGTCTGGGTAGCGGTAACTACTTTAAAAGCCCTGCCGGCATTCCTGGCGATCTCAAAATAGGCCTCGCCCTGGAGCATTACCCTGCGTTCCCTGGCGGAGAAGTTAACGGGGTAACTGAGGGAGGAAGCGGCATTCAGCCATACTTTGCTGCCATCCGGGAGCACAACGCTGTATTGCCCTCCCCGGGGAGTAGTAATGCGGTTGATACCGGTATCCGATACATTTCCCGTAGCGGTGGCCTCATATACAATTTCACCGGCGGAAGTTTTGTAAATACGGAGGCCCGCCTGTTTTACGATATCGCCGGCGCCTGCATCGCTGAGCATTATTTCTTTGCCATTGGCCAGCGTGAGAACGGCCTTGTTACCACCTGCGGGTATATTTTGTGAAGCAGCGGCAACAACTGCCGGCTGGCTTTTATGGGTGGCCGGGCGGTACAAAAACGCAGTGGCGGCCAATGCTCCCGTAAGCGCTGCTGCAGCTGCATACCGGTATTTTAAGGGGAGCCTCTCCTTTTTCCCTTTGATCCGGCCACGGATCTGCCGGTACATTTCCGCACGGGTATCTTCATCATCAGGAATATTTGCTCCCGATGCCTTTGCCGCCTGCTCAGCGGCCAGGCAATAGCGGTGGTACCATGCAATTTCCTCGTCGGATGCAGTGCCGTCGCTTATTTTCGCTGATAATTGCCGTAGTTTTTCCTGGTCCATACCGGTGCTTATATCCATATGGCACTTCAGTAAAACACATCCCCTATGTGATGGAAAAAAAATTTTCAGGTTACATCAGCAGCGACATACTGCCTAGTCGTACCCGTAGCTTTTTGAGTGCGGTAGTGATCTGGTTTTCTACTGTTTTTTCGGAGATGCCCAGCCGGGAGGCTATCTCACGGTTGGAAAGATGCTCATGCCGGCTCAGGTAAAATACCTCCCTGCACCGGGATGGAAGGGCGTTTGTAAAGCCTGCTATCACGGCTTTCAGCTCTTTGAGCTCCAGCATCCATTCTTCGCTGGCGCCATCTGTTTCAAGAGCGGCGTTTTCTGCAACAAAGGCGGCGCGGACCTTGCTGTTCCTGAGATAGTTGGCCGCTTTGTAACGTACAGCCATTACCAGGTAGCCCCGCAACGTGGTAAGCACCACATGATCGCGGTGCTCCCATAGCCATACAAATACATCCTGCACCACATCCATGCAGGCGGCTTTGTCCTGCAAAAGATACCAGGCCGATTTAAAAAGAATATTCCAATACCGTTGATAGATTTCGTCAAACGCAGCGCCATCGCCTGATTTCATCAAATCAAGCAGTTCATTGTCCGAATATAGGTGGATGGCTGACATAATAAGGCTGATTATAATAATGCAAATAACATAATTTCATTTATCAAAACGGGGGATATTTATTTTCAGCATGGCGAAATTAAAAAAAACATTTTACCAACAGCACGATGTGACTGCTATTGCGAAACAATTACTGGGCAAAATACTGGTAACGGATATTAACGGCGTCCGTACCGCCGGTATGATCGTGGAAACGGAGGCTTATGCAGGTGTTGGCGACAGGGCCTCACATGCCTGGAACAACCGCCGGACCAAACGCACGGAAGTAATGTACCGGTCAGGCGGATTTGCTTATGTATATCTTTGCTATGGCATCCACTATCTCTTTAATGTAGTTACCAATGTGGAAGACACGCCCCATGCCGTTTTGATCAGGGCATTACAGCCGGTAGACGGTATTGATATGATGCAGCGCCGTTATAACAACAAGCCTTCCGCCAAACTTACCGCTGGCCCGGGCAGCCTGTGCAAGGCAATGGGCATTGATGCGGCATTGAACGGGGAAAGTCTTACCGGTAAAAAAGTATGGATTGAAACAGGACAGGATATTACAGATGAAGACATCACCGTATCCACCCGTGTAGGCGTGCAATACGCCGGGGAAGACGCTTATCTCCCGTATCGCTTTAGCATTAAAAATAATGGTTGGGTAAGCAAGGGGAAAGGATTGTGAGGTCATTGCCCCATCTTCCTGTTAATCTTACTTTCCAGCGTTGAAATGATATTTACAGATTCTTCCAGCCGTGTATAAGCTGTACTGCCATCCAGCGCCAGGTCTTTTTTAGTGACCTCCAGGCCGCCGAGGAAGGCTTCCAGGTAAGATAAATATTTTGGCTGATCGCTGTATAAAGCATTGTAAATTTCTTCGTTCAGCTTATCCCCTTCCGCCTGTAATTCAGGGTTCACGAGATCTGTAACCCCGCGCAGCTTTTCCATTACAAAGCTCATTTTTTCTTTCAGCGTTTCCAGGTTGCGCTCATCTTTTTTACCGGGAGCTATGTTGTTGCGGAACAAGCTGTCTGCAAGCGTTTTTCTTGCTTTCTTATAATCATTCAATCCCTGTTTCAGGAATTCCAGCTGCTGGTTCAGTTGTTCCCCTTTCTCTTTTTTAAAGTATTTATCGAGCCCGCCATCCAGGTGTTTCACCCAGGTGAGCAGGTGGAAAGTGATATCTGTTACGCCTGGCTTTTCTGATTGTGCGGATACATTGGCCGAAAAAAACAACATGCTGCAGAGCGCCGCACCGGTGAATACTTTACGCAATATCATCTTTAGTTTCTTTTATTATGGTTTCACGGAAAAAAGTAATTGCTTTTGATTTCTTTTATTTTGGAAGATGATCAACCGGTTATGATACCAGGTGATTAAAATTATAGAAAAAAAAGTAAATGATTTTGTCCTATATTCGGCCAGCTGTTGTGATACATTATATACCTGGTGAATGTTTAAGAAGATCTGTTTTCATGTTGCGCTGTGCACCGTTCTTACCGGTTGCGTATCATCCCCGGCGCCATTGCGTAAGGGTAAAGTGTATATAATCAAAGAAGGGAAGCAATACATGCTTTACCGGGATGGCCAGCCCTTCCTGATAAAAGGAGCTGCCGGCACGGAAAATTTCGCAGCACTGCATGCCGCCGGGGGCAATACCATCCGCACCTGGGATACCCTGCGCCTCGGCCAGCTCCTGGATGATGCCTATGCCAATCATATTGCAGTAATAGCAGGCTTCCCGATGCCGGTAAGCGGTTTTTCAGATTATTATGATGATACGGCCAGAGTAGCGGCGCAATATGACGCCTTCAGGAATGTGGTAAACCGGTATAAATCGCACCCCGCATTGCTGATGTGGTGCCTGGGCAATGAAATCGACTTCCCCTATAAACCGCAGTACAACCGCTTTTACAAAGCCTATAATCATTTGCTGGAAATGATCCACAGGGAAGATCCCGATCATCCGGTGACCACTGCATTGATCAATTTCAACAGGCGCTGTCTTTATAATATCCGGTTTAAGGTAACTGGGCTCGACCTGATTTCGATGAATATCTTTGGAGACCTGCACCATTTGCAGCGCGACCTTGAAAAGTTTTCCTGGTTCTGGGATGGGCCGTTTCTGATCTCCGAATGGGGAATCAACGGTCCCTGGGAATGGGAGTTAACTACATGGGGCGCCCCCGTTGAAAACACCAGCACCCGGAAAGCGCAACGGTACCTTCAGATCTACGAACAGTATATGCCTGTAAAAGATCCGCGGTTCCTCGGCGCCTGCGTTTTTTACTGGGGCAATAAACAGGAAGTAACGCATACCTGGTTCAGTTTGTTTACAAAAGATGGCCAGGCCTCGGAAACGGTAAATGTTATGCAATACCTGTGGACCGGCAAATGGCCCGCCAACAGGGCGCCCGCAGTAAATACCCTGCTACTGAATGGTAAAACAGGCAGCAACAACATCCTGCTGAACCCCAACAGCCTGCAAACTGCCGAGGTAATACTGGCTGATACTTCCGCCGCTTCTCTGCAAATTACATGGGAGTTACTGGCGGAAGACTGGCACACCAAAAACAGGGATGAGCCTAATACGCAAAAACCCGTTGCTTTCAACAACCTGCTGTTAAAAGCAACAGGCAACAAAATTACTTTCCGTTCTCCCGGGAAAGAAGGACCTTACAGGATCTTTGCAACTGTTTCAGATAATAAAGGACATTTCGCCACCGCCAATACACCATTTTACGTAGTCAGTCAATGATAGAGAAACCATCACCCATCCTGCCGCCCTCACGCCGTGAACGCTTCACGCTGCGGCTCATGATCCTGCTGGGAACCTGCGGCATGGCCTATATGCTCTATTGTTTGCTGAACAAGGCGCAGATCGGGTATGCACCATTTTACTGGGTGCTGATGGGCGGCTTTATCTTTAACTGTCTCACCATACTTCACGAATGGTATCATTATTTTTCCATTTCAGTACCGGCTACTCCGCCTAAACAACATCCTTTCACCGTCGATATTCTTACCACCTTCTGCCCCGGCGAGCCCTATGCCATGATCGTGGAAACCTTAACAGCTATACAGGCCATCACCTACCCGCATACTACCTACCTCTGCGATGAAGCAAATGATCCTTACCTCATTGCTGTATGCAAACAACTGGGAGTAAAACATGTAACGCGGACTACAAGGGAAAATGCCAAGGCCGGGAATATCAACAATGCCCTGAAGCAGGCCACCGGTGAGCTTTGCGTGGTGATGGACCCTGACCATGTGCCTTCACCGGATTTTCTTGATCCCATTGTATCTCACTTCAATAATCCTGAAGTAGGTTTTGTACAGATCGTACAGGCATACAGCAACCTGGGCGATAACCTGGTGGCTAAAGGCGCAGCCCAGCAAACCTTCCAGTTCTATGGCCCTATTATGGCTACTATGAATAGCTATGGTACCGTACTGGCCATAGGCGCCAACTGCACCTTCAGGAGAGCTGCGCTGGACAGTATAGGCGGGCATGCCAGTGGTCTTGCGGAAGACATGCACACCGCCATGCAGCTGCACGCCAAAGGCTGGAAATCGGTGTATGTACCCACGGTGCTTACCAGGGGGCTGGTCCCCTCTACCATGTCGGCCTATTATGCGCAACAGCTGAAATGGGCGCGCGGCTGCCTGGAATTACTGGTTACCTCCTACCCTAAACTGTTCTGGTCTTTTACCTGGCGGCAACGGCTGCATTACGGCACTATTCCCCTGCATTATTTATCGGGTATCGTTTTCTTTATCAACTTCCTCATTCCCATTCTATCGCTGATTACAGGCCTGATACCTTTCCGGGTCGACTTCATCAATTTTGCCCTGCTGGGATTACCGGCGGTTACCGCTATTATCCTGATCCGTCATTTTGTACAGCGCTGGGTAATGGAAGAAAAAGAACGAGGGTTTCACGTAGTAGGAGGATTACTGCTGATAGGCACCTGGTGGATTTATATCCTCGGGCTGATTTATACCGTGATCCGGAAAAAAGTACCGTATATCCCTACACCTAAGGATGACAGCGGGCCTGATCCCTGGCAGCTGAATATCCCCAACATTATTGTATTACTGGCATCGCTGGCTGCGATTGTTTATGGATTGTCGTACGACTGGAACCCGTACTCCCTTGTAATGGCCGGGATAGCAGGAGTCAACTGCCTGATCATGACGTTCAATATCATGGTTAGTCTGCGCCTGCGCCGTTTGTCTGAAAAACACCACTGGCTAAAAACAATTCTCGTATACCCGTTACTGTTAAAAGAAAAGCTATGGCTTTTCCGGCATCTTCATTTGTATGCCGCGTTCCGCAAACTGGGGCTGCCTTTGCTACTGGCAGTGGTGCTGTTAACAGGATATATGACCACCAGCAACCATGAGCCGGCGGTGGAAAAACCTGCGCCGGCGCCTCGGCAAAGTACTTTCTATACCGGGATATTCAGCCCGGCTGATGGAAACGGCCTTAGCTCCCTTGCCCCTGTGAAGGATTACCAGCAACATTTCAATGCCTGCTTCAACATCATTTCACTGTATATCCCATGGGGGGATGCGCCGCAATGTAACGTGCCCGATTCACTTGTAGCCGCCATTTATAACAACGGTTCCCTGCCTATGATCACCTGGGAGCCCTGGACCAACCTGTTTGATAACAGCGCCGCTGATAAGGAGCTCAGTAAAGGGCAGAAAGTATTTGCGCATATCAGCGCCGGCTTTTTTGATCCGTACCTGCTCCGGTTTGCAGCCCGGATAAAATCGCTGAACCGACCGGTGTTCATACGTTTTGCGCATGAAGCGGATAACCCCGCCTATCCCTGGTCGCCGGCCGGTAACAATACCCCGGAAGAATTCAAAGCCGCCTGGCAGTATATCTGCCGACTGTTCAGCCGCAAAGGGGTTAATAATGTTGTGTGGGTATGGAACCCCTGGCGCGCAGCCGCGGCGATGGATTACTTTCCCGGCATACCGTATGTCGACTGGATCGGGGTGACAGCTCTGAACTATGGCCCGCAGAACGAAAACGGGCAATCATATACTTTCGGCGAACTGTATGCGCCCTTCCACCGGTTGCCCGTATTCCGTTCCGGCCTGCCTGTAATGGTGGCTGAAATGGGCTCCCTCCGCGGCGCCGGCAACCAGCAGCAATGGATGGAAGATGCCTTTAAATCCATTAATGACCGCTTTAGTGAAATACATGCCTACGTGCTGTTTAACAGCGGGGAGGATAAAAATATCCTTCGCCCTGTTGACGGGAATATGCTCAACTGGCAGTTAGAGGAACCGGCGAAAGTATTTGCAGCCGCCGGACGGTATGCCCGCATCCGTAACAGCAGCAAGGTACCGCCTTTTGGAGCAATCACCCCTGATCCTGTACCCGAAAGGGTTTCCGCCCATATACCATTGCCAGGCAACATCCGGGGAATGAATTACCAGAAAGGTGAAAACTGGTTCAGGAATTTACATGCGCTTACCCGCCGGGAAATTGCAAAAGATTTTGCCGCGATGAAGGCGCTTGGCGTAAATACCATCCGGCGATACGGACCGGGCGTATACGACCGCAACATACTCCGTGTGGCCAGGGAAACGGATATGAAAATCCATTATGGTTTCTGGATCCCTGAAATAACTGATATGCAGGAACAGGCAGACATGCTTTCATCGCTCAGGGCAGGCATCCTGGAACAGGTAAGCGCCCTGAAACAGAACCGGGATATAGTAGCATGGAACATTGGTAACACCGTATGGCAGCAGCTTTCAAAACAATACTACAAGCCGGAGCTGCTTTACCGGCAGCAAAGCTTTGTTACCTGGCTGCATAACCTGACCGCAGCCATTAAAGGCATAGACTCCACAAGACCGCTGACAATAGACGTAGCCCTCAATGGCAATATCAGCGGTACCCTTGCATTGCTGCACCGGCAGCTACCGCAGGCAGATGCCTTTGGCATTGTAATAGGCAGCGATACCACCGGTTTAGCGGAGCTGGCCACTGTGGCCCTTCCCTGTTATATCAGCCAGGCGCCGGTGAATGCCTGCGCCTGGCTGCCCGGCGGCCAATCCGCTTTCATCACCACCTGGCAGGATCTCGAAACACGCGACTTCGTTACATTCGACGGTTTAATTGATCACCAGGGAAGATATAAATCATCTTTCTACCAGCTCGGTCATCTCTGGAACAAAAATTTCAAAACTCCCGATACCGCCCGTATCCATATACTACGACCGGCAAGAACCACTTATCCAGGCAACCAGCTTACCTATCATGCACTTGTTTACAACCACAACGAATGGAAAACCGCAGATAACAACAGCTCCCTGAAGTTTGAATGGTACCTGGTAAAAACAGACCATTACGGCAACAGTATTTTCTTAAAGAAACTGGGCACAGGCGCCTCCGTTACCATCTCCATACCTGAAAACCCGGATCGCTACAGGCTATACCTGGAAGCGGTAAAAGATGATCATGTGGCTACTGTGCAATCAATGCTGAATACCCCTTTGTAAAACAAAAAGGCATAAACGCAATAACTATATAACGGCAAACTGCTTAATACCCCATTGTAAAACAAAAAAGCCCTACTTGTTAAGTTTATTGTAAATAACATAGTACTATGTATTGGATAGTACCATGTAATAATATATCTTTGCTGCAGACAGGCCGTCATTCTAATACATTCAAAATTTATCTCATGAAAAAATACTTTACAAGCAGCATCCTGGTATTTATAAGTATCCTTTCCTTTAGCAACAAATCAGTGGCCCAGGAAAACGACCGGCAGCTGGCAGCAGTGATACTCCATAACGACAGCCTCTTCTGGCAGGCATACAATACATGTGACGTAACCAATATGATGACGTACTTTTCTGACGACATTGAATTTTATCACGACAAAGGCGGCATCACCAATGGCAAACCCGCTTTGGCCCAATCTTTTGAAAAAGGCGTTTGCAATAACAGGGACAGCTTTACATTGAGAAGGGAAGCTATCGACAGCAGCATCAAAGTGTTCCCGCTGAGGAAAAACGGCGTGATATATGGCGCCATCCTTACCGGCTCGCACCTGTTCTATGTACAGGAAAAAGGAAAGAAGGAACGGGCAGACGGCCTTGCAAAATTCACCCATCTCTGGCTGCTGAAAAACGGCAGCTGGAAAATGACCCGGGTACTGAGCTATGATCATGGTCCGGCACCGTATATCAATAAACGGAAAGCACTTACATTACCGGCTGAGGTGCTGCAAACATACACCGGTAAATATAAGGGCACTCAAACCGGAGCCGCTTTCATAAAAGCAGATGCCGGCTCTCTCCTCCTGCAGATAGGCGATAAAAAATTCCCGCTTTATGCAGAGAAAGAAAATCTCTTCTTTTCTAAAGAACGCGACCTCACCTTTGAGTTTGTGAAAGAAGGTAACAAGGTGGTAAAAATGCTGGTGCGCGAACGCGATGAAGTAGTGGAAGAATTACAACGGGAGAGCGATAAACTGTAGCAATGTGCCGCTGACGCAAAAAAACGTCAGCGGCATATCACTTTATTTTGTTTCGGGCATTAATACCAGCCTGATATAGTTATCGTTGCTGATCGTTTTTGCCGCCAGCGCTTTCACACTTTCCACGGTCACTTTATCCATCGCTTTATCAAAATCATATAACTGGTGCAGAGGCTCTTTGTTGGCGTACTGTGCACCAAGATATCCCAGCCAGAACTGGTTGGTTTTTAAAGTGGTTTCCCTGCCTACCCTTGTTTCGGCTTTGAATTTGTCGATGTTCACAGATGCGGGACCTGTAATTTTCAACTGGTTGATCTCATCTACTGCAGAGGCGATGAGGCGTTCCACATTGGCTGGTGCGCAACCGAAAGAAACTGATAAACTGAAACGCTGTTCCGGCAGCTTAGCCACACTTACTTCTGCATTGGGAGTGTAAACGCCGCTTTCTTCTTCTCTCAAACGCTCCAGCAGCCTGATTTCCAGCACCTCTTTCAAAGCCGCCATCTTCAGGGTATTTTCATAATTATATTCAAAAGGTCCTGAAAATACCAGTAATACACTGGCTTTCTGCTCGCTGCCTTTGTAAACGGTCCGGGAAATTTTACCTGCGGGAATATGAATACCAAGATCCTTCGCCTGTTCATGGCTGTTTTTGGATGGCAGGGACGCAATGTATTTTTCGAGCAGTGGTTTTATCTTTTCTTCATCTATATTTCCTACAAAAACAAAAGTAAAACCGGAAGCATCTGCAAATCTTTCCTTATAAATATCAAAGGCCCTGTCCAGGTTGATCTGGTCCAGTTTTTCCATAGTAACAGCGGTGCGGCGGATGTTGTAATTGCTCAGCACTGCATTCACGGTGTCGCCGAATACCTGGTTGGGATCTACGCCTTTATTGGCAAGACTGGCCCTGGCTTTAGCGATCTGCCCTTCAAAGAAAGCGGAATCCTTGCGTGGCTCAGTAAGACAGCCATACAGTAATTCCAGCGCAAGGCCAAGATCCTGCGGAGCAGCGCCACCACTAATACCCTGGCTTCTGTCTGCAATAAAAGGATTCAGGCTCACCTGTTTTCCCGTAAGGAATTTGCCCAGCTGTACAGCGCCATAGTTGCCGATGCCACCGGAAGCAATGAGCCCTGCTGCATTTGCAGCGCTTTGATAATCGGCGTCGCTGTAAAGGGAAGTACCTCCTTCGGAGAAGCCGTTGAACAGGATCTGGTTATCCTGGAAATCGGTTTTCTTCAGCACTACCTTAATACCGTTGCTCAGCGTAAGCGTAGTGATACCCAGCTGCTCATCTTTTTCTTCCTTAATGATCTTTCCGGCTATAGGCGCCTTTTTCAACAGCGGCAGTTTTTCTACATCATCCTTAAACGGGGTGATGGCTTCTTTGTCAACACTGCTCATCCAACCCAGCACGGTAGCCTCGTTTGGCAAACCGGCTTTCTCTTTTTCCGGTGCTGTTAGAAGAATATCGCGGTTGGTATTTTTCAGGTAGATGGATACCTGTTTGTTTACTTCCTGCAAGGAAATACCGCCCAGCAGGCTTTTTACCAGTTCATTTTCTTTCACTATCCCGGGCGCTGCTGTTCCGTTGAGGAAATACTGCAGGTATTCTTTAACGTAGCCGTCTGACTGCACCTTATCTTTTTCTTTAAGTGCAGATTCCATGCTGCGCAGGTAGCTTTTCTTTGCCCGGTCCAGTTCTGTTTGGGTAAAGCCGTATTGCTGCACGCGGCGTACTTCACGATAGGCGGCTTTAAATCCTTTCTCCAGTCCGCCGGCTTTGGTAGTAGCAGTAATGGTAAATGCATCCAGTCCGCCGAGCAGATCGCCGTAACCTGCGCCGCCGCTCAGGAAGGGCGGATCGGCCTGGCGTGATAATTCTGCATAGCGGCCGCCTAACAGCTGGCCAAATAAACCTCTTACCAAAGAGGCACGGTAATCGGCCACCGTTTTTAATTCAGGCGACAGCTGCTTCATGATCACCTGTACAGAGGTGTTGGTAATTTCCTTATCGGTTACCTGCAGGAACTGGTTTTTACCGGTAAGCGGCACATTGTATTTAACACGTGGCTTTTCGGCAGCAGGGTTTTTCAGGTCGGAAAATTTTGACCGGATGGCCTGTTCTATCTGCACAGGATCAATATCCCCCACTACTATCAACGCCTGCAGATCCGGCCGGTACCAGTCTTTATAAAAAGCGCGGATCGTTTCCGGCTTAAAATGAAGCAGCACTTCTTCCGTGCCAATAGGCAGGCGGGAAGCGTAGCGGGAATGGTTTAACAGCACGGGGAGCGTTTGTTGCTGGATACGTTCAGATACGCCTTTGCGTAAGCGTTTTTCTTCGATGATCACACCGCGTTCTTTGTCAATTTCAGCAGGGTCCAGGGTAGCTTCCTGCGCCCAGTCGCGCATGATCTGCAAACCATTCTTCAGCAGTTCCGGGTTATCGCTGGGTAATGGCAACTGGTAAACGGTTTCATCAAAATTCGTATAGGCGTTGATGTCAGCGCCAAAACGTACGCCCGAGCGTTGCAGGTAATCGACCAGTTCATTTTTCGGAAAATGCGTGGTACCATTAAAGCTCATGTGCTCCATGAAATGCGCGAGGCCCTGCTGTTCGTCTGTTTCCAGGATAGAACCTGCCTTGGTGGCCAGGTACATCACCACTCTTTTCTCTGGCTGCGTGTTGCGGCGAATGTAATACGTGAATCCGTTGGAAAGTTTTCCCGTCCGTACCGCAGGATCAAGCGGCAGGGTTTGTGCCTCACTGATCACAGGTACCCCTATGCCCAATGAAAGGACAATCATTAATAATGGCTGGTTTTTAAATAACATGTTGATTTTGTTGTAGCACTAAAGATACTATAGCAGATAATATCTCCACAACCGTTCAACATTTTTTCTTTCAAAAAAGCCCCCGGGGCTGAATAACCCGGGGGCCGGAGCTGTTTCTTAATAATATCCATGCCAGTGATGATGGTGATACGGGCGGTGATAATAGTACCCTGGCCTGTCTCTCACCACCAGGCAACTGCTTAACCCGGAAATGAGCACAATGGCAACAACCAGGTATTTTAAAGTTCTCATGATCGCATAATTTTAATGTTGTGATGAATAGACGGAAGTTTAAGCGACTGCAGGCGGTTTAATCTTCTTGTTTACCCGTATAAATGATAAAACTATGCCAGACCGGTGTGAGAACTGTTATCTATTGTTAACGTCTTACACAAGCTGGTACAATGCTTCCCGGTTAAAGCCCTGCAACTCATCCAGCCTGTTTTCCTTTACTTTCTGTACCCAGTATGGATCGGCTAAAACGGAGCGCCCTACCGCCACCAGGTCAAATTCATTGTTGTCTATCCTCCGCACCAGTTCATCTATAGAAGCGGGCGACGAATTTTCGCCCCTGTGCAATGAGATAATATCTTTATCCAGTCCTACGGAACCCACTGTAATTGTGGCTTTCCCGGTAAGCTTCTTTGCCCATCCTGCAAGGTTTAAATCCGATCCTTCAAACTCCGGCTCCCAGAAACGGCGGGTAGAACAATGAAAAATATCTATTCCTGCATCTGCCAGCGGCGTTAGCCATGCTGCCAGTTCCTCCGGTGTATGGGCAAGCTTGCTGTGCAGGTTTTTGAGATGCCATTGCGATATTCGTATCATCACTGCAAAATCATCTCCCACCTGTTTGCGTATTTCCTTTGTTACCTCTACGGCAAACCGGCAGCGTTCCGCCAGCGTTTTGCCGCCAAAAAAACCGGTCCTGGTATTGGTGTCCTCCCGGAAAAACTGGTCGATAAGGTAACCATGCGCACCCTGTACTTCCACGCTGTTAAACCCCATGCGTTTTGCATGCGCAGCGGCACGTCCAAAGGCAGCAATGGTATCAGCGATATCCGCATCTGTCATAGCCACCCCGTTACCGATGCCGGAAGGCCCTTCAAACGGAGCGGGCGGCAACCACCCGGAAGCATGATTTTCCTGGATGCCACAATGCCATAACTGTGGCGCCATCTGGCCACCGGCGTCCAGCACACCGTTGATCACCTGCTGCCAGCCGGCCAGGGATGCTTCCCCGTAAAACCTGGGAACATTGCCATCATCGGCAGCAGAAGGCCGGTCGATCACCGTGCCCTCTGATATGATCAGGCCTACTTCTGCGGCCGCGCGCCGTTGATAATAGGCGGCCACTTCACTGGTGGGAACGCCGCCGGGAGAACAGGAACGGGTCATGGGCGACATAACAAAACGGTTCCTTGTACGCAATGATTTCAGGGCGAATGGCCTGAATAAACTCGTGGTATTCATACTGCTGTTGTTTATGTCCTGATGACGATTGACATCGCCGGAGGGGGACAAAATATCTTATCTTTTTACAACAGTTATCTATACAATGCTTACTTCTTACCCGCTGTTAATATTTCCCGAAAAGTGTATTCATGTCCCCGTAGGACTTTGCAGTATCTGCAAAAGTGAAAGTACCCTGCCGCAGTATTTCTTCTGCTGCCCGGAATACAGCACCGTATGCGGCCCTCACCAGTGAAGAGCCGAGGCTTACTCTCTTTACGCCGAGGTCTTCCAGTTGCTGCAATGAAAAATGACCACCTGAAAGTCCCATTACCACATTCACCGGGCGGGGCGCCACAGCTTTTACCACCGCTGATATTTCTTCCGGCGTTTTTAACCCCGGGGCAAACAGCACATCGGCGCCGGCATCAGCAAATGCTTCCAGTCGTTTGATAGTATCCTTCAGATCAGGGCGGCCATAAATGAGGTTTTCCGCACGCGCTGTGAGCACAAAAGGACGCGATAAGCTACGGGCTGCAGCCACAGCAGCTTTCACCCGTTCCACCGCCAGTTCAAACGGGTATATCGGGTTGTTGGGGTTACCGGTGGCGTCTTCTATGGAACCTCCCGACAGCCCGGTTGCTGCAGCAAGCAATATGGTTTCGGCGCAGGTAGAAGGGTCGTCACCAAATCCATTTTCCAGGTCGGCCGCCACGGGCAATGTGGTGGCGTTGATGATCTGCCGGACATTCTCTAAGGTTTCCTCCCGGCCCACTGCGGCATGGCCATCGGGTTTGCCCAGTGAAAAAGCAAGCCCCGCGCTGGTGGTAGCCAGTGCTTTAAAACTTAAAGGCGATGCCCAATATCAGGCGCCGCGGCATCTGTGGGTTGCCGCTGGCATCCCAGTAACGCTGATCAGAAAGGTTATCTGCTTTCACAGAAAAACGGTAACGTTTTGTATTGTAAAATACAACGGCATTCAGGATGGTATATCCCGGCACGCGTATGGTATTAAGATCATCCCAGAAAGCGCTGCTGGCATAGTTTCCTCCAAAACCCGCTCCCAACCCGTTTAAGCGGCCTTTCACAAAACTATAGCTCACCCACAGGTTGGCTGCATGCGCCGGTGGTCCGCCAGGTCTTTTTCCTTCAAATCCCTTATCTGTTTTTACAAAATGAATATCATTATAGGCATACCCTGCTACTACGTTTAAGCCGGGTAATACGGTACCGGTTACCTCTGCTTCTACCCCTTCGCTTTTCTGCGTGCCATCCTGGATGCTCAGCGCCGGGTTGCCGGGGTCCTGGCGCACTACATTATCTACCTGTATATTGTAGTAGTTAACCGTGCTGCTAAGCTTTCCGTTCAACAACTCCATTTTCACGCCTCCCTCTGCCTGCCTGGCTGTTTCCGGTTTGAAGCTGATGCCAAAGGCATCCTGTCCGTATACATTGTTAAACCCGCTCTGGTAATTGGCAAACAGCGACACTTTATTTTTTATGATCTCGTAGGTGGCGCCGAACTTGGGCGACAGCGACGTTTGGTCATAGTTGCCCGATATTTCACCGGTTTCAAGTATTTCGGTGCCTTTTTTATTATCAAAATAATCGAGACGTAAACTCAGCATTACATTTAACCGATCGGTGAGGGAGATAACATCCGTTATATAAGCGGCATAATTCACCGGTTTGCTGAGGGTAGTTACTGCTGCAGCTTCTCCGTCTGCCAGTACTTTGGCTGCATTGATGGGCGGCACAAATGATTTTGTATAATCCAGTCCGTCTATCAGCACGGTATTTCCCAGCGGCGAATAACGGGTATCACGGTGCAGGTAGTCCAGGCCAACCAGTAAGCGATTGCGCAGTTTACCGATTTTGAAGTCGCCGGTAAGATTGGGTTGTATTGCCAGCGATTTGGTGGCGTTGGAAAATGCGCCGTAATAACGCCATAAACTGTCTTTCTGAAAACTAAGGAAGATGTTACCGATCTCGTAATTATAATCGGAATAATTTACATTCACATCCAGCTTCCAGGCATCTGAAAACCGGTGGGTAACCCTTGTATAAAAGCTGCGGATATTAAATACGCCATTCAGTTTATTGGAGCCGTATGATTTAAAATAATCCCGTTTCAATTCATCAAAACCGGTAACACCAGGAACTTTGATCCCCCTCACACGTACCGGTGAATTGGCTTTCATGTTAAGGAACTCGGTGCTGAAAAGCACGTCTGTACGATCGTCCAGTTTATAGGAAAACGAAGGCGCAATGGTATACGATTTTTTATAGCCGTAGTCCTGGAAACCATTGTCCCAGCTGCCTGCAGCATTGATACGAAACAGCGCAGTTTTATCATCGTTCAGCGGGGTGTTGGCATCTACTGTTAGCCGGCTGTAACCAAAGCTGCCAAGGTTGGCATCTATTTCCCCGGCTCTTCTGTCGAACGGCTTTTTAGTAACCCGGTTAATCAATCCTCCATAAGATACCCCGTTGGAGCCAAACAGCGTACCGGAAGGGCCTTTGATCACTTCCATTCTTTCTGTGTTCACCGGGTCGGCATTCACGCCCTGGTCTACATACATGCCATCCCGGAAGTTATCGCTGGCAACAAACCCGCGGAGGTATACCCAGCTGTTGTATCCCGGCCTTATCAGCGCACCGCTTACGCCGGGAATTGCTTTCAGTGCAGACACATAATCTACAATGGCCTGCTCCTGCAATAACGCCCTGGAAGCAACAGAATATACCTGTGGATTTTCCAGGTTGCGCAGCTGCATTTTGGATACATATTCGCTTTCCTTGTCGGCTACGCGGTACTGATTTCCCACCACCACTACTTCGCCCAGGGAGGAAGCGGTTTCTTCCAGTTTTATGGCGGGAAGATCTGTAAATGTGGCGGCTGTGATCACCACCGCCTGTTCCAGGCTTTTGGCGCCAATAAAAGATACCGTTAAGGTGTAATTACCAGCGGGCGCTTTTATTTCAAATAGCCCTTTTTCGCTGGTAACGGTGTAATAC
>NZ_DATCRD010000012.1:0-28644 GCF_036569185.1 Chitinophaga sp.
AACCATACAGGACCAGCCCGTTGGCAATGTGATCAACGCTTTGCAGGGCCGGATGGCCGGTGTGGAAGTATCCCAGTCGAACGGGTTACCCGGTTCCGGAACTTCCATCAAAATACGCGGGCAATATTCCATCAATAGCGGGGTGGAACCGCTGTATGTGGTAGATGGTGTTCCATTCAATTTCAGCCTGAGCGTTTACCAGTCAGGCGCCAATGGCACGGTGAACCCACTGAACAGCTTAAATCCCGGCGACATTGAGAGCATCGATGTGCTGAAAGACGGAGATGCCACCGCCATTTATGGCGCCAGGGGAGGAAACGGCGTTATATTGATCACTACTAAAAAAGGGAAAGCCGGTAAAACCAGGCTGGATCTTAATGTGAACTCCGGTATCGGCACAGTAGGTAATAAAATTAAAATGCTGAATGGAGAACAGTATCTGGCATTGCGCAAAGAAGCCTTTGCCAATGATAAAGTAACTCCTACTACCGCCAATGCGCCTGATCTGACCACCTGGAGCCAGACGAAGTTCAGAAACTGGCAGGACGACCTGTTGGGCGGCACCGCACACTATACCGATGCACAGGGAACCCTGAGCGGAGGTAATGAAGATACCCATTTTGCTTTCAGTAGCGGCTACCACCGGGAAGGAACGGTTTTCCCGGGAAGCTTTGCAGAAGACAGGATCTCAGCAAGACTTAACGTGGATCACACTTCAAAAGACAAAAGGTTTTATGCGTTAATATCCGCTGCTTATTCATACGATAAAAATAATCTGCCAACAAGGGATCTGAGCAGCTATTATAACCTGGCTCCTAACTATGACCCCTATACGGCTTCCGGCGCTTTCAATTTCTCACCCCTTATACAGTATAATCCATATGCCCTGCTGGCGCAGAAATACAATGCAGCAACGGCCAATCTCATTGGCAATATGAACCTGAGATACCGGATACTGCCCGGATTGAGCGTAAAAGCAAGCCTGGGCTATACTTCTCTGAATTTTGATCAGAATATGCAAACCCCTGCATCAACGGTAAACCCCACCTACAATGCAGTGATCAGCAGCGCCGTGTTTGGAGCTACGGCGGCAAGATCTTACATTGCAGAGCCCCAGCTGGAATACATAAAAGATCTTGGAAAGGGGCACCTGACCGCTTTACTGGGAACTACTTTTCAATCCAATACCAGTATTACCAATACCACATTCGGTACCAACTACAGCAACGATGCGTTGTTAGGCAGTATGGCCGCCGCAGGAACTCTTTCTGCCAGAACTTCCTACGACAATTATAAATTCACCTCCGTTTTTGGAAGAGTTACCTACAACTGGCTGGGAAAATATATCCTGAACGCCACTATGAGAAGAGACGGGTCTTCCCGTTTCGGATTGAATAATCAATTTGGCAATTTCGGCGCCATCGGCGCAGCATGGGTGTTTTCAGAAGAGCAGTTTGTGAAAGAACATCTTTCCTTCCTGAGCTTTGGTAAATTACGTGGAAGCTATGGGGTTACAGGTAATGACCAGATAGCCAACTATCAGAACCTTTCCACTTACGCTGCCAGCGGATCTACCGGCGGTTACCAGGGAACAACGGTGCAAAATCCGTCAAGACTGGCCAACCCTGACATACAATGGGAAAGTAATAAGAAAGCAGAACTGGCGCTGGAACTGGGCTTCCTGAAAGACAGGATACAGTTTTCCGCCGCGGCTTACCGCAATAGAGTCGGCAACCAATTGTTGTATATTTCAACACCCGGACAGGTGGGCTTTACCAGCTATCTCGGCAACTTCCCCGCTACTATACAGGCACAGGGACTGGAATTTGAACTGAATACGAAGAATATCGAAAGAAATGATTTCAGGTGGTCTACTTCATTCAATTTTACGATCAACCGTTCCAAAATTACCAAATTTGATAACCTTGCCAGTTTAAGCTTCTACGCCAACCAGTTTATGGTAGGTTACCCGGTACCATTCAGCCGGCAGTATATTTTTAACGGGATAGATCCTGCCACCGGGATGATTACCTACCAGACAGCTAATGCCAATGGCATTCCATCTTACCTGGTAGATCAGCAGCCAACGCCTATAGGCAATCCTTACTATGGAGGGCTGAACAATACCTTCACGTACAAACGGTTTGAGCTCGGCTTCTTCTTCCAGTTCAAACATCAGAATGGTTATACCAACAGCGTAACCGGGTCGCTCGGTTCCTTAAACAACCAGAACACCACCACGCTGGACCACTGGAAGCAAAAGGGCGACAATACGCAATTTGGCGCTCCTACCGCTAATTCCAGCAACCCGGCTTACAATGCTTACAGTTTCTATTATAACAGCTCCACCGCGTTCTTTGGCGATGCTTCCTGGCTGAAACTGAAAAATGTGAACCTGGCTTATAATTTCCCGAAAAGCTGGATCGCTGCTGCTAAACTCTCCAACCTGAGGGTATATGGACAGGCGCAGAATCTCTTCTCAATATCGAAATTCAAAAATGCGTTCGATCCGGAGATGGGAGCAGGACAGGGAGGCGGACCGGGAATGCCGGCGCTGCGCACTATTGTTTTTGGTCTGAATGCTTCTTTTTAAAACTAAAATCAACATCGACATGAAATTATTCTCCATAAATACGATCTGCCGGGTTTTAATACCGGGTATGTTGCTCACCACTGCTTCCTGTAAAAAATTTATAGAGGTAGATGTGCCCATTGACCAGGTAAGTTCTGATAAGGCGTTTCTGAATGATGCCACCGCACTTAGTTCTGTGCTGGGCTTATACGCCAACAATAACATGCTGCCTAACAGCGGAAACCTGGAAAACTCTTTCCTGGGCGCTGCCACTTCCCTGGGCGGGGCTGCTGCGGATGATATTTACCTGAGCTCCTCCACTTACCTGGATGAGTTCAAAACCAATACCATCACGGTGGGCAGCGGGTATGTAAATAATACCTGGAACTCCGCCTACGCGGTTATTTTTGCTGCCAACTCCGCTATTGAAGGACTGAATGCTTCTACGGGCGTATCTGCCGGCGTGAAACAGCAACTGCTGGGAGAATCCTATTTTATGCGCGCCTTCATTTACTTTTATCTCACTAACCTGTATGGTGATGTGCCCATGGTAACCAGTACTGTTAACAGTGTAAACTTAACATTGCCACGGGCGCCACAGGCCGACATTTACCAGCTCATCATCAGTGATCTGAAAACAGCCCAGGCGAACCTGGCAGACGCGTATCCGTCTGCACAACGCGCGAGGGCCAACAAAGCCGTAGCAGCGGCGCTTCTTGCCCGTGTGTACCTGTATACCAAAGACTACGCAAATGCGGAAACGCAGGCTACCTCTGTGATCACCAATGGCAGCTACAAACTGGAAAGCCTCGACACTACTTTCCTCAATACCAGCAATGAAGTGATCTGGCAGCGTTATACCTTTTATGGCTACACCGTTTTCGGGCTCAACTTTGTTCCTTCCGGTACAAGTCCCAACTACGTGCTTTATCCTTCACTGGCAGCGGGCTTTGAACCAGGCGATGCGCGTATGGACAAATGGATGAAACCCCTCCCCATAGGCAGTGTTACCTACTACTATCCCAATAAGTACAAACTGCGTAACGCTACCGCGGGCAATGAATATAACGTGCTGCTTCGCCTGGCAGAACAATACCTGATCCGTGCAGAAGCCAGGGCACAACAGGGTAAGATAACCGGCGCAGGTAGCGCTGCGGAAGACCTGAACATGGTAAGAACGCGTGCAGGATTACCTGGCACTACTGCTGCCAGTCAGAGCGCCATGTTGCTCGCTATCGAAAATGAACGCGCGCATGAACTGTTCGCTGAATTGGGCCATCGCTGGTTCGATTTGAAAAGGACGAACAGGGCTACCGCTGTGCTGGGCCCACAAAAGCCTACCTGGAAGGCCACCGCTGTTTTATTCCCGGTGCCGGCCAACCAGATCCTGTATAATAAAAATCTTACTCAGAACGAAGGTTACAAATAAAATACACCAACCATGCTTACAAAGTTAAACAGGCAAATACGTTTGCTGATAGCTGTCATTTGCTGTGCTGCCGGAGCACAGGCACAGCAACCCGGAGGGAAAGTTAAAATGCTTGGCGAGGCTGCGCCTTCTCTTTATATCGCTAACTGGATAAAAGGAGATAAGGTCACAGCATTCGAAAAAGGTAAAGTATATGTGGTTGAGTTCTGGGCCACCTGGTGCAAACCCTGTATTGCCGGGATGCCCCACCTGTCGGAGCTTGCGGAAAAGTATAAAAAGGACGTGACGGTCCTGGGAGTGAGTGTGCACGAACGCAAGGAAACCACGCTGCCGCTGATAGAAAAATTCGTGGCAGGAATGGGGGAGAAGATGAACTACAATGTAGCCACAGACCAGGATAACCAGATGTGGGAAAATTGGATGCAAGCCTATGGCGAAAGGGGAATCCCGTATTCGTTTGTGGTAGATCGGCAGGGAAGAGTGGCCTGGGCCGGCGCGCCCAAAAACCTGGATAAGGTGCTCCCCCCGGTAATTGCAGGTACCTGGGATATTAAAGACGCAGCGGAAAAAAGAAAGGAATGGCAACGGCTTTCTGTGATAGACAATGACATCGTACCCATAATGAATCCTTTTATGGGCAACCCGGGAAATTCTGTAGGCGCATTGAAAAAAATTGACAGCATCCTTGCTGAAAACCCGGGGCTCAAATATTATCCCCGTGTAGGTCACTTTACTTTTTATGCCTTGCTGAAAACAAATCCCGAAAAGGCGGTTGAATTTGGGAAAGAATGGCTCAAAGCCAACGACTATCCTTCTTTTTCAACCGTTACAGATGCGGTAACAGGAAAGAACAACCTTCCCGCCTCCGCTTACATTTTAGCAGCGGAGTGCTACCAGGAGCAGCTTGAGCGTTATCCCTGGAGTATGGATTTTCCCGCTACCTACAAAAAAATGGCGGAGCTGTATACCAAGGCTGGCGATAAAGACAAAGCAGCAGAAATGCTGAAAAAGGCAGATACCCCTGCAGAAGAAAAAACCGGTCATTAATTTAAATCTTAGAAAATGAAATACCTGAAAATATGGCCGCTGTTGCTCCTCCTGGTAACAACAGTAGCCTTTTCGCAACAGCGCCGGGAGATCGATCCCAGGCTGGCCGCGTTGCTGGATCAGAAAGATTCCGTTCTGCTGAAAGACAGCCTGGAAACACTCTCCAAAAGCGATGTGGAGGAAGATCTGAACCTGTTGGTGTCTTATTATAATACTAAACAGGATCAGCATAACAGGGATGCCATTTCCCGGATTGCCATACAAAAATTCCCTGATGGTTTCGCTGCGTTCAGCAAAGCTTTGGGAGAGATCTATGATGAAACCAATGCAGTGAAGAACGAGGAGAGATACCAGCAGTTTGTAGCCAGGTTTGGAGCAAACCCCAAACTGAAAGGACATTTCTTTTTTGATGCTGCCAGGTATTATGTAGCGGTTTCTTTCAGAGACAACCCGGCTCAACTCATGAAATACCTGAATATGATCCGGGATACCGTTTATAAAACAAAGGCATTTTCCTATGCGGCCAGGGAAACCTATGGCAGAAAGGAATACGTGTTGGCAGAAAGCCTGATTAAAAAATCCATCGCCGATGAAATGCGGAGATCAGATGAAAGATCGGCGGACTACTACACTTATGCCAGGCAATATGCAGCGATCCTGTATGCCAATAAAAAGTATCAGGAGGGATTGAAATATGCCCGGCAGGTATATGCCAGGGAGGATAAAAAAGACGCTGTATTTAACGACACTTATTTAAACCTGTTGGTGGCCAACAAACAGTTTACCGAAGCTTATCCTTTAATGGTACAAAGCGTCAAAGAAGGACGAGCTTCGCAGGAAGTAAAGAAGCAGTTTAAAAATGCTTATATCGCTGTAAAAGGCAGTGATCAGGGGTTTGCCGGTTATGAGCAGTCGCTCTACAGGGAACTGAAAGAAAAGATCAGCGCCGACCTGGCAAAAAAAATGGTGAAGGAACCTGCTTATAATTTTTCTGTAAAAGATGTAAATGGAAAAACGGTATCACTCTCCGATTACAAAGGGAAAACAGTGATCCTCGATTTCTGGGCTACCTGGTGCGGCCCCTGCAAAGGTTCATTCCCCCATATGCAGGCAGCGGTGAATAAATTCAGGGATGATACCAGCGTGGTATTTCTTTTCATCCATACCTGGGAAACAGACGCCGATCCGGTAAAGAGTGCCGCTGACTATCTCCGTACCAACAAATACACCTTTAACCTGTTGATGGATTTAAAAGATCCGGCCACCAAAACAAACAATGCCGCTACAGGATACAAGCTGAAAGGCATTCCTGCAAAGTTTGTTATTGATAAAAACGGGATGATCCGATTCCGTTCTCTCGGAGGATCGTCTGCCGGTAATGATGCTTTTGTGGAAGAGATGAGCCTGATGATTGACCTGGCGAAACAGGAGTAACAAAAAAGGGTAGCTCAAAATCACTTTTGAGCTACCCTTGTTTTTTTATGCAGATGACCGGCAGTTGTTATATAGAAGCCCTTGCCGCAGCACTGATAACACCTGTGGCAGGATTTTGCAGCATACCGATCAGTTCCCATTCCTTTGTATTAAACCCATCCGGAAGATTAATTTCAGCCGTGCCTTGTTTGCCATCCCGCAGTTTAAACGCCCGCAGATCCCGCACTACCTGCACATGAGAAAGTGTGCGTCCTTCGTTTTCACCTTTTTCTACTTTACTTACCGCATGTTTTTGTACAACAGCAATGAGTAACTGGCTGTTGCCGGTATTACCTGTTACTACGTAAGCAAGATTTGCTTTACCAGCTTGCAGCTGCGCCTTTATACCCAGGGTGGCAGTTGCACCATTGCCAAGTGCATCGTTGACAGCATTGCTTACAGCAGCTTCATCGGAGCCTATGCACGATGTTTGCCCGTTAATCACCAGTTGTGGTGTATACACCTGGCTGGGCAATTGCTGGCTGTACTGGTATTGGCGTTTTGAATACTGGGGCTGGCTGAATACATCTTTCCAGCCAAGCCGGTTCCAGTAGTCCACATGATAGGCCAATACATAAATGGGTTTATTTCCCGCTTCCTCCTGTATGCGCGCTAACAGGGCATCTGCGGGAGGACAGCTGGAACATCCTTCTGAAGTGAACAGTTCGAGCAAGGCAAACCCATTGCCATTATTAACGTGGGCTTGTTTTCTGGAAGCGCTAACCCGGTTAGCGAATACGGCGGAAAAGAGTGTGATTACGATGGCGGCGCCTATTGCAGGCATTATTACTTGTTTCATGTCTTTTGAATTTTATTTTATTCAAAAGTACCGGCTGTTATTGGTCCGGGTAAGCAGAAAAGCCTTCAACCGGGCATTTTTGGCGCTCAACCGCGACAAAACAGCCGGGAGAAAATGATGTCATCGGTCTTCCATCCAGCTAAGAAAGCTATGTGATTTTTCCTTATTAACGAGGAGCTTATCGGGTGTTTCAATCACCAGCTTCACGAGCAGCTTACGCAGGAAATAAGGCTCTACTTCCTTGATGGCTTTGAAATTAACCAGGTACTGGCGGTTCAGCCGGAAGAATTGCGTGGAAGAAACGGATTGCGTTACCTGGTCCAGCGACTGGTTCACGTTATACTGTTGCTTATCAAAACACATGATCCATGTGGCATCGTGGCGAACGTAGAAGAAAGCAATATCCTCAATACTAACCGTTTTGTATTTCTGGTTTTTGAAAACGAGAAAGCTGGTCTTACCGCTTGGCGGACTTAATTTTGAAAGCAGGTTACCCAGGTCGGGAATGGCTTTCTGCTGGAAGAAATTTTTCAGCTCATCCACTTTCCGCAGTGCATCCTGTATATCCTGTTTGGAGAAAGGTTTCAGCACATAGTCCACCCCAT
This sequence comes from Chitinophaga sp., assembly GCF_036569185.1. Taxonomy (GTDB): domain Bacteria; phylum Bacteroidota; class Bacteroidia; order Chitinophagales; family Chitinophagaceae; genus Chitinophaga. Next base: position 7,926 of record NZ_DATCRD010000012.1, read on the forward strand.
TGCTTTTGAACGCTTCCAGTGAATATTCATCATAAGCCGTGCAGAATACAACGGGACAGGTAATTTTTACCTGTTTGAATATTTCAAAGCAAAGGCCATCTGCCAGCTGTATATCCATAAATATAAGATCGGGCACAGGCCCTTCCGAAAGCGCGGCAACCGTGCTTTCCACGCTTTGGTACTGGCCGGTGATCTTGTCTCCTGGCTTCAGGCCCAGTATAATATTTTCGAGCGACCGGGCTGTTTTGAGCTCGTCTTCAACGATGATGATGTTCATGGATCAGCGGCAATTTGATTTGAAAAGTTTTTTCGTTGGCAACAATCTCGATATGCTGTTGCAGCAGGTGTTGGTATCTCAGGTCAATATTTTTAAGTCCTACACCCAGGGAATTTTGTTCCCCCGTTTTCTGCTGTACCTGGTTTTCTACAATGATTTTATCATTTTCTTCATAGATCCTGATATGCAGCGGTTTTTCAAGGGAAACGATATTGTGCTTAATACAGTTTTCCACCAGCAGCTGCAGGGTGAAAGGAGGTATCAGTGTTTCCAGCAATTGATCACTGAGCGTGCTTGTAAAAGTAAAGCCATCCCCAAAGCGCGCTTTCTGAAGGAAAAGGTAAGCGTTGAGGATATCCATTTCTTCGCGGACATGGATCAGGTCCAGCTTCCGGCTTTCGAGTGTAAAGCGGTAGAAGTTGGATAGTTTGATGATAAAATCAACCGCTTCCTGTTCCCCGCTTTCCACCATTGCTTTTAATGTATTCAGGCTGTTAAACAGGAAATGCGGGTTTACCTGCTGCTTCAGCAACTCGTACTGGGCGCTGAGGTTATCACTTTTAATACGTTCCAGTTCCATTGTTACATGCTGGTTCTCGTAGTTTTGCTGGAGCAGGTGCAGGAACATATAGAATACGAGGTTGATGAGGATACCTCTTACTTCTACCATCAGCATCACTGGTCCAAAATTGATATGGGACAGGATCAACTGCTGGATATATGCAAGCCCGAGCATTACTACCAACCCAAACAGCAGGCTGCTCAGCAGTTTTGAATACGAGATGCTTTGTTTACGTGGCGTATCGGTTGGGCGCGACAGCATATAAATATTGAAATACCACATCAGTATCGCAAAAGTGGCGGTTATGCCCGCATTCACCGCTGCTTCCGCCAAATGGAAATGATGTTCGGCAATTTGAGGCACAGAAGAAAGTAGCCCTAAACCGATGGAACTAACCCATATGGTTGCCTGAGATATCTTAAAACCTGGTTTTTTCATCTGTATAAATCAATCTACTGGTAATAAAAATATTTCATTTTTATATTTCTATCAGGAAAAGTTAATCGTGGGGATTAGTTATCAAGGGAAAACAGAGGGCCTGTGGGAAAATATATAACCGATCCGGATAGCAGGTATTGCTTCTGTTCCTTTATCGCGGCGGCGTTCCAGCCGGTAGATCAGCTGTTCCGGCGCATCTGCGGTTGTGGTGATTGTTTCAATACTTTGAACAGCGCCGTTGATATAACTGCCATACCAATATTTATTATCCGCCTGTTTGAAGGTAACGAGTTTGAATATTTCGCCGGGAACATGCGTTTTGTAGCCACCCAGGGCGCATGTTTCAGCGGCCGTATTACCAAACAGCACGCTCATGGTTTGTTGCTGCCTGTTGGCAAATGAAGTGATCACCTGCAGGTCGCCGGCATTGAATATTTCCCGTGTATGCGCCGGGGCCGGCGCCGGCTGGTTACAGGCGCCCGCAACAGTGATGAAGAAAAGTAAGAGAAAATTTTTCATGCCATTTGTTTTGATGAATGAGGTGAGAAGCAGTTATTGCAGTTCATTATTGGGCAATGGAAGATTGAATACATAATCGTTTGCACTGGCAATTTTATGGCAGTTAAAACAGGTGGTATTGAACATGGGCGTAGCGCCGTATGGCTTGAGCGCTGTACCGTTGAATTTTGCAAAGCCCCAGCCTTTACTGTCTGCGAACCGCTTGTTATCTTTCGTCATGATCTGCACACTGTTCAACGATCCCGGCAGGATGTCCCCGTTCTTTTCTTCAATACTGTTCCACACTACCTTCACAATGGTACTACCTTCCGGAAAAGGATTGATCCGGTTTTCTTTGATGGCTTTCGCAGCAATGTCATTGCCATATACCACGCGTATGCTGTGATTGTCGAACCGGTTGGTGGTGCTGATCACCTGCCATTTCCTGAAATCCGGCGTGTATGCCACACCGTTAGCAGCTACCGGGTTCCCGGTTGCAGCCGCAGACTTTTCCCTGAATTGCCTGAGTTCTTTATCCGCCTGCTGTATCAGGATGGTATCGTGGTACACTGCAGGGCTGAGGCCATTCACATATTTTTTCAGCGTGCTGATATCCTTTTCAGTGAGCCTGGCTTGCGGATGGGTAGCAGCATAAGTGCCCAATGGCATTTTGCCTGTCAGTACCATGTTCACCATTTCCCAGAGGAAGCCCTGCTGGCTTGCAGGAGAAAGCGTGTCCCAGGTAGAGAAGTTAAATCTTGATCTGGCTTCTTTTATATCGGCAGATACCAGCCAGGAAACCGGCGCAATTTTATCGTACCAGCTAAGTCTTGATTCGTTGGAGTGGCAGTCGTAACACGCGCGCCGGAGAATGCCCAGCACTTCGTCCGGGGCTTGAATCGGAGCTGTTACAGGATGATTCTGTACCGGCTGCCCTATAAATTGCATGGCTGTGATCACCAATACAATGAGCGCTGTTATTATTCCTGTTTTCCGGGTAACTATCTTCATACATCAGTTTTTTAATAGGGAGGAAATATTACCGGGCATAGCTGTTGGCTTCTATGATAGCGCGGGAAAATGCTTCCGGCGCTTCCTGCGGGAGGTTATGACCGGCTCCTTTGATAACGTGATGCACGTGTTTACCGGTAAACCTGTGTGCGAAAGCGGAACCATCTCCGGCGGGAACCACGCCATCGGCATCGCCGTCGAGTGTAACCGATGGCACGCTGATAGAAGGCGCCGCAGCCAGTTTATTTTCAATGGCGTCATATTGTGCTTCGCCTGCTTCGATGCTGAGCCGCCAACGATAGTTGTGAAGCACAATGGCAATATAGTCCGGGTTCTTAAAGGAAGCGGCAGACACGTTGTAGGTAGCGTCATCAAAGTTCCATTGCGGTGAAACATTTCTCCAGATCAGTTTATTGAAATCGTACCAGTTGGTAGTATAACCCAGTTTACCACGATCGGTGGCAAAATAGTACTGGTACCACCAGCCCAGTTCTGCTTTGGGAGGTAATGGTTGTTTGTTCCTTTCCAGGTTGTTGATAAGATAACCATTTACAGATACCATCGCTTTACAGCGTTCCGGCCATAAAGCCGCAATGATATTGGCGGTGCGCGCACCCCAGTCGAACCCGCCAAAGATGGCTTTTTTGATATCCAATGCGTCCATAAGCGCCATGATATCGGCGGCTACTGCTGCCTGCTGGCCATTGCGGAATGTTTGGTCTGATAAGAACCTGGTAGTACCATGGCCCCGCAAATGAGGCACTATTACCCGGTAGCCTTCGGCAGCCAGTATGGCGGATACCTTAGCATAGCTATGGATATCATAAGGCCAGCCATGAAGCAGGATAACGGGTTGTCCGTTTACCGGTCCGGCTTCCGCATAACCCACATCCAGCAGCCCGGCCTTTACCTGCTTTATGTTATCAAAAGAGGGCAGCGCCCCTGAGGATCGTTGATGATCTCCACCTTTTGAAGCCAATACCTGCAGGGGGGATAGTTTTGTTGCCGCTAAGGTTAAAGCGGCCATGCTGAGAAAGCGTCTGCGGTTAAAATTTCGGGTGTTTTCCATGATTCTTTCCTGTGATGCTTTTGTGCAACAGGGCAGAACGAAAGTAGCCCGGGAAGGCCGCAATGGAAACCTGTTTTGGGGTGAACCAGACAAAAAGAGGGGTGATTTAGACAGATGAGCCACCGGGAATTACCGGATATTGTATGGATACTGCCTGGTTAACCTATATATAAACCTTATGTAAGGCTTATATACGCCGTATATAACCCGTATCTATAAGGTATGGGTTATTGTTTTTTTATGTGCAGGTATTCTTACTGTTATCCCTGCGTATTACTCCCTCCATCTATTCCCAACCGCTGTAAAACATTACGGGTAACCCGGTCGCAGCGACTTAAATGAAAATGATAAACATGATCTTTCATATAAGCGCTTAAATCGGCCCGGAGCATGGCCTTAGCCCGGTTCAGGCGTACCTTCACATTGTTTTCCTCAATGGTAAGGGCCACGGCTGTTTCTTTTACAGACATTTCCTCGATTTCGCGCAGCACAAAAACCAGCCTGTATTTTTCCGGGAGCCGGGTAATGGCTTCTTCCAGTATCTGGCTCAATTCCTTGTTTGCTAAATCCCTGGCCGGGGTTTTCATATCTGTATATTTATCTGGTGATAGTGGACTGGTAAATGTGTTCCTGCTTTTCCGTTTTAATTCATAGCACTCGTTGAGCATGATGCGCGTAAGCCAGGTACCGAGGGAAGCACGGAACCCAAATTGCGATAGGTGACTGTAGGCGTTGATATACGTGTTCTGCATGGCATCCTCGGCAGCTGCATCATCTTCCAGTACAGACATGCCGATCCGGTAAAGACGTTGGTTATACCGGCTGATAATCACGCGGAATAGGTTATGCTCACCTGCCAGTATCCTTGCAATTGCTTCCTGATCGGAAACCAGGTTTACTATTTCTTCCTTTTGTGCTGTCATGTTAATTAGATGAAATAACCGGTGAAAGGTTACAAGAAAAATAAAGGATATATTTTTTGTAACCTTTCTGTGCCCTGCGGCTCTAACCATCATACTAAAACATATGTATCATGGCAACTATCCAACAGCTTCAAAAAACCTTACGCTTTACCTTCGGTGTTGTGCCCATTGTAGCCGGGCTGGACAAATTCACTAACCTGCTTACTCACTGGGAAAACTACCTGGGCAGCAATGCTGCTATGATCCCCTTCGCCGCCGCTACTTTCATGAAAATTGTGGGGATCATTGAAATTGCCGCCGGCGTACTGGTACTGGTGCGCCCCCTGGCAGGCGCCTACGTGGTAATGGCCTGGCTCATCTGTATTGCACTGCAGTTGCTTGTTGCCGGGCAATACTTTGATGTAGCGGTCCGTGACCTTGTGATGGCCGTAGGCGCTTATACACTGGCACAGCTGACAAAGATCAACGCACAACATTCCTGATGAACAGGGTAACCGGCAGCAGCGCCGGTTACCCTGCTACGGCTTCCTGAAATCGGTAGGCCGGGCATGTACGAATTCATGGAATGTATCACTAAAAGAATTGATAGAGCTGTAACCCACCGCGAAGGCTATTTCGCTGACAGGCTTGCTTGTTTTCAGGATCATTTCAATGGCCCTTATCATTCTTATGGTTTTAAGGTATTGCAGGAACGAGATCTTCAGATTCGATTGAAATAACCGCGAGAGGGAGCGTTCCCCGATATTGAATTGTTTGCTTACACTGCCCAGTGTAAGCCGCTTCCCGATATTTCTTTCGAGGTAGTCAGTAATATCCTGCATCTGCTCATTGTTGGTAGCAGGAAGTACAATGGGTTGCGATTTCCTGCCTTTCTCCGGCAGCATCTTTTTCAATGCTACCAGGAATTCAAAGTTATAATCTTTGCTTCCCACATGCCGGCCGTCCCAGCGTTCCGTGTAATTGATCATCTGGATCAGCAGCTCACTGGCCGGGTAAATTCCCAGTTGACTGTAAAAAGGATCTGCTGCATCATCGTGCGCATAAAAATAAAGTGATCGCAGTACCGTGGCCTTGTGCCCGATCCGTAATATATGCCACATGCCGGCCGGAATCCAGAAGTAATGCCTGGCGGGCACCACATATGTAAGATGCTCCATCGTAATATAGGCGATTCCTCCCTCCACATAGCTTAACTGCCCCTTGTTGTGACGGTGAAGGGGGATCAGTTTTTCCGATTTTTCATGCATCACAAAAACGGAATTCCTCTTTTTTTCTATTTCCGGCAATGAAGCAATTAAGCCCATAGAATTGTTTGTTTATGTAAAATAATAAGGTAGCAGTACAAAAATAGCTTTTGTCCGGAATGATGAAAATATTGACTATTACGGTGAAATCAACTATGGATTGCTGTGATCATTTTGCCCCCCGGAGTATTATGAAACAGCAACCGCCTTTTTTAGCAGGAGTATTTTTCGCGGGTGGGAATTTTGTTGCCATCGGACAGGAAATAACCTAAATTAGCGCCTGTATAAATTATATGAGCGCATCATCCATCACTACTTTACAACAGCTGTTATTTGACCTGGCAGGCGTGCTGCCGGCAGATACGGCTCCTTTGTTTGCCATGACGCGGCAGGTACAACTGGGAGCCAACGAAACGTATATCCGTGAGGGTGATACAGAGCGCCGGCTCGCCTACATTGAGCAAGGCGTTATGCGGGCATATATCGTTAAGCCTAACGGCGACGAAGCTACGCTTTTTCTACGCTGGGAAAAGCAGTTCATTGCTTCCCATGATACCATTATAAACAGGAAGCCTTCCCGTTTTATTTACCGAACACTGGAACCTGTTACACTACTGGAAATCGACTACGATGTACTGGAGGAAGTGCTGAAAACGCATCCTGAATACGAGCCTTTACGCAACTTTTTCCTGATGCGTATGCTCTCGGAATCTCTCAATATGCTGGAAGCCTTTGTAACGCTGTCGCCGGAAGAGCGGTACCGCAACCTGCTTGCTGAACGTTTCGACCTTGTAAACCGCGTACCTGATAAGTATATTGCTTCTATGCTGGGTATCACCCCTGTTTCGTTGAGCCGTATCCGTAAGCGGATGCTTGATAAGGGAAAGGGATAAATTATCTTTTGTTAATGCACGAAATTATCTTTTGTTAACCATGCCTGCCATCCCGGTTTTCTAATTTTGGGAGATAAATTTCCCAGCGATATGGAACCAATCATTGAAGCAACAGTGAAGATCTTTAGTATGGCAGCCCTCCGGTATTTTGTACTGGCCGGCATTCCCTTCCTCTTATTTTACAGCCTGTTGCCCGCCAGGTTTAAACATTTTAAGATCCAGCAACGGCTGGCCTCGAAGAAGGATTTTCTACGGGAGATCTGGTACTCTATGCAAAGCACACTGGTATTCACCGGGATCACTATTATACTGCTGTTCACCCCTGTGCGGCAGTATACCATGATCTACACCCATATCCACGATTTCCCTTTATGGTATATTGGCGTGAGCCTGGTATTGAGCCTGGTGATCCACGACACTTATTTCTACTGGATGCATCGTTTGCTGCATCATAAGCTTTTATTTAAACGCGCGCACCTGGTGCATCACCAGAGCATCAATCCTTCGCCGTGGACCTCCTATAGTTTCCATGTCCTGGAAGCTGTGGCGGAAGGGGGCGTGCTGGTGGTGATCTGTGCTGTAATGCCCATGCATCCGCTCACTATATTATTGTTCACTGTATCGGGCTTTATCATCAATGTATACGGCCACCTCGGGTATGAGCTGATGCCAAGGAAGTTCAGGTATAGCTGGTTGTTTGAAGTAGTGAACACTTCTGTTCATCACAACCTGCATCATAAAAAGTTCCGCGGGAATTATGGGTTGTATTTCAGGGTTTGGGACCGGGTGATGGGCACCGAGCACCCGGATTATGTGAAGGAGTATGACCAGCTGCAGGAGCGGAGGTTCGGGCATAAACAGGTTTACGCACGACAATAGTGAAAAAAAGGATGCCCGTCGCAGGCAACCGGGAAGTTGTTTGCGACGGACTACCGCTTATTTCAGTATCCATAGGCCGGTGCTGCCAGGTTTTCTTTCATCGGTTGCTTTTTTCAGCAGGGTATCGCCGGCAGACAGGTTGCCAAATATTTCAACACCGGCATCCAGGGTCATACCCTGGCGTACATCCACCCACTCCGCCTTTCCTTCGTGCACCCTGATCACAAATCTTTTTTCCTGCGTGGTGGCTACCGCGGCAAACGGTACAATGAAAGAGGAGCCGCCCCGTTCCAGGCTGAGTTTTACATAGGCAAAGGAGCCGGCTTTGAGCAGGTGATCACTGTTATCTACCTGGAACTCCCACAACTCTGTACGGGTGCCGGGATCAATAGTTTCGGATTTACGGGTTAGCGTGGCTTTGAAATATTGGGTAGGGTAGGCGTCTACACGGAAGCTGATGTTTTTTGTAAGACTTGCAGTGGCCGTGTATATCTCGGGAACGGCTGCACGAAGACGCAGGATGCGGTTATTCTGAACGGTGAGCAGCATGGCGCTGGTTCCAACCAGCGCACCCGGATCGGCGGTACGCGCGGTAATAACGCCATCAAAGGGTGCGGTAATATAAAGATATCCTGATACCGCTTTATTAGCCTGTGATTGTTTGGCAGCCGCGAGATAAGAGGCGCTGTCGGCCAGCATCAGGTTGCGGCTGCGCTCAAGATCGGCCGGGGCTACAATACCGGGCGTTTTTGCCTGTGAGGCCCTGTAAAGCCTTTCATAATGATCCTTGCTGGACGCCCACTTCGCTTTGGCCGATTGTAACACTGCTTCAGATTCCGCCAGCCTGCTGTTTATTTCCGGCGCTTCAATCACCGCCAGCGTTTGTCCTTTCTTTACCCGGTCGCCAAGATCTACATTCATACTGCGCACAAAGCCCTGTACTTTGGCAAACAAAGCCGCGGTTTCATAAGGCGCCAGCTCGGCAGGCAGTTCTATGGTTTTCTTCGCAGTATCTTGTTTCAGGATGAATACCGGCACCGTATCGGCTGCGGCGCTGCTATTTGTATGTTCCGGCTGCCTGGAGGTATTATCACAGGCTGCCAACGTAAGCACCAGACTTATAATCGCGATGGATCGCATATGATTGAATTTATTTTTTAAGATTGTTTATCGTAATGAATACTGTCTGCATCATCCGGATCAAGGGACACTGCCACATATTTTCTTCTTCCCGTGATCAGCTGGTATACCTGCGGCAGGAAAAATAATACGCTGATAGCAGAAAACAGCAAACCGCCGATTACAGCGATGGCTAAGGGCGCAGTTTGATCGCCCCCTTCGGAAAGGCCTGCCGCCATGGGGATCATACCGGCTATCATAGCGGCGCTCGTCATCAGGATAGGGCGCAGGCGTATTTCCGCTGCGCGGAGATGACCTGATTCTATGCCCTGTCGCCTGTTATATTCCGCACTGGTAATAAAAAGCACGGAGTTGGCAATGGCCACGCCAACAGCCATGATGGCGCCCATGTACGACTGGATATTCAGTGTGTTACCGGTAAGGAAAAGGAACAGCAGGGAGCCTGCTATCACCGCAGGAATAACCGACAGGGTAGCCAGCGCTACGCGGAACGATTGAAAATAAACGGTCATCAGCAGGAAAATCACGACGATGGCAATCAGCAGGCCAAACCGTAAACTGTCGAGCGTTTGCGCCAGCAATGGCGGCTGCCCCCTGAGCAGGATCTTTGCGCCATTGGGCAGTTTCCCCATTCCGGTAATGATACTGTTTACTTTATTAAAAACGGTGCCTGCATCCTGGCGGTGGATATTGGCAGTGATGGTAATATAGCGTTGCTGGTTGAGGCGGTCGTATTCACCGGTAACAACGGTCCGTTTCCAGCTGGCCACTTCACTGAGGTAATGGGTGGTGCCGGCGCCGCCGGAAATGGGGATCGCTTCCAGCTGGGCGGTGCTGTTCATCCGGTATTCGGGATATTGCACCTGGACCTGGTAAGCGGTACCGGTTGTTTTATCAAGCCAGTAATTGGGCGAAGTAAAACGGCTGGAAGAAGTAGCGGTTACTACAGAACGGGCTACCTGCTCGCCGGTAATACCCAGTTGCCCTGCTTTTACGCGGTCTGTTTCCAGCCTGATGGCAGGGTAATCCAGGGGCGTGGCAATCTGCAGATCACGCAGGGACGGAATGGCGGCCAGTTCCTGCACTAATTGCTGGGCTGTTTTCCTGCCTTCCGCCAGGTTGCGGTTTACAACAGCTATTTCTACAGGGTTGGTGCTTCCGAGGTTCAGCACCTGTTCCACGATATCTCCCGGCTCAAAAGAAAGCCTGGCTGTTGGAATTTCCTTTGCAACGGCGCTGCGTAACTTCTCCCGGAAAACAGCTACCGGGATCACATCTTTCTTCAACTTTATTTTTGTTACAGATTCATGCGGCCCGCCGGTCCACAGGTGAATATAGTTCACAGGGAAACTGGATGGCTGGGTGCCGATGAAGGCGGAAGTTATTTCTGTGTTGCCATTGCCGGCGATACTGTCGGACAGCTGCAACAGCCGCCTGGTGGCATCTTCCGTGCGCTCAAAGCGGGTGCCGGTGGGCAGGCGTAAGCGGACCTGCGTTTGCCCGCTGTCTGTTTGGGGGAACAGTTCTGTGCCGGTAACGGCAAACATTCCTATTACCATCAGTAAGGAAATGCCGAGGAACAGGGCAGTGAGCCATCCGAAGCCAGTTTGAAAACGTTGCCCCAGATTGATGTATCGTTGTTCAAGACGATGATAAAATCCTGCGCGGGAACGTTGCTGATGATCTTTCAGCCACCAGTTGCCCGCCACCGGTACAAAAGTTTGTGATAACAGGAAAGAGGCTATCATGGCAAATCCCACAGCCAATGATAAAGGGAGGAACATGGCTCTGGGCACGCCGCTCATAAACAATGAGGGCACAAATACCGCGAGGATGCTCAGCAGGATTAATAGTTTGGGCGCGGCTATTTCCCGGCATGCATCTGCAATGGCCCTTGCTTTATTTTTACCGTTTTCCTGGTGACGGTGAATGTTCTCTATCGTTACCGTGGCTTCATCTACCAGTATACCTACCGACAGGGCCAGTCCGCCCAGGGTCATGATATTAACGGTTTGCCCTGTGAGAAATAATAAAGTAGCCGCAGAAAGGAGCGCCAGTGGGATAGTGGTGATCACGATAAGCGCACTGCGCCTGTCGCCCAGGAAGAGCCATACCATCAAACCCGTGAGAAGGGCGCCCAGTCCGCCTTCAAACAGCACACTTTTCAGGGAATTGATCACGTAGCCCGACTGGTCAAATTCGTAGGTTACTTTTATATCTTCAGGAATAGCGGCCTGCATATCAGGCAGCGCCGCTTTTACTTTTTGTACTACCTCCCAGGTGGAGGCGTCGGCACGTTTGGTAACAGGAATATAAACGGAGCGTTTGCCGTTTATCAGTACATAGCTGGTGGTTACATCAGATCCCATGCTAACGTTGGCAATATCTTTTACATATACTGCCGGACCGGCGCCGGATTGCAATGGCGTATTCTGCAGGTCCTGCAGGGTTTCTATCACGCTGTTCTGTGGCGTGATGTAAGTGGTATCGCCAATACGCACATTTCCCGCAGGGGAGATGCTGTTGAACTTTGCAATGGTTTGTACTACCTGGTCGGGTGAAAGATTATGCCCGCGCAGTTTCTCCGGGTCTACGGTGATCAGTACGGTTTTCTGGTTACCTCCAAAGGGCGGAGGGGCAGATACACCCGGCAGTGTTGAAAACATGGGCCTTACACGAAACAGTGCCAGGTCTGATATTTCTCCCAGCGACCTGCTGTCGGAACTGAATACCAGTTGCCCTACCGGTACGCTGCCGGCATCAAAGCGGGTAACAAAGGGCGGCACTGTTCCCGGTGGCATAAACGCTCTTGACCTGTTCACGTATCCCACCACTTCCGCCATGGCCTGGCTCATATCGGTGCCTTCGTTAAATTCTATTTTGATGAGCGCGGCCCCCTGTATGCTTTTGGATTCCACATATTTTACGCCGGTGATATACAGGAAATGATATTCGTAATAAGAGGTCACAAAACCTTCCACCTGCTCGGGCGACAAGCCGCCGTAAGGCTGCGCAACGTATACTACGGGCAGTCCGAGCCGCGGGAATATATCCACTTTCGCATTACGGATAGAGAGGTAGGAAAAGAAAACGATTCCAATAACAGCTACCAGTATGGTGACGGGATGCCGTAATGCCTGAATGATTAGTTTCATAAAGTGTATCTCGTTATTTCAGTTTATCTGTAAAAACATCCAGCTGCCCATTTGCTGCGGCCAGTTCCAGCAAAGCATGCCATGCCTGCAGGAATGCGCCGGCTTCTCCTGTTTCCGCTTTCAGCAGGTCGTACTGCCCCTGTACCAGGCGGGTAAAGTCTGCCAGGCCGCTTTCATAGCTGAGCTTCAGCCCATCGAAAGCAAATCGTGCTGCCTGCGATTGTATTAGAGCCTGTTGGGCGATCAGCAGGTTTTGCCGGTAGCTGAACTGTGCGGTTTCCAGTTGTTTCTGCAGGTTCAGCTTTACCTGGTCCAGTTGTGTTTCATCAGATTTTAATAATAAGCGGTATTGTTTTTTCTGTAGACTGACCTGTGAAAACTGCAGGATCGGGAAACTGAGTTGTATGCCGGCGCCGTAGTTTTTCCGGGAAAGCGACCAGCCATCTGCCTTGCTTACATTACCTGCGGCATCCACGCCGGAGCCTCGGGCATAAGCGTTGGCCCACAGGTCGAGCTTAGGGCGCCATGCGCGTTCAGCTTCCTTTAAATTTGCTTCGCTTACCTCTTTTTTTGTCTGGTAATATTGGAAAGATGGGTGTGCCGTAAAACGGGCAGTGGTATCAGCGCCGGTGGGGAGCTGGTTAATGAGGGCAGTATCTGCCAGTATGATCTCATCCGGTTTACCGGGCAGATCTGCCAGCCGGCTCAGTTCTGTGATCAGTGTATAATATTGCCGTTGTGCCGCCAGCAGGTCTGTTTGGGCCTGAGCCAGCACCGACTGGAACTGCGTGGTATCAATGCCGGGGCGTAATCCCTGCTGCGCCAGTACCAGTGATTGCTGGAGGCCCGCCTTACTGCGCTCAATGTTCATCTGGAAACTCAGCAGCAGTTTTTTGAGGTACACAGCATCCAGGTAAGTGGATATAGCCAGGTACTGTTGACGGAAAAGCGTTTCATTGTATACGCTGCCGGCCAGTTTGTACTGGGCGGCTGCTTTTTCCACGGCTGCCTGTCTTTGCCCGAAGGTAAGCGGGTTCCATTTTAACAGCGCCGTTAAAGCGGTGCCGGGAACGGGGTCGTAGGTATTTCCTGCAGATGGAGGTCCGCTGATGGGTAAAAGCAAGCCGGGATAACTCATTCCTGTGATATTGTTGTAGGTGGCATAGCCTGCCTGGTAACCCGCTGTAACTTCCGGTACCAGTGTGTTCCGGGCTATCTTTGTATTGTATTGCGCTGCCTGTGTTTGTTGTTCCGTAGCCTTTACCTGCGGCTGCGATTGCACCAGTAGCAAAAGGTCTTTGATATGGATAGTTTTTTGCTGCGCTATGCCGGGTAATGATAACATCATAAGGCAACTGCTGATCAGCATCTTTTTATGATAAACGTTCATTGATGAAACCTGTTTAAAGTATGGTATTGGTCGTTCTGCAGGAAGAATATGCCGTTAAGATATTACAATCCCCCGGTATTTTTTAATAACAGCCCGATACCTGCCGCCGCCAGGATAATGACCGGCTCCGGAAGTTTTTTGAACCGCCATAGTACCGCGATCGTAATAATGGCGATGCCAATGGTATACGCATCGGTAAGTGATCTTTTGCCAAGAACGATCACCGCGCCAGAGATAGCGCCGATGGCGGCGGCGGTAACGCCGTCTACAAATGCTTTGATACCGGGATGTTTCCCGTACTTCCTGAAGTAAGGCGCAGGTATCACTGTAAAAATATATGAGGGAAAGAAGGTGCCAAAAGCGGCTATACAGGCGCCTGCAAACCCGGCAACGAGGAAGCCGATAAATGCCACGGTAATCACCACCGGGCCGGGAGTGATCATGGCTACCGCTACTGCATCCATAAACTGTTGCTCATTCAGCCAGGCATGTTCTTTTACCACGCCGCCATAGAGAAAGGGAACAATAGCCAAACCGCTGCCGAATACAAGTGCGCCGGCCTTTGTAAAATACAGCAGGAGTTGCCAGAGGGTGTTACCGGCAGGAGAGAGTGAGATATTGGAAAGCAGTGGAAATGATAACGATTTGATAAGATGACCGGGCTTTTTTTCCGGGGATTTCAGCCACCAGTAAATGACTCCTGCGGCCAGGAACAGCCATACATTTTCATTTTCTTTCCAAACGGTGTAGGCGGCAGTAGCAAGATAGATCCCTGCCAGCCACCGGTCTGTGCCTATTGATTTGCGGGTGAGCTTCCAGGCGCTCATGGCAATAATGCCTATTACCGCTGCGCCTACGCCATAGAATACGGCCTGCATCCAGGGGATGCCCTGCCATTTTATATAGATAAAGCCCAGCAGCACTACCATGATGAATGAGGGCAGCACAAATGCCAGTCCTGCAAGCGTAGCGCCTTTCACACGGTAATGGATATACCCGATATATATGCCCAGTTGTGCGGCCAGTGGCCCGGGAGCCAGCTGGGCCAGCGCGAGGCCTTCTTTATAATCTTCTTCGCTGATCCATTTACGCCGCTCTACCAGGTCGCGGTGCATATAACCGGCCAGCGCCGCAGGGCCGCCAAATCCCCAGGTACCCAGTCCCAGGAAATAAAATACCAGCTGACGAAGCGTATAAGGTATGTGCTGTTGATTATTCATTACTTTCTGATACTCATTTTGCCTGTAAAATCCGGCAACCTGTCACCAAAAAATAGAATGAAAACAAAGGTTTTGTATAGTTTTTACTTTTTCCCTAAACTTTTCCGGTAGGCAGAAGGGCTTTTACCGGTATGCACCTTAAAGATGCGGGTAAAGTGGCTCTGGTCTGAAAAGCCCGTCAGGTAGGCGATTTCGGTGAGCGAGTGACTGGTGGAAAGGAGTTGTATGGCTTTGTCGATCCGCAGTTTACGGATATAATCCCCGAAAGAAAGATCGTCAAAATATTTGGAGAACTCTCTCGATAAATAAGCAGGGTGCACCTGCAGGGTTTCAGAAAGTCCTTTCAGGCTTAGATTGAGATTGGTATCAATCTGGTCCTGTATAATTTCTTTCAGTTCCTTTGCCCAGGCAGGAATTTTTCTGGTGTCTTTTTCGTGTTGGAGAAATTTATTGAAGATGTCGAGCAGCTGGTTTTCAAAAGGCTGCTGGGTATGTTTTACCTGTTGCAGGTATTTTGCCCAGGTGTACAGGGAATCGTAGAGCAGCATTCCTTTTTCCAGGAGTTTATTATCATCCGGCTCATCATATGCCATGCCTGCGGAAATAGCCCAGAGACCCGCAGCCTGTGGGGCAAGGTCGTGACGGTCGGTATCCGCTCCGCGAACGATGGGCGCCATAGCCTGTACGGCGGTGTCTTCAATGTTGTGCTTTTTAATGATGTAATCAAAAGTGCACTGATCGTTGTAATGCGTGTATTCCACACCGGCAATATCGAAAGGGATGGCATTCAGTTGAGCGGCCATTGGCAACACATCGTTGAATGGTACATAAATAAATATGGCTTCCTGGTCTACGAACCTTTTAATAAGCCAGGGGCAGGCGAGCCTGTCGATTTTAGGACGTTCACGGGTGATCCATTTCATCCCCGGAAGTTAGGAATAAAAAGCTGTTTCTATTCGGCCGCCTTTTGAATGGCGCTGATGCGGATGGCTTTTTCTCCTTTACAGAACGGGATACTGCATATGGTCACCTGGTTGCAGGAGCCGTTCCATGTAAAGTCGACCTCACCGGAAACCAGTACGCCAATTATTTCATGCGTGCTCATACTGAAAACCGGGGAGCCGGAATTGCCCTGGAAGGCATCCAGTGAAGTGAAGAAATATTGTGGATGGTTGTTCTCCTTTACGCCGGCATTGAGCGCTACTTTTACCGGGAGGCCGCAGGGGTAGCCGATCATATATACTTCTTCGCCGGTAACCGGCTCCCTTGCTGAAAGGGGGAGCAGACGCCTGTCGGTAGGTTTGTTTAATGTGAAAACGGCAATGTCCAGCGCATCATCTTTAAAAGTGATTTGCTCCGGGTAGTAAATGTGCTGGATAGGGATGAGGGTTTCATAGGCGCCCACTTCATTCTCCATCTCAAACCCAAAAATGATAGCGTAATGGTCAATAGACTCGCTGAATACATGCCCGGCGGTCATCATCCTGGGTTGATCGCCCTGGATCAGGAAAGCGGTGCCTTCGCCGGCAACGGGTTGTTTGGCAAAGGCCTGGCCGGGGCATAGTTTGTATTTCGTTCCCAGGGTAAGACCGGTATTGATACGAAAGAAACTATCCGTTACGGCTTCGAGGTTTTCTTTGCGGATCACCAGCCCCACGGAAGCTGCGTTGAACAGGATGCGCCGGTCCTGTTCATAGAGCACATCCAGCTGGAAGAGCTCAATGCGGCTGTCGAATTGTGTGGGGCCTTTTAGCCGGGCGCGCCGGGTTGTTTCTATGACATCCTCGTCAAGCGCCTTAGACTGAGGCTGGGAAGCCTCACTTGGATCCGGATGAACCGTTTCCTGTTGCAGCACCTGATCCAGTTGTTGCTGTTGCGCAGCAGTTTGTATCAGCTTGATTTCCTTTACGGATAATTTCGTGTTGGTGTTCAGCTGTTGTTTGATGGCGTCCAATTGCTGATACTGATATTGCATCGCCTTTATGTTCATGAGTTTTTCCGCTTCCCTTTCAGCAGTCGACTGTTTGTTTGTTTTGAAATTGTTGCTTTGGGCTTTAAGTTCAAGCATTATCTTCTCTACTTTGGCTGCCGCAGAATCTGTTTGTGCAGCGCAAACGGTAGCCATCAGCATGTACCACAGGGATATAAAAGTGCGCTTCATAGCTAGTGAGGTCTGGTGTGGAGATTAAGTAAGGGGAGATCCATTACTACACCCAGGCTCAGGCGATAAGAGTCATAATTTTTGTAATTATCCTTGTCCTGAATGGCTCTTAGCTGAGGGCCATATTGGGCGCCGCCATAAAGAGACAGCGGGGTATTGGGGAATCCGTAAACAACGTACAGGCCGGGAGCCAATATGTTTTTGAAGCTGAATTCCGGAAGCATATCGGTGGCCTTACTGCTGTCTAACCGTAATCTTGTTACTGCACCTATATCTATAACGGAGAGGAAAAACCCTAACGAGCCCTCATTACGGCATCCCCAGGAAAGGCTGAGCCCAACAGGAGCCGTAAAGCCCGTACTAAATGAATTACCTTTTTCCGGTGTTATTTCATAGGAGCCTAAAAGCCCTGGATAACTGTTAAGCGAAAAATTATACCTGGCTTTCCGTTTGATGGCGTAGCTGCCGGCAGGAAGTACGAAGGCTTCTATGGCTTCTTCTACTGCTGTTGCATCTTTAGCTGAGGCCATGTCGTTTACAAAGTGAATAAGAGATACGGCCTGTTGGTTTTGCAGCAAATTTGTTTGTTGCGGCATAGCCGCCAGCCCCCGGCGGATAGCGGCTTCCATGCTTAGTCGTGCTGTTTCAAGACTTTTCTTTTCTGTTTTATTCCCTTCTATAAAGTAGTTTATAAACAAAGCAGAAATGTAATTATGGATACCAGTTGCAATATTGTTTCTTTCTGATACAGGTATAAGGTCAATCGTATCTTTACTTCGCGGCCGTTCGATTTTCATTTTGGCCATCTGTTCATCCAGTTCCTTTATTGAATACATAACTGCAGTATGAGCATAATAAGAAACAACCAGTTCCTGGAACTCCTTTTTATTGTTCAGCAATGTATATATCTCTGTTATTTTCCCGTTGTTGGCAATGGACTTATTTATGTTGCCGCTGTCACAAAGTGAAATGAAGTCATTCACCTGCGGAAGAAGGCTTTGGGCAGAATCGGGGTATTCTAAACGATAGTACAGCCGTATCTTGTTCAGTTCTGCAGCAACACCGGAAAACGATTTCCTGAGGTTATCCGTTACCGGAAAAGTTTTTACGGGTCTGTTTGATATATTTTTGACGGCTTCGTTCACATACCCGGCTACCTCCGACCAATTCGATGCAGACTGGCTGAAAGGACTGTTCGCTAAATTCTGGGTAAATGCGCTGATGCCGGAAACCTGGTTTTTATTTACTAATCCGGAGGTGATATCTACTGCTTTCAGTAAAGCTGTTGTATACTTTTTCTGTTGCAGGTCGTAAATAACTTCATTTGTGGCGTTCGCTATAGAGAAATAGGGGTGAAGAAGAGAGTCTAATGATATATCGCAGCTATCTTTGAAAAGATATGCCAGCAGGCTGTCGGCTGAATGGGTGGCATCTTTTGAAAAATCTATAACGCTTTTTACAAAGCTGAATAAAGTATCCGGGCCGGGTTTAGTTCCTGCTTTACTGGCTTTGCGAAGTTCTGTGGCGTTCGTGAATATTTTTTCTGCATTTTGAGCAGTTAGTGTTATCGTTTCCCTGATCAGTTCCAGGTTTTTGATATTTGAAGTACCTTTCTCAATAATACTATCGGCGTAAAATTTACTGAATGCAACTGTTTTAGTTTTAATACGGAATTTAATGTTGTAGTATTTGAGATCCTGCTGGTAAATAAAGCCTGCATATAAAGCATAGAAAGGTGCTTCTGATGCATAGGTAGTCAGGAATTCGGTTCCGGCAAATCTTTTTTCGCCATTATCTACCACTACCAGGCTTCTTGCCAATAAGCCGGTAAGACTAACGCCATTGGCTATATTAAATTGGTTAGGTTTGGTAGCATCTCCTTTCCACCGGTTAATATTCCGGCTGCTTTCAAGAATAGTAAAATAATCTACCGGTGTTTTTACTTTAGAGATTTGTGGGATGAGCTGCAATGCTTCAAAAGCAAAATCGAGATCTGGGTATTGCAGCAGCAAGCGCTCTACCCGTGGTGTATTGCGCAGGTTGCCTGCATTGTCAAGTATATGACTAAGGTCATCTTCAATATATTGTTTTATTTCATTGGGGAAATTTGTCACCTGGTCGGCCTTAAAGCCCAACAGGTAACTGGTTGTTTTCGGAAGCAGTATTTTTAGGTCCGTTAGCGGATCGTTGGGGTCAGGGTTCCGGAGCCATTGCTTTACGCGGTCAATGGCATAGGTGGTAAGTTCCTCTTTGAGCCGCTTTGCAATAAAGCGTCCCAGGCCATCAATAATGGTTTCAAAGCCAAGATTACCACCCAGGAAGGGGATGCTTTTCTGTATGTCCGATGCGGTATTGGCGGAGGCATTCTTATCAATTTTTCCTTTTTGAAGGTCGGTATATTTTACGATGAATTTCCCGATAACAGTATCTACCAGTTTATTTTTGCTGTAGGCAGTTCTAACAGCTTTCAGCTCCATTAAATCGATATTGGTTTTCTGTTCATTCACAGACCTTAGTGCTTTCTCCAGTTTATCTGAGAGAGATGAAACCTCGTGGGTATCCTTATTATTGGAAGTCGCATAACTATCAAAATTCCTTTTCGCCACCGTCAGCGAGTCCTGGGATTTTTTCAACGTGTTTTTTGCGGCACTGAAACTTGTATCATCTAATCCCGCTAATTCCTCATCCTGCAAATACGATTTAAAAATAGCCAGCACCTGGGTCCTGTCCCGGCTGATCTCATCTTCCCGCTGTGCGGGCTCAATAGCGCTGTAATTTTTCTTGAGCAGATCCGTGAGCGTTGCTGCATGCCCGGCAACAGGCGCATCTTTCTGTGCATAGGTAAAAAGAGGGAACAGCACCATCAGCAGTGCCGGCAGAAGGAAACGATATTTCATACGTAAGGGTTGATATAAAAGCTATAATTCAGGGTAAAAGGAATCAGTTAAATTGAGTGATCGCTCCGGTCAGGCTTTCGCCGCTGGCGGTAATGGAAACATATTCTTTAAAATATTCAGCATAAAAAAATTACCAGGTCATTGCCTTAAAGGGATTGAATTACGATATAGGTTGATACATCAATCAAGGGGCAGACGGTGCTCTCTCCGACAGTTATCTGTTTTAACCGCTGCATTCAGCGCGCCGTTCAAAAATATAAAAAATCAGTTAGAATGTAATTAAAATCTTTTCGCTGCGGACATCACAACCAATCAGTTTTTTACTACTTTTAGCCGCAAAATCAACCAATTACTGCCCGGGAGGCAGGTCTCGGAACATGCAAGAAAATTTGAATACGGAGCAGCAATGGCTGGAGCAGTTGGCCGGGGGAGAGGAGTCGGCGTTCAGGCTTTTGTTTGATCGTTACCATCCTTTTATTTATTCTTTCGCACTCAGGATGACAGCCTCCGATACCATCGCCAAAGATGTTGTACAGGACGTGCTGGTAAAGATCTGGATTAACCGCAGATCACTGCATAACATTGATAACCTGGCCGCGTATATTAACCGGATGACACGTAACCAGGTACTGAACGGGATGAAGCGGCGGGCGCATGAGGAAAGCCTTCTCAGAGAACTATATTCCCCGGAGGGAAGCCATAATCCTACTGAAGAAGCCACGCTTGGCAAAGAACTGGAGCGATTGCTGCATAAAGCCGTCGCACAGTTGCCGGCACAACAACAGAAAGTATATCGAATGAGCCGCATAGAAGGGCTTAAGCACGATGATATCGCTCACCGGTTAAACATCTCCCGGGAAACGGTCAAAAAACATATGATGGCTGCACTCAGCTCGGTAAAACAATACCTGCAGGAAAACGGCAATGCCATTGGCTTGCTGGCTATTTGCCTGCTGGAAGTC
>NZ_DATCRD010000013.1:0-5352 GCF_036569185.1 Chitinophaga sp.
CTCCGGGTCAGTTTTATCTTAGTTTCCGGAGAAGTATAAATATAACGGGAAGATTCTTACCATATGCTATATACCTGCATTAGTTTTTGCTTATGTACAGCCGGTCAGGACAAAAATCTCAAAAAAATCAATGCAACCAGTGCTCCGGGACAAAAGCCCCGGGAACCAGGCACAGTTTTCCGGCCGGGGTTATAGAGTAAATAAACATAAAAACCGTTTGACCGGGTATTGTACATACCTGGTCAAACGGTTATATTTTATTTTAATGATTATACTGATCGGAAAATACAGGCAGATAACCAGCCTCCATCTCCCACTCCCTCAAAAACCCAAACAAAAACTCAGGAAAATCATTATAATCAGCGTAATCAGTGAGTCAGACAACATCCGCCTCTACCCGCTTTATCCGCTTCCATCTTCACAAATCCTTCAAAAATCCCCGCAAAATCTAATCAGCGTAATCATTGTAATCCGTTTAATCCTGAGTCAGACAAAATCCGCGTCAGACGCCCTTCGCGAAGATCTCCGCCAGTTTCCTGTTCATGGCTTCGTCGTCTTCGCCACCACCGCCATAACGGCCAATGATGACGCCGTTGGGATCAATGAGGATTTTGGTGGGGAGGGAATGGATGCCGTAATAATCGCTTACATCCTCCGGGTTAGGCAGGTTCTTTTCCCGCTTGCTCCAGTCCAATCCGCGGAGCACGTGGCGCCAGATGCCAATACCATCCTGCTCAACGGCTTTTTTCCAGGCTTCAGGTTTTGAGTCGTCGTCGGAAATGCCGATGATCTCAAAGCCTTTGGCGTTGTATTTACTATACAGCTCTTTCAGATGAGGATTGCCTTTGCGGCAGGGGCCACACCAGCTGGCCCAGAAGTCGAGCATCACGTATTTGCCTTTGAAATCAGCCAGGCTGAGGGTTTTACCATTGATATCCGTTTTCGTGAATTCATGGGCAGGGCTGCCGGGAGAGCCGCTACGCAGGCCATCCAGTTCCTTTTTAATTTCGAGACCGTCGGCGCTTTGCTGCATGGCCGGCGACATTCTTGCGTAAAAGGCTTCGCCTTCCTGCAGGGGCATGGCGCTTACACGGAAGCGGAGCAGCTGTGCAGATACATATGAGTTCGGATGCTTTGTAATAAACGCTTTATCCGTTTTCTCCATCTGGTCATAGTAAGGCTCCATCTGGTCTTTCAGCTTGTCCAGTTTTGTTTTATAGGTCTCCAGCTCTGCCTCTGGTTTCTTTGCTTTCATGGCGGCAATATATTCCAGGTTCATTTTCCCATAGGCGTCCGACAGCGGCTTGAGCTTTTTCATTACAGGTGCACGTTCAGCGTTAAGCAGATCCTGGTCCAGCTGGGCTTTGGAGCCGGTGAGCTTTGCGTCTTTCAGTCGCCCGGTAGCGGAAGTAAGTTTCATGGCAGCGGCTTCCATGAAAAAGGAGGCCATATCGCCTTCGCCGTACATGGCTGCTTTTTTATCCATGTAGAGGCGTGCTTCCACCGGTTGCACGAGGTTGCCTTTAAAGGTAAAGCGGCCGTTTTGAAGCAGTACGCTGTCGGTCCGGTATTCATCGGCGCTTTCCGCGTAGGTGAGGTATATGTAGCGACTGGATAGCCCTTTAATATCTCCCGAAAGGGTAAATGGTAATTTTTCCTGCGCCCTGGCCCCAAATTGCAAAGCGATAAAGGGAAGCGCGATGAGCGTGTATTTCATACATTTTTTTTAGTAAGATGATTATAATACTTCTGCAAGTTTCTTTTCCAGTTCTTCGCCGTGCAGGTCTTTGGCGATGATCTTACCCGAAGGATCAATCAGCAGGTTGCTGGGAATGCTGCGGATATCATACTGTTTGGCTACTGCGTTGTCCCAGAATTTCAGGTCGGATACATGCGTCCAGGCGAGGTTGTCCTGGTGGATGGCGTTCAGCCATTTTTCTTTACCGTTGGGCTGATCCAGCGATACACCAAGCACGGTGAAGTTTTTATCTTTGAATCTGTTGTAAGCCTTCAGCACGTTAGGGTTTTCAGCGCGACAAGGAACACACCAGCTGGCCCAGAAATCGACAAGCACATATTTACCCCGGAAATCCTTCAGGGAAACAGGTTTGCCTAGCGTGTCGTTCTGGGTAAAATCGAGCGCCATATTGCCGATGCCGGTGAGCTTATTTACCCGGATGCTGTGTGCCAGGCGTTTTGCCGGCCCGTTTTCCTTTGCTGAAGCAGACAATTTATTGAAGATGCTTTCCTTTTCATCGAGCGGTATGTCGTTCAGGTGCGACAACAACGACGCGCTGATACCTGATTTGGGATGTTGCAGGATCCATTGTTTGGTGAGGTTTTCGCTTTCCTTCCGCATACGTTCCATTTCCGGTTCCAATGCGGCAAGGCCGGCGGAATCTTTCTCTGCGTATAGTTTATTGGCCTTTTTGTACAGATCGGCCTGTCCTTGCAGTCCCGGGGCCTGTTTCAGCATAGCAGTATATTCGTTGTTGTCTTTTATGAACTGAGGCCCATCGAATATAGCGTCTTTAAACAGGGGACCATCGCCTTTGATAGTGATGTTGCCTTTATCCAGATAATAAAAGAGGAAGTTATACTCTCCATATGGTTTCCCGATCTTGATGGTGTAGAAATCCCCTTCACCGGGTGGGATATTCATCCTGATTGTAAAACCGCCGGCGGTAGTTTGCACCGAATCCCTGCGATCTTCACCACCCTGTGAGCGCCAGTATACCCACTCACCTGCGGGAAGGTTTTTAATAGTGGCGGTAATGGTGGTATTATACCGTGCCTGCGCGGAGGCGGTAGTGAGTGCAGCCGGCAGCAATAACGCGGCTATGGCATATTGATAATGCTTCATGATAGCTGGTTTTTATTTAAGTATTTCAGCAAGTTTGGCATGCAGGGCGGCGCCTCTTATATCTTTGGCAATGATGATGCCCTGCGGGTCTATCAGGAAGGAAAACGGAATCGCCTGGATACCATATTCCTGTGCCACTTCATTGCGCCAGCCTTTCAGGTCTGATACCTGCATCCAGGGCATACCGTCCTGTTTAATGGCTTCTTTCCATTTGTCGGCTTTGTCATCGAGCGACACGCCGAGCACAGTAAAGTTTTTGTCTTTGAATTTGTTGTAAGCCTTCAGCACGTTGGGGTTTTCAGCGCGACAGGGACCGCACCAGCTGGCCCAGAAATCGAGCAGTACATATTTGCCTTTGAGGTCTGACAGGCGAACGGGCTTATCATTCACATCGTTTTGTGTGAAATCGATGATAGGCTGACCCAGGGCGCTTTTCTTCAACACGGCGATACGCTTTGCCAGTCGCACGCCCGTAGCCGTTTGCTGCGCTTCCGGTGTGAGCACGCGGTACAGGCTATCTACCGGCGCATATTCGCCCATTACCGCCATATCAGCTACCATGTTCACGCTCACCGCGCTTTCCGGGTGTGCTTTGATGTATGCTTTTGCCCGATCGTGCCTTTGCTCCCGCAGGGCCTCCAGGCTGGCTTCCAATGCGGCTTTCGCAGAGTCGTTATCTTTCACCTCTTCAAACTTCGGGTAAAGGGCATCTTCCTGGCTGGTGATATCGGCGATCGATTTTTTATAGGCTTCGTATGCGTCTTGTGTAGCAGAGCCGGTGATCTTTATTTGGTCTGTAGAATCGATGTTACCATTTAGCTGAACAGCGGTATTTTCCATGAACAGTTCCAGGTAACGGGTAGAAGTACCGATGTATATTTTTTGCGGTTCCGTGATGTTACCAGTCCAGGTAAAACGGCCATCCTTTACCGGCACCGTGTCTGTTTTAGCGGAATCGGCTACCGGTATGGAGATGAACACAACGGAATCTTTCAGTCCGCGCAGTTCCGCCGTGATGCTGGCAGAAGGGACTTTGGGCTGACTGCAGGCAGCTGCCAGCAGTGTGGCAAACATAATGGGTGTGTGGAGTTTCATATTAGCTATTTAATGGTGATTATTGCTGATAACCTGGGTTCTGCTTGCCAATGGCCGGATTGTTCAGGAATTCGGCATGTGGAATGGGCAGAATATATTTTACTTTATCGTTGGCGCTGGGTCGTAGTTCCTGGATAAGGGAAGATGGGAGCCTTAACAGCGACATCCATTCCTGTCCGTCCTCTCCTACCAGGTTGCGGGAAGTTTCAAAATACAATTGTTTCAGCATTTCATTTGCCGTAGTGGCTTTATCTGCTGCAGAAAAATCTGTAACGCCGGCGTGGCCCATAATATTTTTCAGAATAGCACGGGCGTCCGCAATACTTCCACCGGCGCGCACAATGGCTTCCGCTTTCAACAGGTATACTTCTGTTAAACGGAAAGCATAGGCCGTTTCTGTTAATGGCGTGGGCGTTTCGTTCTGTTTAATATACTTCAGGAAATAGAAAGTATTGTCTGCGTAAGGATTGGCGTCTCCCACCATCCAGGCGCCGCGGGGATCATTCGCCAGGAGATCTTTCAGCGCAGTTTTGGCGGTGTATAGCGAGGAAGCGCCGGGCCAGTACTGCCGGCTGAGCACATAGTAGTAGTTTTCCTGGTTCTGCTGCGATTTAACCCCGAGGATCACTTCGGGGCTGGAAAGTCCTTTTACATAAAAGAGGTCTTTCAACTGCGGTTCCAGGGTGTATTTGCTGTGAAGGATAATGCTGTCTGCCAGCGCGGTTACCACCGGGTAATCGGCCGCCTGGCCATGGCTCATGAGCACCCTCATTTTGAGCGCCATAGCAGCCCAGCGGGTGGCATAGAAGGCTTTGTTCTCCGATGGCGCATTGGCGATAGCGTCGTCTATATCTGCAAGGATAGCGTCATAACTTTCTTTCACGGAGCTACGCGCCTTTGCAGTAGCCGATACCGTTACAAATTCATCGCGCAGCAGCGCGCCGTATGGGCTGCTCAGATCGAACCACTGGCCGAAGTAGCTGAGTATTTTAAAATGGCCATAGGCACGGAGGAAGCGTGCTTCCGCCAGTACTTCTTTTTTCCGGTTACCGGTAAATGCCTTGTCTTCCAACAGGGATACGCCTTTTATCACGCCGTTGGCGGCATTTACCAGCTGGAAGGAAGAGGTCCAGTATACATTGGCGAAACCAGAACTTGCGTAGTTATTGGTTTCAGCGCCATCTTCCCCATAGCCGTATCCCATATACCCCGCAAACATAGCAGGAGGCACTTCATGTTCAAACCACTCCGTTACATTATTAGTGGCATCTACATTGGCGAAGCGGTAATACACGCCGTTGAGGGCTATTTCGGAAGTGCGCTGGTCGATGATGGTGTTACCATCCACCTTTGCATTTTCCGGCAATTTACCCAGCTCCTTTTTGCAGGCGGTT
>NZ_DATCRD010000014.1:0-4139 GCF_036569185.1 Chitinophaga sp.
GCCCACTGGAACAGGTTCGTATAGCAGTGAACGTTAGCCATGTTCCTGAACTCCCAGATACCGGCATCTTTTTCATCAATCGTTTTTTCTATCTTCTTTAACAACAGTTCAATCCAACGGTCGGAATCTTTTCTTTCAGAAAAAATAAAACGGTGGTCAGTATATAATGGCAGCATGGAAATAAGTACCTGTCCATATATATCGTTCTGGATATGCTCAAATGCCTGGTTGCCTACCCGTACAGGCTTATTGCCCAGGTAACCATCCAGGTGGGGAAGGATGGTTTCGGACAGGGTCTTCTGCCCGGTGATCCCATATAGTGGCTGATAACGGAAGTCGCCCGAAAAAGAGATATCCGTAATATAACCAAAGTACCGTTCCATTTCTTCAAAATGGCCGATGTGGTTCAGGGCAGTAATAATATAATAGGTATCGCGCATCCAGCAATAGCGGTAGTCCCAGTTACGCCCGCTTTCAGGAAATTCCGGCAGACTGGTGGTACTGGCGGCAATGATGGCGCCGGTATCTTCATACTGGTGTATTTTCAGCGCTAAAGCGGAGCGGATCACGTAAGGCTGGAAGTAATTGGCAATGGAAGAATGCTTGATCCAGGTTCTCCAATAGGAAACGGTTTCCCGGAGAAAACGCTCTGCGGTACTGGCCAGCGGCGCTTCCAGCGGATGGCCGTAAGTGAGGATCAGGTACCGGGTATCGTTCAGCACGAAAAATTCCTTATCAATCAGGTAGCTGACAGCAATATTGGTAGTGAGACGGATGTTTTCTTCGCAGCCGGTGAACTCAATATGACTGCTGCCTCTCATCGGGCGCAGTTTCGATGCGCCGTAATCGCAGGTAGGTTCGCATTTCACCCGGATGCGGGGAGAGCCTTCCAGCGGTTCAATTTTCCGGATCAGCATAAGCGGTTTAAAAAAGCGCTCGAACTGAAGGAAGCGGGGCGCAAAATCAGTTACCCGGTAGCTGCCCTCTGTGGTGGTAATTTCAGTACATAGTATATTGGTGTTTTCCAGGTAGTACTGGTGGGAAGAATAATCGGCTTCCGGTAAAATGGAAAAGGAGCCGCCTTTCTTTTTGTCCAGCAATCCACCGAAAACAAAGGAACTATCCATGCGGGGCCAGCAAAGCCAATCGATGTTTGTATCCTTATTAATATGCGCCAGGAATGCGCAGTTGCCAATAAGTCCGGTCTGATAGGTATGTCTTTCCATATGGGCCTTACATTTGTTTTTGAATTACATTTTTATCCGGGAATTGTTCAACCCGTCGAACAAAAGCTGTTCCAATAATGCCATCATGGTAATTATTAACAAAACATATCCTGTTGTATTCTTGGTTTAAACCCTTATTTTTAAGTATAAAGTTCCACTACGATGCAGACATTGAAAAAGCAGCAATACCTTCCTCGTTTTACAGCGCCATTAAACAGTGGGGACACGAAAACTTATCTGCTGGCGGGAGATCTGGGAGGCACCAAAACAAACCTGGCATTGTTCAGCAGCCTGAATGGAGAATTGGATCTGATCCGCCAGGAAAAGTATGCTTCGCGTGATTACCAGAATTTTTCGGAGATGATTAAGCGCTTTCTCAGCGACAGCGCCGATACCCCGCCGCAGCGTATATGCATAGGCGTAGCCGGGCCGGTGGTAAAGGGAAAAGTAGAGCTCACCAACCTGAGCCGGGAGCTGAGTGAGGAGGAAATAAGGCAGAGCACTGGTATCCAGGCGGTAGCGCTTATCAACGATCTCGAAGCTACTGCATATGGATTGGCTACCCTGGCGCCGCATCAGCTCACCACCCTGCACCGGGGAGCTGCAGATCACACAGGAAATATCGCCATTATAGCGCCGGGCACAGGATTGGGAATGGCCGGCCTGTTCTGGGATGGCCAATATCATCACCCGTTTCCAACGGAAGGTGGCCACACTGATTTTGCACCAAGAACCGACCTGGATATTTTATTACTCAGGTATCTCCAGGAGAAATATGACATAGTAAGCTGGGAACGCCTTATCAGCGGGCCGGGCATCATCGATATTTATGAATTCCTGCGGGATATAAAAGGAATGGACGAGCCCACAGAGCTGAGGACATTAATGGACGCCGGCGATGCTGCCGCAGAAATCAGTAAGGCGGCGATAGCAGGAAAGATTCCTGTTTGCATTAAAACGATGGAACTGTTTGTCCGTTATCTGGCCAGGGAATCCTGTAACCTGGTGCTGAAAATGAAGTCGACCGGCGGTTTGTTCCTTGGTGGCGGGATTCCGCCGAAAATAGCGGCATTACTGGAAACCGGTGGGTTCTATCATCATTACATGCAGGGCGACCGGATGGCGGAGTTATTGGCCAGTGTACCGATCCACATTGTGAACAATGATAAATCCGCCTTATGGGGCGCTGCCTATTATGCCGGATTATTAAAAGAATAATTTATTTTTGTGAGATAGATAACAGGAAATGGTGTCTTCCTGACCAGAACCGTCAGCCCAGGGCTGTCTGATGGCGCCTACAAATATTATAGTGGTAGCATGGCTGCCATATAACGCTGCTATTTGTAGGATATGAAACAAACGAAATCTTTACTGGAACAATTGTCCGTAGCTAAACAGTTGCTGCGCTGGACTATATTGGTAACACCCGTTGCCATTATTGTAGGATCTTTAGTGGCGCTGTTCCTATGGCTGCTGGAAGTGGTTACCAAACTACGTATGCAGCATGAATGGCTGCTTTTGGGCCTGCCGCTGGCGGGCATACTTATTTACTGGCTGTAT
Organism: Chitinophaga sp.; assembly: GCF_036569185.1. Taxonomy (GTDB): domain Bacteria; phylum Bacteroidota; class Bacteroidia; order Chitinophagales; family Chitinophagaceae; genus Chitinophaga. Next base: position 2,787 of record NZ_DATCRD010000014.1, read on the forward strand.
CGCATTGGCGGGAAGAATGCCGAAAAAGGCAACAACCTGATCATGGATGAGATCCATCAGCCGGGAGGCGGCGTGCCTGCTCGTATGGCGCCGCTGGTGCTGATCACCACCATCATCACCCACTTATTTGGCGGCTCCGCCGGACGGGAAGGAACAGCGGTACAGATTGGCGGCAGCATGGCCGGACTGATTGGCAAAAAACTGGGACTACCGGCTCCGGATATACGAATTTTACTGATGACAGGGATTGCTGCAGGATTCGGGGCTGTATTTGGTACCCCGCTTACGGGGGCTGTATTTGCACTGGAGGTACTGGCCATCGGTGTAATGCGTTACGACGCATTAATACCCTGCCTGATTGCAGCAGTTTTTGCCGATATTGTATGCAGCGCCTGGGGCATTGAACATACCCATTACCATATATTGTATAAGACAGACCCGCTGGTGAACTGGCTTCCCTTTGTTCATCACAATCTCCTGCTGCTGGCGAAGGTGATTGTGAGCGGTGTATGCTTTGGGCTAAGCAGTCTTCTATTCTCCAAACTTATTCATAATATTAAAGATAACGCCAATGCCTATATTAAAATTCCCTGGCTGATCCCGGTGATAGGTGGAATCGTTATTATACTGTTGAGCTATGTAGCAGGCACAACAGATTACCTTGGGTTAGGCGTATACAGCAAATCATCTGACGGGGTAAGTATCATCGCCGCTTTTGATCCCAACGGGCATATTAACGACTGGAGTTGGCTCTGGAAGCTGGTTTTCACGGCTATTACCCTTGGAATGGGTTTCAAAGGGGGAGAGGTGACCCCCTTATTTTTCATTGGCGCTACACTCGGGCATACGCTGGCGCTGGTACTGGGCGCCCCGGTAGACCTCTTTGCAGGCCTGGGATTTATTGCTGTTTTTGCAGGCGCCACCAATACGCCCATTGCCTGTACGTTAATGGGCGCTGAACTATTTGGCACGGAACATATCCTGTATTTTGCAGTGGCTTGTTTTACCGCTTATTACTTCAGCGGTCATTCAGGGATTTATGGGGCGCAGCGACTGGAAATAAAAAAGCTGCACTAACAATTTTGTCAGTACCTTTTTCTTTTACGGGGAGCTTTTACATTTGGGGTATGATAAACATTACAGGCATGCACCATATCGCCATACAGGCGAAAGATTATAAAGCCACCATTAACTTTTATGAATCACTGGGGCTTACTTTTTTTCACAGCTGGATCCTGCCGGAATTTAATATTGAGTACGCTGCGCTGTTACGTATTCCCGGTACATCCTCTTTCATAGAAATATTTGATAAAGGCGCCAATGTAGCCACACAAGGCCGCCGGCCCCGCGATG
>NZ_DATCRD010000015.1:0-6525 GCF_036569185.1 Chitinophaga sp.
CTATACAATAAGCCGGAAGCCTTTCAGTTTGGGATGTACGGCATACTGCTCCAGCTGTTCACTGATATTGGCAGCGCGGAGATCTGCCCATCCTACTACGCCTTTAATAAAATCATGTTGGTCTGCCAGTGCCAGTAAAAAGGCTGTTTCATCTGCCGACTGATCAGCCTGTACCGCTATACAGCCATGCACCCCGTTTTCGGCCAGCACCGGGGCCAGGTCTTCCGGGTAAAAATCACGGCGGATCACCTGCATAGACTCATCTATCCATGCATCGCGTACAGGATCGTATTGCCAGAAATGCTGATGTGCGTCAATAACCATGTGATATTTTTTTACCGGGCGCCGGAGGTACCTGCGCCCGGTATGCTTTTACAATGCAAAAATCTGGTCCATAATAATCCACTTTTCCCCTTCTTTCGCTACCGGCAATGCCTGCTGGTACTTCCACATGAGGCCTTCCCATACCTGTACGGCAGGGTTGGCAGCGTCCATAGCGTCTTTACGTTCAAAGGAAAAAGTATCATCTACTTCCATGATCATGAACAGGCGGTTACCCGCGCGGTAAATATCCATTACGGTAATACCTGCATCTGTAATGCTCTTTTTTATTTCAGGAGATACATTACGGTGATGGGCCTCGTATTCACTGATCAGCTGCGGATCATCTACCAGATCCAGGGCCAGGCAATATCTTTTCATAACTACTATTTATACGCTACGGCAGTTTGTTTGGAAGTACCTAACCCGTCGATGCCCAGTTCAATTACATCCCCTGCTTTCAGGTATACCTGCGGGTTCATGCCCAGGCCCACACCAGCCGGTGTTCCGGTAGAGATCACATCTCCCGGGAGCAGGGTCATAAACTGGCTCAGGTAAGCCACTACATAAGGTACATTGAATATGAAGTTGGAGGTATTGCCATCCTGCATTTTCCGGCCATTAACGGTAAGCCATAAACGAAGATTGTTCACATCGGCAATTTCATCTTTGGTAGCCAGCCAGGGGCCTAAAGGTGCGAAGGTATCACAGCTCTTGCCTTTCACCCATTGTCCGCCTCTTTCAATCTGGAAAGCCCTTTCGCTGTAGTCGTTATGCAAGCAGTAACCTGCTACATAGTCCATAGCGTCTTTTTCTTCCACGTAAGTGGCTTTTTTGCCAATTACCACTGCCAGTTCCACTTCCCAGTCTGTTTTCTGACTTCCGCGTGGAATCACCAGATCATCGTTGGGACCAACCAGCGCGCTGGTACTTTTAAAGAACACGATAGGTTCTGCAGGAATGGCTGCATTGGTTTCACGCGCGTGATCCGCGTAGTTCAGCCCGATGCAGATAATTTTGGAAGGACGGAGGATAGGTGAGCCTAAACGGGCACCGGCAGGCACCTGCGGGCATTCCGCTGCATGTGCGCCATACCATTCGGATAAACGCGCCAGCCCGTTGGTTTCAAAAAATTTCTCTCCAAAATCCTCACCGAATGCGCTCACATCAAACATTCCTGCTGCGGTGGCAACACCCGGTTTCTCTTCTCCCGGTAAACCAAACCTGATCAGTTTCATATCAATACTATTTATTTGTCTTACTTAATTTCTTTCAGTGTTTTAATCTGTAGTCTTCCGTTTTCCACATGCAGGTCGATCACCGGTTCCGCTTTTCCATCTTTTACAAAAGAGAAATACACATGATCATCCTGTCCTGTTGGCTGGATCACGCCTTTACTGCCGGTTGGCACGGGCATGAACATGCTCTTACGCAAACCGCCAAATTCCACATACAGCTCCAGGCTATCAGGCGAAGCATCCGGTTTTATTTCTGCAATAAAATCTGCCAGGATATTGCCGGACTGGAAGCTCTTTTTATATTTCTGCAGCATTTCACCGCCGGCAGTTACCTTTCCAAGACCCAGCGTGCCTTCCATGTATTCCCAGATAGGCTGGGGCGGCGTGGCAGCCCATAATATTTTCACATCTTTCTTATCATCTATAAAAGCGTGGTAATAACGTGGCTGATGGTTCGCTTTCATAACGCCGATATAACAACTGTTGGGCTCATTCCATAACACCTTGTAAAGGTCCGCTTCCGGTACATCCTTCAGGAGCGACTGTTCAAAGCTCTTTTCTTTTGTTCCTTCCTTCAGCTGAAACTTAATGTTGATCAGCGATGTATCTTTTTCCTTGTCTGAAAAAGTAACCGACACGGTACCATCCGGTGTGGCCGGTTTTACTACAGATGCGGATTCCCCGGTGGCGGCTTCCTTGTTGGTTCCGGAATTACAGGCTGATAATATGGCCAGTGCTAACGCCAGCCCTATTCGAAAATGTTGCATGATATAACTAAAAATTAATGAATGAATAACTTGAAAGATACGGGTAATCGTCCGCACTTTAAAACACACATCTCATTAATTCTTAATTATTCAACCGGATAAACCCACCATCAATGGGGTAATCGGTGCCGGTAATAAAGCCTGCCTCATCTGAACACAGGAATAACGCCAGGTTACCCACTTCCACCGGTTTGGCCATACGGCCTATAGGCTGGGTTTTACTCAGCTTTTCAAACATCTCCGCTTCTTTACCGGGATAATTCTTGGCAATAAACCCATCCACAAAAGGCGTGTGCACTCTTGCCGGCGACACGCAGTTGCAGCGGATATTGGCGCCAAGATAATCTTTGGCCACAGACAATGTCATGGTCAGTACAGCGCCTTTACTCATTGAATACGCCAGTCTGTCCGGTATACCTACACTGGAGGCGATGGAGGCCACATTCAGGATCACGCCGCCGCCCTGTGCTTTCATTTGTCTGATCACTGCATACATGCAGTTATAGGTGCCCTTTACATTTACCTGGTACACCCTGTCGAAGTCCTGTTCAGTTGTGTTTTCAAGGTTACCCACATGGGCAATACCGGCGCAGTTCACCAGGATATCCAGCTTGCCGGCAGTTTTCACAATGCCATCCATTACGCCGATCACGGCTGCCTGGTCGGCCACGTTACACGCATGCACCGTTGCCTGGCCCCCGGCTGTCCTGATCTCTTCTGCTGTTGCTTTACCGCCATCTTCATTCAACTCCAGGATATGCACCTGCGCACCCTGTGCCCCGAATGTTTTTGCAATTGCCTGTCCTATGCCGCTACCACCACCGGTAATAACCGCTACTTTATTGTCTAGTCTGAACAGTTCCATCGTATAAAAATTTAAGGGTTCTAAAATACCTATTAATATAAGGTGATTGCAATTGTATTTTCACTGTATTTCATACTTTCTTGCCTAATTTTCATAAAATTCAATAAGCTTCACCAAATCCGGAGCTTTTTCTGCAATTTTAACCACATGAGAATAATACTGTTAACAGCGCTTCTGTGGACCATCTCCAGCCAGCTGTCTGCACAGAAAATACCAGTTAATAAATACGGGCTCGCGGTACTGAGCACCCGGCAACAATATGAACAACTGGTAAAAGCCGACAGCAACCAGCAACTGGTAAACCTGGAAAAGTATATCCCCGGCATCAAAAAAGACGTGCGTTACGCTACCACCAATAACTTCACCAAACAACAATTATACACCAGCACCGCTATTTACCTCCGCCTGCCTGCCGCGAAGGCCCTGAAAGCAGTACAGGAATCGCTGCGCAAAAAAGGATATGGCCTGCTCATTTATGATGCCTACCGTCCTTATCATGTAACGGAGACCATGTTTAAAATAGTTCCCAACGACCTGTATGCAGCCGATCCACGCAAAGGATCAGGGCATAACCGCGGTGTGGCCATAGATCTCAGCATGGTTCACCTGAAAACAAATAAGCCCGTGGCTATGCCTACGGACTTCGACGATTTCACCATGAAAGCGCATGAAAATTATTCCCCGCCAGATCCGGCAGTGGCGGCTAACCGCAAGTTGTTAAGAGATACCATGCGGCAACATGGCTTTAAAGGAAGTTCTACGGAATGGTGGCATTTCTATCTCCCTGATTACAAAAAATACCCGCTGATGGATATCGCCTTCGGCGATGAAAATTGTCTTGGAGCAGGATTACGCTGATTATACTGATTAACAGGATTTGATCATATCGTTTTTTTTGATTCGGGGAGATGTAAGCGAATGTCCTTATATCTTCCCGAATCTTTTATTAATCAAAAAAATAAAATCCTGCTAATCAGCATAATCAGCGTAATCCTGCTCCAAGACAATTTTCATCGCCGAAGGCGATTATTATGGCATCGTTACCGTATCCACCCGGTTCGCAATGCCATCCCATTTCAGGTAATAGGTGCCATCGCCGGGAGGAACAAATGAATAGGTTTTGGTTTGTGTAATGAAGGACTGGGTACAAACGGTACACGTATTAAGAATGTATTCTGCTTTCAGCACCACGGTATCTCCATCTTTTGACGCCACTATTTTATTAATGGCATAACAGGAATTATTGAAGATGCAGCTGACATCATAAAAAACACCGTTCTGCCCACTCACATTACTGCTGCTTTTCCCGAGGTACTTCGCACCCTGAATAGGTATCCATCCATATTGGGAGCAATTATCCGCTTCTTTGCTGCAGGCGGCAAAAAATAAAATAGCCAGGAGTAAGGGAATCGTTTTCATCAGGGTTTATTTCACCCTTGTAAAACGGGGCAGACGTAGCAAAGGTTACAGGGGGATGATCGCCTTCGGCGATGAAATTGTCTTGGAGCGGGATTACGCTGATTATACTGATTAACTGGATTTTATTTTTTTGATTAATAAAAGATTCGGGGACATATAAGCGCAGTCGCTTACATCTCCCCGAATCAAAAAAATCCAACATGATCAAATCCTGCTAATCAGTATAATCAGCGTAATCCCGCTCCAAGACAATTTCATCGCCGAAGGCGATCCTAGTATATTTTATTCAGCGCATCCACATAAGCATGCACGGAAGCGTTCACGATGTCGGTGGAAATACCGAAGCCGTAATACGACTGCCCGTTATGCTTTACCCGCATATTCACTTTACTCACATCTTCACTGCCGCCGCGCATGGATTGAATATTGAATTCATCCAGTTCAATATCGTCTTTAATAATATCGTGGATGGCGTTGATGGTAGCGTTTACCGGGCCGTTACCTGCAGCGCTGGCTTCTTTTTCTTCGCCGTTAACACGCAGTTTAACGGTAGCCATCGGGCGGAGCGGATCGCCGCATACTACCTGCAATAAGGTTACCTTGATGGCATTATCGCCATAGGTTTGCGCATCGCCGTCACCCATCAGTTCCAGCAGGTCGGCATCGTTGATTTCCTTTTTGGTATCCGCCATCAGCAGGAAGCGCTGATACACTTCATCGATGTTCACTTTTTCCAGGTTGTATCCGAGCCTCGACAAGTGATGCTTCAGCGCATGACGGCCACTGCGGGCAGTGAGGATAATAGCGTTGGAATTGATACCTACATCTTCAGGATTCAGGATCTCGTAATTTTCGCGGTGTTTCAGCACGCCATCCTGGTGAATACCGGAGCTGTGCGCAAAAGCGTTGCGGCCTACAATGGCTTTGTTGGGTTGCACCGGCATATGCATCATGGTTTCCACCAGATTACTGATTTCGTAGATGCCTTTTGAATTGATCTGGGTATGATATCCCAGCGCATGATGCGTTTTCAGGATCATAGCCACTTCTTCCAGGGAGGTGTTACCGGCGCGTTCACCGATACCATTAATGGTACACTCCACCTGGCGGGCGCCGTTGATAACGCCTGCAATGGTATTGGCCGTAGCCAGACCGAGGTCGTTATGACAGTGAACGGAGATGATGGCTTTATCGATATTGGCAACATTGTCTACAAGGTACTTGATCTTTGCACCGTACTGGTCGGGCAGGCAGTAACCGTTGGTGTCTGGGATGTTAACGGTGGTAGCACCCGCCGCAATCACGGCTTCGATCATGCGGGCCAGGTATTCATTGTCAGCGCGACCGGCATCTTCTGCATAAAATTCCACATCATCAGTAAACTTGCGGGCATAGGATACAGCGGCTACTGCACGTTGTAAAATTTCCTCGCGGGTACTGTTGAATTTGTATTTGATATGCATATCGGAAGAACCGATACCGGTATGAATACGCTTACGTTTTGCAAAGCGTAAAGCATCTGCCGCTGCATCTATATCTTTATTGTTGGCGCGGGTAAGCGCGCATATTACCGGTTCACTCACCGCTTTGGAAATTTCCACCACGCTCTGGAAGTCGCCCGGGCTGGAGATCGGGAAACCTGCTTCAATAATATCTACGCCGAGCGCTTCGAGTTTTTTGGCTACTTCAATTTTTTCAACGGTTGTCAGCTGACAGCCAGGGACCTGTTCTCCATCACGTAAGGTGGTATCAAAGACGTATACACGATTTTTATCCATGATAGTGTAATAATTTTATTGAATGATTAATTCAGATTCTCTAATACTTTGGCGCCCATAGCGTCGGTGCCCATAATGCAATCGTTCACGGTATGTTTATTGGCGATATCCATAGTTCTGAAGCCTTGTCTGAGCGT
>NZ_DATCRD010000016.1:0-4043 GCF_036569185.1 Chitinophaga sp.
GAAAAAAAGGCTGCCGGTGACCGCCTGTTTAATGAAGCCTATACCGGTAAATACAATAACCGTATAGCCTTCCCCGTTGGCGGGATAGGAGCAGGCATGTTCTGCCTGGAGGGAACAGGAGCCATCTCGCATATGTCGGTGCACCATAACCCCGAAATGTTTTACGAGCCGGCTATGTTTGCCGCTATCTGTATCAAAGGCATTCCCAATGGAGCAAAAGTGCTGGAAGGAAGCGTGCCCGACTGGAAAAAATTCGGCCAGCGGGATGCTGGACTGGGTGGTACCGGCGGCGCTACCTGGGGCCTGCCGCGTTTTAATGAGTCCACCTTTCACGCACGTTTCCCATTTGCGGATATCCGTCTCCGTGATAATACGCTGCCCTTACAGGTGGCCATAAAAGGTTGGAGCCCTTTTATACCTGGAGATGAAGATCATGCCAGTATGCCCTTTGGCGGACTGGAATACCAATTCACCAATACCGGGAACAAGCCGGAAGAATACATCTTTTCTTATCATGCCCGCAACTTTATGCGGCAGGGCGATAAAGGAAATGCGGTAACCCCCATGCCGCAGGGATTTGTGTTATCGCAGGATGCCTTACCGGATGCGCCCGAGAAGAAAGGACAATTTGCCATCTTTACTGCCGAGCCATCTACCATCGTGGATCATTGCTGGTTCCGCGGCGCCTGGTTTGATCCTTTAACCATGGCATGGAATACCGTGAAAGCAGGAGAAACACGCAATACGGCGCCGGTAGAAAAAGATGCGCCGGGCGGATCGTTGTATGTACCTTTCCGTTTACAGCCAGGTGAAAAGAAAGTGATCCGTTTGATGATGACCTGGTATGTGCCGGATTCAAAGTTACATATCGGCGATAGCCCTGGTGGCGCTGTTCCGGCTACAGGTAAATATTACAAGCCCTGGTACAGCAGCAGGTTTAAAGATGTTTCGGAAGCGGCGGCTTACTGGTCCGGCCACTATGATGAACTGCAGCGGAAAACATCTCTCTTTACCAATACCTTCTATAAAAGCACCCTGCCACCGGAAGTGCTGGAGGCTGTGGCTGCCAATCTTACTATCCTGAAATCAGCTACTGTAATGCGGCAGTACGACGGCCGCTTCTGGTGCTGGGAAGGCTCCGGCGACAGCTGGGGTAGTTGTCATGGTACCTGTACACATGTATGGAATTATGCACAGGCAGTGCCTCACCTGTTTCCTGCGCTGGAAAGAAGTTTGCGGCATACAGAGTTTCATGAGAACCAGAATACAGAAGGGCATCAGGGCTTCCGGGCTAATATTCCCATATCACCGCTGGTACATAATTTCCATTCGGCTGCCGACGGGCAACTGGGAGGTATTATGAAGATGTATCGCGACTGGCGTATCAGTGGAGATAATGACTGGTTGAAGGAAATGTTTCCACTGGTGAAAGTGAGCATGGATTACTGTATCCGTACCTGGGACCCGAAAAGAAAAGGGGTTGTGGAAGAACCTCATCATAATACTTATGATATTGAGTTCTGGGGGCCTACCGGCATGTGCACCAGTTTTTATCTGGGCGCGCTTACCGCATTTATGGAAATGGGCGCTTCGCTTGGTGAAGATATAAGCGCGTACAAAACGCTGTATACAAAAGGAAAGCAATACCTGGAAACAGCATTGTATAACGGTGAATACTTTATCCAGCAGATAAAATGGACAGGGCTCCAGGCGCCGGACCCGGTAAAGGCGCAATCATTCAGCACCCAATACTCACCGGAAGCGTTGGCGCTGCTTCAAAAGGAGGGGCCCAAATACCAGTATGGCGCTGGTTGTCTCTCTGATGGCGTGCTGGGTTCCTGGATTGCACGGGTATGCGGTTTACCTGAACCGGTGGATACTGCCAAAACAAAAAGCCACTTGCTCGCTGTACATAAATACAACCTGAAAAAAGACCTGCAGCAACATGATAACCCGCAACGCTCTACCTATGCTCTGGGGCATGAAGGCGGACTGCTGCTTTGTTCCTGGCCTAAAGGCGGTATGTTGTCGCTTCCGTTTGTATACAGCAACGAAGTATGGACCGGTATCGAGTACCAGGTGGCTTCTCACCTGATGTTCCAGGGCGAAGTGGAAAAGGGGCTGGATATTGTGCGTACCTGCCGCCGGCGGTATGATGGAACAGTGAGAAACCCATTTAATGAATATGAATGCGGGCATTGGTACGCCCGTGCTATGTCGAGCTACGGGCTGCTACAGGGGCTAACCGGTGTACGGTATGATGCTGTGGATAAAGTGATTCATATCGATTCAAAGATCGGTGATTTCAGCAGTTTCCTTGCCACTGATAAAGGCTTTGGTACAGTAAGCTGGAAGAAAGGTGTTCCTTCCCTGACAGTAGCCTATGGAACCATTCCTGCAGAACATGCGGTGGTGGCGGGGAAAAAGATCTCATTGCAACGGGTTTAAATAAGAACAGATGAACTTTTATTGTAGCCTTATTTTTAGTATAATCGTTACCGTTAGCACGGCCGCTGCACAGCAGGCTCCTGCAGATCCCCAATGGATCAGGCCCAACCACGCTGCTGACCCGCCGGTGTGGGGCATCCGGAATGGTATTGTTATCGGCCTGTGGCCGGCCGCTATTGAAGGCGCCCGGCCCGGCAACGATGGCGGCCCCAGGGGATTGCTCCGCATCGGCTATGAATGGAAAGGCATCATTTATCATCTCAATTATATTGCAATAGAACCGGTAGTGAATGGTAAAATGGAGTTCAGCGAAATATCGCCTTCACGGGTAGACGGTAAATGGGGAAAACTGATGTGGACCGGCGAAACCAGCGAGCCTGGCCGGTTCACCGCTACCGCGGGTACCCGGGGAGTGCTTTCCCATCCTGATCCGCAACACCCGGAACATACCACCCTTAGCCTGTATGTTTTTATGGAGCCGTTTGAAAACGGCGCACGGCCTTACCTCCGTTTAAGCATCAGCAGTAACCGCCCGGATGAATTATGCATAGAAACGTTTCATCTGCCGGGTGGCACACCAATGGAACGTTGCGGTATTACTGCTACCATGGGAAATTATGCACGGCTGAGGAAGCTTTATCTCAAAAATAAAACCGTATATGCGACAACGTTATATACCGGGTATGAGGGCACCGGCTTTATAGAGAAAGCCCCGTACCCGTTACCGGAAATGCTTCGTAACAAAAGCGGCGATTACCTGGTAATGGCGCAACCCGATGAATCGTTAAAGGAACTGGCGGCATGGCCGGAAGATGAGCAACATGCTGCGCGCTGGGGCTGGCGGTACCGGCCTTTTTATACGCTTACCCAATATTGGAGAAAAGAAGCCCGCGATGCAGACAGCTCATTACAGGTAAGGGTTAACGGGCGGGCAAAGTACTGGAGCGGGGGAAGCGCTGATCCTGCTGCGTACATTAATATACCCGGCGGTCCATCTTTCGAAAACTTTGAATTACGGGAAAGATACAACGCCGGGCAGAAAATATATTTTGGTCTTACCCGCAAGTCAGTTAATGCACTGCTCGCAGAGTAACGGGAGCTGCACGTTTTAACGCATAGTAACCTACTACTGCAAAGCAAACCATGGGTACGGCGTAGGCCAGCTGCACATTGCTGTAGAAGCTTACTGCGCCCAGCGCAAGCGGTATCAATGCACCCCCTACTATAGACATAACCAGGAAGGCGGAGCCCGACTTAGTTTCATTGCCCAGATCACGGATAGCCAGTGAAAATATAGTGGGGAACATGATCGACATAAAAAATTCCACTCCCAACAAACAATAAACCCCCGTTCTACCGCCAACGCCTACACTATAACACAGTAATAATACACAAGCCACACTATAGAGGAACAGCAATTGTTTTGGCGCTATTTTCCGCATAAGCCATGTACCCACATAGCGGCCGGTCATAAAACACAACAGCAACAGGCCCAGGTAAGTGGTAGCCTCCTTCTCTTTCATATGACCACTGTAGCCGGCATAACGGATAAAGAAACTTGAAATGCATACCTGCGCACCCACATATGCAAATTG
>NZ_DATCRD010000017.1:0-34406 GCF_036569185.1 Chitinophaga sp.
TATTAAACGCGCTGGGCGCTAAATCGGCCCCAAAGCTTACCTATGGCTTCCCTGGCTGGACCTGCATCAGCGTGAACAACGAAATTGCGCACGGCATTCCTTCTGCCAAAAAAATATTGCAGGAAGGCGATCTGGTGAACATTGATGTCTCTGCAGAACTGAATGGTTACTGGTCCGACAATGGCGGTTCATTTGTGCTCGGTGAAGACATTCATCAGCACCAGGCCCTGGTAGATGCTTCAAAGGCCATACTTCAAAAGGCTATCCGTTATATCAAAGGCGGTGTACGTGTGGCTGATGTAGGCAAGCTGATTGAAACAGAAGCCCGGAAATCAGGCTATACCGTTATCCGCAACCTGGCGGGGCATGGCGTTGGCAGAAGCCTGCATGAGGCGCCCGATGATATTCTTAACTGTTATGTACGTTTTAACCGTACCCGTTTTAAAAAGAATTCGGTTGTAGCCATAGAAACCTTTATCTCCACCGTTTCTTCTTTTGCCAATCAAAGTAATGACGGCTGGACCCTGGTGGGCAACAAGGGTGGCTTTGTAGCGCAGCATGAGCATACTATCGTGGTAACCGACCGGGAGCCGGTGATACTGACCGCTGCGAACGATATCTGGAACTGATCCTATTTAAGTTGTAGCGTTACCGCGCGGATATTTTTACGGTCGTCGGTATACGTGATATGCACCAAACCATCTGCGGTGGCGATGATGGCGGGGTAGCTGTACTCGCCGCCTGCCCGTTTCTCCAGCTGGTATACATCTTTCCATTGAAGGCCGTCCTTTGAAACGGCCAGCCGCAGCTCATTGCGGCCATCAGACCACCTGCTTCCTCCTTTTGTGGGATTGTAAACCAATGCCATGTTACCATCGGGCAATGTTACCGCATCAATGCCTGAATTGGGATTGGGCAGTTGCAGTGCGCTTACGCGTGTCCAGGTAGCGCCCATATCGTTGGACCAGCTGGTGGCAACTACCTTTTGCCGGCTGCGGAACAGCAGCTGGAGGCGGCCATTACGGTGCGTGAGCACAGTAGGTTGTATAACGCCGAAGGTATCGCAATCAATGGCTACTTTTTGCCATTGATGCCCGGTGCTGTCGCTGATCTCCATATGCGATACCCATTGATTGCCTTTCACACTTTCTGTACTGGAAGGATGCAGCAGCCGTCCGTCCGGCAACTGTATGCATTTATTTTTTATGGGGCCCAGCATGCCTTCAGGTAGTTTTTCGGGAGATGACCAACTGCGTCCGTCATCGCTGCTGTAGCGGGCCATGCCCCACCACTCCCGTGGATTAGGGCCCACTTTATAAAACAGGCAAAGCAAACCGGCCCTGGTACGGAACAGTACCGGGTTCCAGCAGGGATAACGAAGGGTATCGTTAATAATGCCATCCGCCAGTTTTATGGGCGCCTGCCATTTACCGGCAGTAAAACGCGACGACCAGATCTCTACATCTTCATTACCTTCTTCCTTCCCGCCAAACCATGCGCAAAGCAGGTCGCCGGAGCCTAACGCTGTAATCGTGGAGGCATGACTGGAAGGCGTAACCGGCGCCGGCATAATCAATTCATTACGTACCGGCACCGCCTTTGTTTGTGCCTTCGCCGGGAAATACAGGACTGCCGGTAATAACAGTGAAAGATAAAAACGCATAGATGAAGCGGTATGATTGAGCTGGTAAAATAAGGAATACAAGGGGATTATCATAAAGATTGGTAAATTTGCGGCCTTATGTCATTATACACAACAAAGGGAACCGTTACCATCACCTGTAACAAACGCCTCACGCCTTACCTGGAACAGGAAGTAAAAGAGCTGGGATTTACTGTAGAAGAAACATTCGTTACCGGTGTGCGGTTGCATGCATCGTTAAATGAGTGCATCCGTCTTAACCTGAACCTGCGTTGCGGCAGCCAGGTGTTATACAGCCTGAAACAATTTGAAGCCACTGATGGCGATGAAATATACCAGCAGCTGAAATCCTATCCCTGGGAAACCATCCTGCCGGATAATGGCTACTTCTCCATCACCAGCAATGTGCAGAATGAAACCATCAACAACAGCATGTTTGCCAACCTGCGCGTGAAAGATGCCGTGGTAGACCGTATGCGTGAGAAAACAGGAAAGCGCCCCTCCACGGGAGCGGAGCTTACCGGCGCAGTGATCCATCTCTTCTGGAAAAATGAACAGGCGGAAATATTTGTAGATACCACCGGCGATTCCCTCGCAAGACATGGCTACCGCAAAATACCGGGCCGCGCGCCCATGCTGGAAGCATTGGCGGCATCCACTATCCTGGCCACCCGCTGGGACCGGAAAGCGCCCTTCATAAATCCTATGTGCGGTTCCGGCACCGTTGCCATAGAAGCCGCACTGATAGCCACCAACAGCCGCCCCGGTCTTTTCCGGGATAACTACGCCTTTATGCACCTGCAGGGTTTCAATGAAAAGGTATACCTGGAAGAAAGAGGGCTGCTGGAAAAACAGATCGTGGAAGTACCGGAACTGCGCATCATTGCCACCGACCTCAGTGAAGCCGCCATCGTAAATGCGCGCAAAAATGCAAAGGCGGCCGGTGTGGCAGATATGATTGAATTCCGCGTATGCGATTTCGCCGCTACTGAAGTGCCCGAAGGAGAAGCCGGCATAGTGTATATGAACCCTGAATACGGGTTAAGGCTTGGTGAAATTGAAGCGCTGGAAGAAACTTATGGCCGCATCGGTGATTTTATGAAGCAGCAATGCCGTGGTTACTACGGGTATGTATTCACCGGCAACCTTGAACTGGCAAAGAAGATAGGGCTAAAAGCCAAACGCAGGATAGAATTTTACAACAGTACTATCGATTGCCGCCTGCTGGAATATGAACTGTATGCAGGTACCCGCGATGCACGTAAATTGCCGGCAGAGGATTGACGCCCTGCCGGTTCTTAATATTCCTTACTGTATTTATCCGGTGAGGCGCTGAACAGTGAATCCAGGTGTTTCCCAAACCCTGCATTATTCCCTTTCAGGTATTCATCAAAAAAGAGACTTGTAATGTTTCCGATCACCGCTGCCCTGCCTTTGTCGATATCTCCCAATGAGGGCTGTACCTTTTCCGCAATAAAGACCATGGAGGAAAAGTCTTCATGCCGGGCTCCCTTTATCTTCATAAAATAAGCAGGTGCAGCTTTACTATGCTTCATCAGGTCGAACACGGAATCCACTTTGGGCGGATGTTCACTGCTCAGGTAACAATAGGGCGCTGTCAGCCGCTCCGGTTTTACCCCGGGGCTCCGCATCATCTCATTGTATTGCGCATCCCATGCTGGTTCTGTGCCATAACGGTGTATTTCGGTGCCATCAAATGACAGCAGGCATTTAAACGGTTGCTGCATAGCCGCTTTCGTAATAGCGCTGCCTCCCATGCTCCAGCTGAGCAGACCAATGCGGGAAGTGTCTGCCAATGGGATCCGGGCCAGTTGTTGCCGTGTAAAAAGAATGTCTTTCACCTGTTCCTCCAGGTCCGGCGCTGCGCTCATATAGCCGGGATATAGCCCTACAGAGCTGAGAGCCGCTACTATATAACCCTGCTGCACCAGTTGATGAAACAATACTATGTTTTCCCAGCTGCTGCCATTCATCCCGGCAGCATAAATAATCACCGGATATTTTCGTTTACCCGTTGCCGGTAGTGATGCGGGATAAATGCCGGTATTATAATGAAACAGGCTGGAGGCGCTGTCCAGCCGGAACTCCTGCGCAATTGCATCTGCCAGGTATTTGCTTTCAAGATGGGCGCTGTCGCGCGGCAGCTGGTAGTTTAACCGCAGTGCCGACATGTCCATGATCTCTTCATAGCTCATAGGCACTTTACTGTTCACTTTCTCCGCTGGAAAGAAAAGATCAATTTTTACCGGACGGAAAGCAGTATCAAAGGAACGGGTGGTGTCATAGGTATTCATTGTGCAAAGACCGGTGTAGTAAACCTTTGGCGGTAGCGGCTTACAGGAGAACAGGCACAACAACAGCACAGGAACCAGGTAGTGTTTCATACGGCGGTAAATTGTTGAAGAAGTAAACTACAATTTATTGCTGCTTTGTTCCGGTCACCGGGTGTACTTTAACTTTTTATTGTTCCTGTTTCTTATCATGATGCATAAAAAAAACGCTGCTCAAACAGAGCAGCGTCAATAACCGGGGAGTATAACATCTTACATCACTTCACTCACATTAATTGGCCTGGAAAAACTTTCTTCCAGTGAAATAATTGTTTCGGTTCTTTCAATGCCTTTAATATGTTGCAGATCATCCTGGAGTATCTTGCGCAATTCGCCGCTGTCTTTACAGATGATCTCTGCGAACATGCTGTAAGAACCGGTGGTATAGTTCAATCGCACAATCTGCGGGATCTTTAATAACTGTTTGGCTACATTTTCATACAAAGAACTTTTCTCCAGGTAAATACCAATAAAAGCAAGTACATCATAACCAATGGCGCGCAGGTTCACCTGTAAACGCGTGCCTTTGATCACGCCCATTTCATGCAGCTTTTTGATGCGCACATGGATGGTACCGCCGGATACAAAAAGTTTCTTACCCAGCTCTGCATAGGAGATACTGGCATCGGTGGACATTTCTGAAATGATTTGCAGGTCTAATTTGTCAATATTTAATGGCTGACTCATTTTGGTGATGCGATTTAGAATATTTTCTAAAAATAGGTATTATTTTGAAATAATCGCAAAAATTCTCCTTGCGCCTCTACATTGCGGGGAAGCCTGGAGCAGTGATTCTCATTTTTTGATTAAATTAAAGGGGCAGTTTATAAAATAGCATCCATGAAAGAGGACGTCACGAGTAGAACCGCCCAGTATATGGCCTTATTCCGTGCGCTGGAAACGACCCGCTCCAGGGACCGGCGTTTGTTCACTGATAAATTCGCATCATGGTTCCTTGACAACAGGCTGAAACTGGGCGTATGGCTTTGCCGGATACCCGGGTGGCGGCCCTTCGCAGAATGGATCATCCGGAAAAAGATCCCCGGCGCATTGTCGTCCGGTATTGCCCGCACAAAATATATCGACGACCTGTTATTGCAGGCGGTTGACCAGGGAGCCCAGCAGGTGTATATTCTCGGCGCCGGTTTTGACACACGGGGACTACGGCTCCCGTTTCTCCGGCAGCTGAAAGTGGTGGAAATAGATCATCCCAATACAGCAGCATATAAACTGTCTAAACTACGCGCACATAAGCTGCCAGCTAAAGTATATTATTACCAGATAGATTTTAACCGGCAAAGCCTTGATCAGCTGGGCGCGCTGAATAACTTTGATTTTACCCTGCCTACCGCCATTATCTGGGAGGGCGTTACCAATTATCTTAACAAGGAAGCCATCGACAATACCTTTGCATTCCTTCAACGTTTTGAGCCCGGTTCCCGGGTCATTTTCACCTATGTGCACCAGGCGGTGCTGGATAACCCTTCTGCATTTTATGGCGGCGAAAAGCTGCTCCGGGATGTGGCCAACCTGGAAGAGCGGTGGACGTTTGGCTTTGAGCCCTCAGCACTGCCGGCATACCTGCGCCGTTACGATTTCCGGTTGCTGGAAGACCTTGGCGCCAGCGAATACCGGAAACACTATTTACCCGGCCGGTCTGAAAAAGGGTATGAGTTTTACCGGGTGGCCTGTGCAGAGCGCATAGGCGACTGACGCCCGGCTGATTTTTATGAAACCCGATATCAGGCGCATCAATAAACATTTCCGGAATACATCTTGTTGTTTTATTGCAGCCGGAAGGCGCATTAAAACAAATTTTATGAAAGCAATCATCAGATCCATGCTGGCGGGCATGTTGATATTAGCGGGTGCATGCGGTACCACCGTTCATATGACCGGGGCCTGGAAAGCGCCGGAAGCACCTGCGGAAGGTTATCACAATATATTGGTGGCCTCTCTTACCTCTAATGTGGCAGCGCAGCAGATGGTGGAAGCCCAGATGGCCGCTGCATTGCAGAAACGCGGTGTTACAGCAGGGAAAGGGCTGGACCTGTTTCCTCCCAAATTTAACCCGGTAAACGACCAGGATAAAAGCGCCGCTACGCAAAAGATCCTGGATGCAGGCTACACTGCGGTGTTAACCACTTCCCTGGTAAACAAGGAATCCCAGACCCGGTATGTACCCGGCAGCGTGTCTTATGCCCCGTACCCGCTATACGGCTGGTATGGCCGCTTCTGGGGTTATTATGGTTACATGTACGGGTCCGTATATTCGCCGGGATATTATACTACCGATAAAACGTATTTCCTGGAAAGCAACCTGTACGACCTGAAGCAGGATGGTAAACTGGTATGGTCCGGGCAGTCGGAAACCTATAACCCCAACAGCCTGGAATCATTTGCCAAAGCCTTTGCCACGCAGGTATCCGACGCGCTGCAAAACGGCGGCTTACTGAAAAAATGATCAGTGGCTGTTATCATAGTAGGTATTGTCCCGCTCAATTTTTCCGTCATGAATGGTGAGCACCGTGCAGATGGGCAGGCGCCATTTTTTGCCGTCAGGCCCTGTGGCAGAGGAAATAAACTCCACGGTTACATGGTTTTTGTCTGCGTAAACGCCCGTTACTTCATCCCTGATATCAGGAAATTGCTGCTGCAGTTCCCGGTATTTTTGAACGGTCTGTTCCCGTGTACGCAGCACTGGCTCCGGCCCAAAGGAAGGATCGAGGAAGGCGGCGGTGTCTTTATAACAGGCCGCCAGCTTTTTCCAGTCGTGCTGGTTAAAAGCATCAAACAGGTCTTTCACTACAAGGGTATTGGAATTAGCCAGGCTGATTTTACTACCTGGTTGCACACATCCTGCAAAAGGAAGCGCCAGTAACAGTATCAGGGAGATTTTCATACGTCAGGAGTTTGGGATATTACAAATTACGAAGAAGTGAGGGAAAATGAATTTATAATTTAAATTTGCTGATTGAATTATAAATCAGGTTTTATGGAGATGTCACAGCCCGACCCGGAATTATTAAAACAACTGGTGGTAATGAAAATGCCTTTCGGAAAGTATAAGGATGTAGTGCTTTGCGACCTGCCGGTGAGCTACCTGGAATGGTTCCAGCGGAAAGGATTCCCGAAGGGAAAACTTGGAATGTTGCTGGAAACAATGCTGGTAATTAAAATGAATGGCCTTGCCCAATTGCTGGATCCCCTGAGAAAGAAGTCATAAAAAAGCGGTTGTTTCCCGATGGAGACAACCGCCTGAATAAATTATCCTGTGATGATCAGAACCAGGTGGTGTTCTTTTCTTCTTCTTCCACATTATTCTTTCCTGCTTCGGCCTCTACTGCGGCGGATACCCTGATCTCTTCCGCCACCGGGCTATGACTCAGTTCCGCTTTTGATACCGGCTGCACATTTTTCCGGATAGCGCCTTCCACTACTGCACCTTCTTCAATTTCCAGCACCATAGCATTTACATCGCCTTTTACCAGGGCTTTATTGCTGATATGGGCTTTGTTGGTGATGTACACATCGCCATACACTTTTCCGTGTACTACCAGGTCGGCAGCATATATATGCCCCCGGATGCTTGCTGTTTCACTCACTACCAGCTTGCCGCTGGTTTTTACATCGCCTCTTACATTCCCGTCGATCCGACCGGATACAGATGCGTCTATACTACCGTTCACGGAAACTGTTTCAGGAATGCGGAAGGCTCCGGGAACAATTATATTTCGGAAAATATGTCTGACATTGATCACAAGTACAAATTATAGGGTGACGGGATTAGGTGTAGCAGCAGGGGTGTGCTGGTCTTCAAAAGTAGACACAATAGAACTGGAGTTACCCAGGTCAAGCCCCACGCTTCTCTGAGGTTTATTATCTGAAATTCTCAATGAATTATAAAGATAACCGATACTCATGAGTTTTTCAGGTTCAGGAGCAACTTCTACCGGGATAAAATCACGGAATTCTTCTACAAAAGCATCTGTCAGTTCACGGTAATGAGCGCCGCCGCCCATCAGGTATATCTTTTCGCAGGTTTCAAAGTCGAGGTCGGTAAAGTAACTGCGCATCAGGGGCGATACCACTTCCCTGTAATACTGGGTAAGCACGCCTTTGCGCATATCGCGGAGATCAATGCGTTTACGGTTGGTGAAGATAGATCCTTTCATGAAAGCATCATCTACCTGGTGCTCATTCTTCATCTCCAGGTAATGCTTCTGGTTCAGCTCACGGGTGAGGTTATTAATGGCATAACGGATACCGTGGGAGCTGAAGCAGGTACGGTGCACCAGTCCATCGCCGGTGGCCATACCGCCTTCTATGGTACCAAATCCAAAACTAACAGCAATGAAGTTGTCCAGCTGCGGCTCATTGATACTTTTCTTCAGCCCTATAATGCCACCCACAATTTCAGGGATCACTTCATACTTCTCAATATCAAACATGGCTTTCTTAAAGGAGCCTTTCGTATTATAGGTTTGTGTATCGTAATCGATCAGGAAATGACGTTTACTTAAAAACTGCTCCGCAGCATTTTTGTAGATATTATACGTAGAGAATGGAAAGCCAACGGTAAGGGCAATGGGTTGTTGTACTTTATCAATCGTGTTCAGCAAAGCAGCTTTAAACAGTATTTCGTAATCTTCTTCCGTAGGCGATGCATTGGTAACCCTGCCCGGGTTGATGCCGCCTCTTTTGGCCAGGTTGCCTACCAGGTACCAGGCATCATCCTTTTTAATTTTTAGTCCGTTGAGAAGATCCTTACTTGAGTTTTCTGTGTTTCCGAATGCGGTTTCAAAAACGCTTGGGAAGCTGGTTGTTGATACTTTCATAGTGCTTTGTTATAATAACGAATGTAGCCGTGACTCTCCGCATGGGAGGGTTTTCATCGGGATTGAAATAGTGGTTAAAGATATAAAATATTAGAATAAGGGGATGACAACCAGTGAATTTATACTAAATTTAATACAGCCGGGTTACATTTCAAAATGTATAACTCCCGCAGGCGTACCGGTGCGCTGATAATAAACAACCCCGCTTTACCGTTTAAAAGATGTCCCGCCCTTTGCCTGTATTCATCCTTATTTCATTTGTATGAAGTACTTTGTACTGGCAGCCGGTATTTTTTTATGGGCCTGTCATTCTTCGCAGAAGGTATACCAGGCGCCTGCAGTAGGGGCAGAGGCCCAGTTCGACCGCGGCCTCCGGCCGGAGAAGCACCCCAAATATCTCTTTGATAAAAAAACAATGAAAGATATGCAAAAGCAGGGCACGGTAGCCTCGTACTCCTCCAAACGCCACAATACCGCACCTACTATTCCTTTGCCGGGGAAGGGCGTCAACGGGAAAGACAGTACGAATACCGCGGCCGACAGCCTGCATATCCCGGCATCTGATAGTTTGCGGATCCCTGTAGATTCTGTTAAAACGCCGGCAGATACCGCTCATATTCCTTAACCCTCGTTCCTGTGATGCCGTTTCCGGGTAATTCCCTACTTTTGAAGCCACTGCTTTTATTCAGCTTATGAGGAAATACTGTATTTTATGGTTGCTGCTGACAGCGATTCAGCAAGCCACCGCTCAAACCCCTTTGTATATGCCGCTGACCATTAAAAAGGCATATGATAATCAAACCCGCAGCTACAGCGGCGCACCGGGCGCAAAATACTGGCAGAACAAGGCCGGGTACGATATCAGGGTAACCTTTGACCCGGCTACCAACGGGGTAAGCGGCTCGGAACAGATCCATTATACGAATAACAGTCCTGATACCTTAAAGGCGGTTAACTTTAAACTGTTCCCCAACCTTTTCCAGAAAGGCGCCATCAGGAATATGGCGGTTTCCCCGGAAGACCTTACCAATGGCGTGGTAATAAAGAACCTGAAAGTAAACGGCGAGGCCAGGCCCTTACAGGGTACCATCCGGGGCACCAATATGCCACTGTATATCCCTGACCTTTACCCGGGACAATCGGTACAATTTGAGCTCGACTTCTCCTACACCCTCAATGAAAACACGCATATCAGAACCGGCTCGGTAGATTCCGGCGCCTATTTCATCGCATACTTCTTTCCCCGCATTGCCGTATACGACGATATTAACGGGTGGGACCAGATCCCTTACACCGGTACCCAGGAATTCTATAACGACTTCAGCGATTTTCGCGTAGCCATTACAGTGCCAGGCAACTTCCAGGTATGGGCTACCGGCGATCTGAAAAATACCGCCGCCATTTATAACGATAAATACGTACAGCGCATCGCTGCGGCTGAAAAGAGCAACGATGTGATAGCGGTGATAGATAGCAATGATATAAGGGAAGGTAACATCACCCGCAGCCGCAGCGCCAATACCTGGCAATATGAAGCGGACCACGTCACTGATTTTGCATTCGCCATCAGCAACCATTACTGCTGGAATGCCACCAGCGTTGAGGTAGACGCCAATACAAAACGGCGTACCCGCGTAGACGTTGCCTTTAACCCGGCCCATGCCGATTTCTTTGATGTAATACATTATGCCCGTGCTACCGTTGATAAGATAAGCCATCATTTCCCTAAGTGGCCCTTCCCATACCCGCATGAAACGGTGTTCGACGGGCTCGACCAGATGGAATATCCTATGATGGTGAACGATAACCCGCTGGCGGATAAAGCGCAGACCATAGAGCTTACCGACCATGAGATATTCCATACGCTGTTCCCCTTTTACATGGGCACCAATGAAACGCAGTATGCCTGGATGGATGAAGGCTGGGCTACTATAGGAGAGTGGATCATATCGCCGCTTATCGACAGCTCCATTGTGGATGATTACGGCATGGCGCCTTACAACTATATTGCCGGCAGGCAGGCGGACCTGCCCATTATGACGCCTTCCAACCAGATTACAGACGCCTATGTCACCAATTCCTATCCCAAGCCAGCACTGGGTTATCTGTATGTAAAAGACATGCTGGGCGATAGCCTTTTCCTGAAAGCATTGCACTATTATATGTTGCAATGGAATGGCAAACATCCGCAACCATACGATTTCTTTTATTGCATGAACACCGGCGCCGGCAGGAATATGGACTGGTTCTGGAAAAGCTGGTTCTTCGATAATGGATTCCCCGATCTGGGCATCACCCGCGTAACGCAGAAAGATAAACAAGGCGCCGTTGAAATTACGGCTGTTGGCAACAAGCCGGTGCCCATAGATATTACGGTGTTTTTTGACGATAACAGCACTCTCCGGCTACACCGTAGCATCGCTGTATGGGAAAAGGGTAACAAAACTGTATCGCTCCGGTTTCCATCTCCCAAAAAAATAAAAAAAGTAACATTGGGCAGCACCTGGGTGGCCGATATCAACAAGCGGGATAATGTGTATGAGGTAAAGTAACGCTTACAGTTGATCGTAATACAGGTAATATACTTTCTGGAAGCTGCCGCCCACAATACCAAGACCGCCCTGTGTATTGCTTTTTAGCTGGATGGCCTGGATAAGGCTGTTCAGCCCGGGATTGCGCTTTACCTTTTCGTAGGTGAGCAGGAAATCATAATATTCTTTTGAGACAGATTTTATATATACCAGCACTCTTCCCACAGGGGCAATGGCTTCAGCGGGATTAGAGCTGAGCGCAGTGGCATTGATATAAAAATTAGTAGTAAGCGGTTTGCCGGACTGGGTAAACAGGATACTGTTATAGTTTTCATTCAGTCCGCCTATCTGGTTATTGTCTGCATTCTCATCCTGTGTATAGCAGGGGATACGCAGGTAATCGTTGAGGAAGCTGCTGTCTTTTTTAGGATTGCATCCTGGCAGGTCTTTCACTTTCTGGTACAGGGAATCATGTTCGCTTTTCCGGTAACGGACACCCCTGTACGAAAAAGTAGTATCGGTGATAACGCTTTGCTTCAGGGCTTCCATTACCACGTATTGTTTTACACCTTGAATTGGGTTCACCGTAAGATGAAAGCGCAGTACGGGCCGCCCGTTGAGCAGCGTGCGCACGGTATCCAGCAGGTCCACTTTAAAAGGCGGAGGGATGGAAGCCATAGCGGTAACGGTTTTCAGACCGGGCACTATTACCTGTACTTTATAGTTTTTGCCGGCATCCAGTTTTGTTTTTCCGCGGTATACGCTCATGGCATTACTGGAGTCCTTGTCGTACGTAAGCGTTTCCAGCAATTGTCCGCCTTTATCCATCAGCTGCACATCTGCATCTTCCACCAGCTCAAAACCCGTGTTAATACCGGGGCCCACCGGTTTACTTTTGCCTACCCTTACTTCCGGGAAGCTGTTAGCCACCAGTTCGCTGTATACTACTTCCCTGGGAACGGCTTTGTTAGGCGGAAGCGGCAATTCCTGTTCACAGCCTGCCAGGAGCAGGATCGCTAAAACCGGTATGAATATAAAAAGGTGCTTCATGATTTAAAATTTGAAAGTGTAGGTCAGGTATGGTAATGTTCTGAACAAACTGTACTGGTATAACTGCAACGGGTATACGCCGGAATAATCAAAATACGAAAACTGGTCGAAGCTCACGATAAAGGGATTGGTCCGGTTATAAATGTTGTATGCACCTGCAGTGATCACGTGGTGGAAACGTTTGTCATTACCCAGGTTCAGCGTGGCGCCAAGATCCAGGTGATGTACGGGATGCAGGCGGTAGTTGTTTAGCCGGGCAATATAGGGCAGGTAATTCACCTGGAAAGTAGAGAACGGCGAGTAGCGTTCATCCAGGTATCCTTTGATGTTACGGCCCCAGTCGAAGTCGGGGAATATTTGTATCGGCAGCGTGAAAGGCGCGCCGGAGGCGAACTTCCAGGAGGCCGATAAGCTCCATTTAGGATTGAACCGGTATTTAAGCGCCAGGGAAAGATTATGGCGGCGGTCTTCCTTATAAGGGAACATTTTACCAGCGTTGAGGCGGTCGAACTGCCGCCATGCCCACGATAAAGTATAGGAAAAAATACCGGTCAGCTTACCTTGTGTTTTTTCCAGCAGCAGTTCGCTGCCGTAGTTATAGCCGTTGCCCGCAATCACTTTTTTCTCCCAGAGATCAGAGTTATCAAAGATATTCAGCACCGTATTGGTGGTCACAATATTTTTCAGTTGTTTGTAATAGAGGTTCACATTAAAGCGCCAGTGATTGTTCCATTGCCGTTGGTAGGCAAGGCTGTAGGCATAAGCATGTTCAGGTTTTATATTCTCGGTGCTGGGCACCCAAAGGTCTGTAGGCAGGTTGATCACCGGTGTGGTGAGCTGGTGCACGAATTGGGTCATTTCAGCAAAGGAGGCCTGCAGGTATTGCGAATGGGGAAGTTTCCAGCGCAGCATCAAACGGGGCTGCAGGCTCGCATAAAACGAGGAGCTTTGCGCCAGTGCCCCGAAATGCAGTCCTGGCCTTACTATGAGCCGGTCGTTCAGCAGGCTGAGCTCATCTTCTGCATAAGCGGAGATCTCAGACATATAATAGATAGGCGCTTTTCTTTGTGTGGCTTCTCCCGCGGAGATGTTGTTGTGGTAAGCGGTGGGAGCGAAATTATGATAGGTATACCCGCCTCCGAAGGAGATGTGATGCGTGTTGTTCACCGCGTACTCTGTTTCATTCCTGACGGCGATATCCCTGATCCGGGAAACGCCTTTTCCTTTTACAAACAGCGAGTCGTAGAAGGAGAGGGGAATAATGGAGTTTTGTGTAAAAAGATTATAGAAACGGCTGTAGGTAGCGGTGGTACTGGAAAATATTTTAGGGTTCACCACCCGCGTCCATTTCAGGGCGGCGGTAATATTGCTCCAGTCGAAATTATAATCGTCGAACAGCTGTATGACCGGGTTCTCGCTCCTGATAAACATCTTATCCTGTCCTTTGTAGAAGCTGACATAGATCCTGTTCTGCTTATCAATTACCTGGTTGAGCTTAAAGTTTACATCATAAAGATAGTACCTGCCATAGTCTTTCAGGTAGGCCTTTCCATAAAGGGCATCCACCAGCGATCTTCTTACGGATAAAGAAGCGGAACTGCGGTCTTTTACGATGGGGCCTTCCAGCAGGAAGCTGCCCGAAACGGGGCTGAGGGTGGCGCTGCCATGCCACTCTTTCATGTTCCCGTCTTTCGTACGGATATCCACTACCGATGAAAGACGGCCGCCATAGCGGGCGGGAAAAGCGTCTTTATACAGCGATACATCTTTAACCGCATCGCCGTTGAAGATGGAGAAGAGGCCAAACAGGTGACCGGTATGATAAAGCGGAACCCCATCAAGCAGATAAAGGTTCTGATCGGCCCCGCCGCCTCTTATCAGCAGGTTACTGCTGCTTTCCAGGGAACTGCCTGTTCCGGGGTACAGCTGCAGTGATTTCAGTACATCTTTTTCCCCCAGCAGGGCAGGGAAGTTGGATACATATCCAACAGGCATATTAACGTACCCGGGTTGAGAGGCAACGGATTCTTTTTCACCGTTCACTATCACGGTTTGCAACATGTTACGGGCTTCCATATGGATGTCCATCTGCCCGTCGTCGGGTGGGGGCAGATGCTGGTATACGGGTTTGTAACCGATATGGGAAAACACAACGCCC
Organism: Chitinophaga sp.; assembly: GCF_036569185.1. GTDB lineage: Bacteria > Bacteroidota > Bacteroidia > Chitinophagales > Chitinophagaceae > Chitinophaga. Next base: position 14,571 of record NZ_DATCRD010000017.1, read on the forward strand.
TGGCAGGTATCCGGCACCTGCAGGGTATAGAAGCCGTAGGCGTTGGTTTCGGTTCCCTTACGGGTGATAGGATCGTATATGGATGCGCCGATGATCAGCTCATTGCTGTTTACTTCTTTTACAAATCCGCTGATGGTATAATACTGCACCTGTGAAGTTTCCCTGAGCAGGAATATTTTCCCGTTAAGGGCGGCGGCCTGTATGCCGGTTCCCTGGAGGATGGCATTCAGTACGGCGCCGGTGGTTTTTTCTGTTCCGCTGAGCTGTACTTTTTTATTCAGGTGCAAAAAACTGGAGCTGTAGGAAACATTGATACCGGTTACCTTTTGCAGGTCCTGTATATAGTGAAGGATGGTTCCCTGCCGGGTGGCCGGTGTATAGCTGACATGCAGAAGATCACTCCCGTTTTCCTGCGCCCGCAGGTATTGGAACGGGAACAGGAACAACAGCAGAATACTGTAAATAAAAAAATGAGGTTTTATTGGTCTACTGACTGATGACGATGGAGTCGCCGGTCTGTTGATAGTGGAAACCAAGCAATAGTTGTAATTCATGCAAAACATCATCGCAGGACTGATTCCGGAACGTGATCGTAGCTTTTTGCTGCGATGCGGTTTCCCGATATTTTTCATCAACCCTGATATCTTTTGCGTAAAAGTCGGCTAATTGTGGCAATATTTCAAGAAGTGTCTGGTCATTAAATTGCAAAATGCCTGTTTTCCAGGCGATGAAGTTGAGGTTATGGTTACTTTTGGCGGATAAGAGCCCATTGCCCCATACGCCCCGCTGGCCGCTATTCAGGATAACAGCGGTGGTATCGCCTTCCACGCCCAGTTTTACGCTGCCGGAAGCAACGGTAACGGCGGTACTGTCTTTTCCCGTTTGCACGGTAAAGGAGGTCCCCAACACTTCAACAATAGATTGGTTGGGCGTTTTCACGAGGAAAGGATGCCCCGGATCACTGGCTATTTCAAAGAAGGCTTCCCCTTCCAGTTCCACGATACGCTGGTTATGATGATAGCCGTTGATATACCTGATAGTAGCGCCCTGGCGGAGGGTCACCATTGATTTATCGGGTAGTTCCAGGCTTTTTATTTTACCGTCGTTGGCGGCCAGTTCATGTTTTTTAAGGGAGGAACGTGTTTCCAGCCACCATGCGCCCGCAGTGAGCAATACCAGGATAGCCGCTGCTGCAGCGTATCTGGCGTACAGTGTTTTTACGCGTGAAGTGGATGGTTGAATGGCCTGGCTGTTTTTTTCCCAGGCGGCTGCCGTATTGTATTGCCTTTGGGGCATAGGGGCAGCGTGGCTGTCGCGCCACAACTTTGCCAGTATCTCGTATTCCGCCCTGTTCCCAGGATCGGCTTCCAGCCATTGTTGCAGGGCAGCTGTTTCAGCTTCCGTACATTGACCAGAAAGATTTTTGGCAATCAGTTCATACAGGTAGGTATCAAATGGCTCCATAATACAGTGTGCTCTACTTAAATAACGCTCATAAATATAAGAACCCTCTATAAGGGTATAAATAATTTTAGCAAAAACAGGATACTTACCGGTAGCCCGTATTGTTGCAGATACTTCCGTAACAGCTTCAGGGCCCGTCCCATGTAGTTCTCCACGGTTTTGGCGGAAAGTCCCAGTTTTGCGGCTGCCTGCTGGTGTGTCATACCCTGCAGCCGGCAGCAGGTAAATACCTCCCGGCATTGCGGGGGCAGGTTGGCGATGGCCTCATACAGCAGCTGCTCATAGTGAGGCTTTGCATTTTCGACCTCTTTTTCCCCCGGATCCTCCGACACTTCTGCCAGCCATTCAAAGCCTTTGTTCCCTGCTTCTTCTGTGCTTTGCTTGCGCAATACAGAAATAGAATTATTGCGGACAGCGCGGAAAAGGTAAGCTTTTATATTGGGTATGCCTATCAGCTGCCGGTGTTTCTCCCAAAGCTTTATAAACGTTTCCTGTACCACGTCTTCCGCTGTTGCATCGTCTTTCAGGAAACTATAGGCATAGTTACATAAATCGTTGTACTGCGAGTGAAATAACTCTTTATATGCCTGGTAAGAAGGTGATGTAATCATTTAACCTTCAGGAAGTTTTAGTATATGAAATGATCGTTGCGAAAGTAACTATCTTTTTGAAACAAAAAACAGTTTACACATTACAGATAATAATTTTATTTGCCCGTGAAGGATGAAGTGAAAAAAAAGTTTTAAAAAAGATAGAGGGAAACAGAATTTCCTGCGTCAGCAATATAACGGCCATGCCAATGTTTGTTAGAAGTTAGTTTTTTTTAGTTGTGTTTTTAAACCGGGGTTGCATATGGTTCTATGCAACCCTATTTTGCACCACTCTCCATTTTCCCTGTATTCTGTACTTGAATTGTTGATCCCAAATTGTCTTGAGCGGATTTTGTCTGACTCAGGATTATGATGATTATACTGATTTTATTTTTTGGATTTTTAAGGATTCGGGGAGATTTAAGCGAAATAATTGTCTGCTTAAATCTCCCCGATTTATTTATAATCAACTTTATCCAATCCATATAATCAGTATAATCACCATAATCCTGAGTCAGACAATTTACATCGCCGAAGGCGATAATTGCGTATTTTTAAGTAAAACCACGCAAGATGACCGGACCGCTCACTAAACTGAAGAACGCTTACCAACTGCTGAAGAGCATTGATTTCGCCATGCTGGCCAAACTCTCTGAAAAAGTAGACCTGCCCAGGGTAATGGAATCAGTTGGGAAGATGGATGATACACAACTGAACGGGCTCATGAAAATGCTGAGCAGCAGCGGTGGAAAGAAAAAGGAACTGCCGCCCATTGAAGGCGATTTCTACGACCTGGGAGCAAAACTCAATGCAGAAGACCGGGCATTGCAGCTGAAAGTACGCGCATTCATGGAAAAGGAAATACAGCCTATTGTGAATGAATACTGGCTGAAAGCCGAATTCCCCTTTGAGATCATTCCCAAATTCAGGGAGCTGAATATTTGCGGCGTTACCTATGAAGGATACGGCTGCCCTAACCGGTCGTTCCTCATGGAAGGGATCATTGCCATGGAAATGGCCCGTGTTGACGCTTCCGTAGCTACTTTCTTTGGCGTGCAAAGCGGCCTGGCCATGGGCTCAATTTATATGCTGGGCTCCGAAGCGCAGAAACAGGAATGGCTGCCCGGTATGCAGCAGCTGAATATTATCGGCGCATTCGGGCTTACAGAACCGGAGGTAGGCTCAGGTACCGCAGGCGGACTAACCACCACGGCTAAACGCGAAGGCGATACCTGGATACTGAACGGCCAGAAAAAATGGATAGGCAATGCCACCTTTGCAGATGTAATTGTTATATGGGCCAGGGATGTAGACGATAACCAGGTGAAAGGCTTCCTGCTCAGGAAAGATACGCCCGGCTTCAGCGTGGAAAAGATCCATGATAAAATGGCGCTGCGCATTGTACAGAACGGGCTCATCACCCTGAAAGACTGCCGCATTGCGGAATCAGACCGTTTACAAAACGCTTCCTCCTTTAAAGATACCGCCCGCGTACTCCGCATGACACGTGCGGGCGTGGCCTGGGAAGCAGTAGGCTGCGCACGGGGCGCCTATGAGAACGCATTGGCGTATACCCGTAACCGTAAGCAGTTCGGGAAACCTATTGCCGCCTTCCAGCTGATCCAGGGCCACCTGGTGGAGATGCTGTCGAACCTCACCGCTATGCAAACCATGGTATTCCGCCTCTCCGAAATCCAGGATGCCGGCGAACTGAAGGATGAGCATGCATCCCTGGCCAAAGTATTCTGTACCCTGCGCACCCGCGACGTGGTAAGTCGCGCACGCGAAGTGATGGGAGGCAATGGCATCCTGCTGGAATACAATGTGGCAAGGTTTGTAGCAGACGCCGAAGCCATTTACTCCTACGAAGGCACCAAAGAAATTAATTCCCTCATTGTGGGCAGGGCCATTACCGGCTTCAGCGCATTTGTATAAAATATCAGATCTTTTTTATAGTTTGAGTGCCCGATTGCGGTGTATGCCGCAATTAACACTTAATCTGCATCGTTATGAATTCATCAGACAGACGTAATTTTCTCAGGAATGTGTCCCTGGGAACCCTTGCTGCCATTAGCATCCCGGATATTGTTGCCGCTGCGGTGACAACAGAGAAAGCAAAAAAGATTGCACTCAAAAAAGAAAATGTAATACTATTCCAGGGCGATTCCATTACAGATGCGGGCCGTAAACGGGATAATGATCAGCCCAACTCGGGAGGCGCACTGGGCGGTGGTTACGCACTGATGGCGGCATCCGCCATGTTGCTGAAAAATGCAGATAAAAGTCTGAAGATTTATAATAAGGGCATCAGCGGGAATAAAGTATTCCAGCTGGCAGACCGCTGGGATATCGATTGTCTTGCTATTAAGCCTGATGTGCTGAGTATCCTGGTGGGAGTAAATGATTACTGGCATACCCTGAGCAATAATTATAAAGGCACGGTGCAAACCTACCGGGATGATTACGATAAACTTCTGACCCGCACCAGGCAACAGTTGCCCGGTATTCAGCTGATTATCGGCGAGCCCTTTGCCGTGAAAGGAGTAAAAGCGGTAGATGATAAATGGTATCCTGCATTTGATGAATACCGCGCTGCCGCCCGTGAACTGGCATATAAACACCAGGCCATCTTTATTCCTTATCAATCTGTTTTTGACAGAGCACAAAAAGCAGCGCCTGCCGCTTACTGGACCGGCGACGGTGTACACCCCAGCGTAGCGGGCGCCCAGCTGATGGCGGAAGCCTGGCTGCAATGTGTAAAATAATTTCAACATTAAAGGCAGCTTCCTCCGGGAGGCTGTTCTTTTATCTTTAATATTACATGAAATTCTTAAACCCGGATATGAAACAAATAGTTATCTTATTAATGATGATTGGAGTAAATACAACTATCGCCGCGCAGCAACAGCCCATCCACCTGTGGCCTGCTGCAGTACCAGGAGAAACAGCCGCCAAACAAACGGCGAAGGTAACGCCGGATGGCAGCAACCATGTAACCAGGCTTACGGATGTTACAGACCCCGTACTGGAAGTATTTCCCGCTGCCAATGGTAACGGCGCAGGCGTGATCATCTGCCCGGGAGGTGGTTATAGTATCCTGGCCATTAACCTGGAAGGATACGAAGTTGCTGCCTGGCTTAATAAACTCGGATACACCGCTTTTGTATTGCAGTACCGCGTTCCTAAAAAAGAAGCGGGCGCCCTCCAGGATGCGCAACGCGCAATGCGTATTGTACGCAGCAGGGCGTCTGAATGGAAGCTGCAGCCGGATAAGATAGGTATGATGGGCTTTTCCGCAGGAGGAAGTCTTACTGCAAGAACATCCACACAGTATAACGTGCACACCTATACGCCAATCGACCATGCAGATTCATTATCTGCCCGGCCGGCTTTCAGCGCGCTTATTTACCCTGCTTATCTTGATAATGGAGCAAACAGGTCGCTTACCCCTGAACTGGCAATAAACAGTGAAACCCCTTCCATGTTCCTTTTTGCTACGGCAGATGATTATTTTGGCAACAGCGCCCTGGTAATGGCCGGCGCCCTCCGCGACGCCAAAGTGCCGGTGGAACTGCATTTCTACGCCAAAGGGGGCCATGGTTATGGCTTGCGTAAAGGCAACCCTGCGGCAGAAGCCTGGCCCGTACTCATGGAAAAGTGGCTGAAAACTGCGGTGAAGTAAGTTTACATAAATTATAACTTTTCACAAGTAGCTTTTCGAGGGAATAATTGGCTAAATTTGATCCATTATAAAACCTGTTACCATGGGAATTTTTGATAAACTCAGGAATGAATTTATTGACATTATTGAATGGACCGACGTGTCCCCCGATACCATTGTGTGGAAGTTTCCCCGCTACCAGAATGAAATAAAAATGAACGCCAAGCTTACTGTGCGTGAATCGCAGGTGGCCGTTTTTATGAATGAAGGTAAAATTGCCGACGTATTCCAACCCGGCATGTACACGCTTACTACACAGAATATGCCTATTCTCAGCACCTTGCAGGGATGGAAATATGGCTTCAACAGCCCTTTTAAAGCCGATGTGTTCTTTGTGAGCATGCGGCAGTTCACTAACCAGAAATGGGGGACCAAAAACCCGGTAATGCTCCGCGATGCAGAGTTTGGACCGGTAAGGCTCCGTGCATTCGGCAGCTATGCTTTCCGTGTGAAAGATGCTGCACAGTTCCTGAAAGAAGTGGCGGCCACCAATCCTGAATTTACCGTGGAAGGCATCAACGAGCAACTGCGTAATCTCGCAGTTTCCCGTGGTATGGAAGCGGTGGCGGAAGCAAAGGTGCCTGTGTTGGACCTGGCAGCCAACTATGAAGAAGTATCCACCCAGATCACCGGTAAAATAGGCACTGAATTTAATGAGCTTGGACTGGAACTGACCAAGTTCCTCATTGAAAATATTTCCCTGCCGCCGGAAGTGGAAGCTGCGCTGGACAAACGCAGCAGCATGGGCATAGTAGGCAACCTGGGCGCGTATGCGCAATTCCAGGCCGCCAACTCCATGGAGAAGGCAGCGGAAAATCCTTCCGGCGGCGGGCTTGCAGCCGCAGGTTTAGGCGCCGGCATGGGTGCAGCCATGATGGGACAGGTAGGTAACATCTTCCAGAACAATAACCAGCAGGCCAATGCCGGCGCAGGAGCGCCACCTCCGTTACCAGGCGCCGCACCGTTTTTTGTAGCGGTAGATGGTAAACAGGCAGGCCCCTTCGATGGCGACCAGCTCCGTCAGCTGGCAGCTGCCGGCAACCTGAATGCACAAACACTGGTATGGAAAACCGGTATGGCCGCATGGGCCGCCGCCGGAACAGTACCGGAACTGGCTCCTGTATTGGCCACCGTACCACCACCATTACCTTAACTTCAGTAAATTGCCGGCGTCCGGGAGATGCCGGCAGTATTATATCCATACATTCCTATGTCTTTCGAGGAAAAAACAAGTGAAACGGTTAACTCGCTGAAATGCCAGAACTGTGGCGCAATCCTGCACTATGCACCGGGTACCAACAGCCTGAAATGTGAATACTGCGGCACAGTGAATCAAATTGAAGATGATACGGAGCCTGCTGCAGTACGCCCCATAGATTATGATACCTTCATTGCTTCCCAGCAAAATCATACAGAAGTAACACAACAGGCGGTAGTTGTAAAATGCGTGAGCTGCGGCGCTTCCACTACCATGCTGCCCAACGTAACTGCTGATTCATGCCCGTTTTGCGCATCGCCACTGGTGGTAGATACCGCGCAAACTACGTCTATCCTGCAGCCGCATTATGTGCTGCCTTTCGTGGTAAACGATAAAGCAGCAGTACAGCACTTCCAGAAGTGGATGAGTAAACTATGGTTCGCGCCATCGGACCTGGTGAAAAAGGTAAAAAACAGCTCCTCCCAACAATTAAAAGGCGTATACATTCCCCACTGGAGCTACGATACAGATACGTATACCGAGTACTCCGGTTCCCGTGGTGAATATTATTATACAACTGAAAGCTATACGGTAGAAGTAAACGGCCGGACTGAAACCCGCACCCGCCAGGTAAGACATACGGCTTGGTACCCTGCTTCCGGCAGCGTGAACAATAACTTCCGGGATGTACTGGTATCTGCCAGTCCGTCGTTGCCATTAAAAATGGCGCAGATCCTGGAGCCCTGGCATCTTGAACAGCTAAAGAAATACGATGGCCGGTACCTCAGCGGGTTCCGGGCAGAAATTTACCAGACCAACGCGGAACAGGGACTGGTGATCGCAAAAAAGAGAATGGACCCGGTGATCCGCGCGGAAATCTGCGACGACATTGGCGGGGATGAACAACGTATCGACGATTATGAAGTGGAGTATAACCAACTTGGTTTGAAATACCTGCTGCTGCCGGTTTGGATCAGCGCCTACCGGTATAATAATAAGCTTTATCATTTTGTGGTAAATGCCTGCACCGGTGAAGTAACCGGCGACCGCCCATATAGCTGGATTAAAATAACAGGTCTCATCTTAGGCATCATTGCGGCCATTGTGATCATATACCAGGCAACGCAGTCGTAACGCACGCGCCTTTGGCAGCCCCTGGTATTGCCGGTGCCAATACAGCCCGGCGCAGTGTTTTGCGCGTTACGTGGAAAACCATCTACAGCCTTTCTGAATCAGCCCGCTTTTTGTGTATTTCCAGAAATCCGCCACTGGATTGGGTTTTAGCGGATATGTTGGGAAGGGTACCGTTTTTGTAAAGTCTAATGTAAACAGGCACACCATTAGAATTACAAACCCAAAACAATACACAATGAAGAAGCTAATAATTTTATCAGCAACATTCTTAGCCGTGTGGATGACGCAGTCATGTGGCAACAATGCAAAAAATCCGCAATCGGAAACCCCGGTAGACAGTGCCAAGGATGTGAACGAAACCGTGAAACCGGTTGATGAAAAATCATCTGAATTCGCTGTGGAAGCAGCCAATGGAGGTATGATGGAAGTGGAAATGGGTAAGCTTGCACAGGAGAAGGCACAGAATGCAAGAGTAAAAGCTTTTGCTACCATGATGGTAAATGATCACTCCAAGGCCAATGACGAGCTAAAGGCATTAGCCAGCCAGAAAGGTATTACGCTGCCGGCAGAATTATCTACAGAAACTAAAAAACATATCGATGATCTGGGTAAGAAAACCGGTAAAGACTTTGATAAAGATTATATGAGCATGATGGTAGACGATCACGACAAAGATGTCAGCAAGTTTGAGAAAGCATCAGACAATGTAACGGATACGGACCTGAAAACCTGGGCTGCGAAGACATTGCCAACACTGAAGGCACACCAGGATTCTGCTAAAGCAATTAAAGACGCTTTGAAAAAATAATTATCAGTGAATCCAGAGAATAGCAAACAATAGCTTCAAGGGCCAGCTCCTTGAAGCTTTTTTTTAATGAGGCAGTTTTGATTTTAATGCGCCATATATCCAGGTGCCCGCAATCGCGCTCAGCAAAGTAACGCCCACTACTGTGAATCCCATGCCTATCTGGGCAAACAACGGACCCGGACAAGCCCCCGTAATGGCCCACCCAACGCCAAAGATCAATCCTCCGATGATCTGCCCCTTATTAAATGTTTTGGGCGCTACATAAATTGGCTCGCCCTGGATGGTTTTGATCTTAAACCGTTTGATCAGCTGCAGGGAAATGATCCCTGTAATTACCGCGGTGCCAATAACGCCATACATGTGAAAGGAAGTAAGCTGGAACATTTCCTGGATCCGGAACCAGCTGATCACCTGCGCTTTTATCAGCACTATTCCAAAGAAAGTTCCCGCTACCAGGTACTTAATATTTTTCATATCAGTGCAGCCATTTAAAAAGATAAGGAATAAGCAGGTTTGCGCTGAAAAAGCCACCCGCCATAAAACAGCAGGTAGCCACTAAAGATGGCCACTGCAAATTGGATAAACCCATAATAGAATGCCCCGAAGTACAACCTCCTGCATAGCGGGTGCCAAAGCCAACCAGGAAACCGCCCAGTACAAAGAACACCAGTCCTTTCCAGGTAAAGAGATTTGACCAGCTGAATATTTCCGGGGGTAGCAGCGCAGTATAATCATGTACGCCGTAACCGGCCAGCCGTGCCTGTGTAGCTGCAGCCACCTGGATATCGCTGCCATCCTGCAGGTAATGACCGGCAATAAAGCCACCCAGTGCAATACCGGCCACAAAGAAAAGATTCCACGATTCTTTTTTCCAGTCGTACTTAAAGAAAGAAATATCCGCCGGGAAACATGCTGCACAAATATGCCGCAGCGACGAAGAAATGCCAAAGGCCTTATTCCCCAGTATCAGTAGTACCGGTACCGTAAGACCAATCAGCAGCCCCGACACCGACCAGTGCCAGGGCTGCTGAATAAATTTTAAAATTTGCATGGAAAAGGGATTTAGTATTTATAAAAGATCATTATACTCAGGGTGTCTTTTCATATAGGCGTTAATGTAAGGACAGTAGGGTTTTACTTTCAGATGGTTTTCCCTCGCGTACTCCAGCACATATTTGGCCAGTTGGCCGGCAATACCACGGCCTTCCAGCTCAGGAGGCACTTCGGTATGCATAAAGGCGATACCACCCGGAAACAGGGTATAGGCTACCAATGCAGTATGTCCTTCCACTTCAGTTTCAAATTGTCTTTTGCCGGTGTTGTTGGTAATGGTTAGTTCCATATGATGATCAGGATTTGTCTGAGAAATTGATTTTAGTATGTGTACCGTCGCAATAAGGCTTGTTGGAAGATCCGCCGCAACGGCAAAAGGCGGTGACTTTATTTTTATGTGTTTCATTGCCTGCAGCATCCTTTACCACGATGTTGCCATATACCAGCAACGGGCCGTTGGGCATAGGTTCCACGATGCTCTCCGCAGTGATCTGCGGTTCCACGCCCCCTTGTTTTTCCACTTCGGCATTCATGAAAAAGCTCAGCGCCCCGGAGGGGCAATGCCTGATCTGGGATACGATCTGCTCCGTGGTGGCTGCCTCCGCATTGATCCAGGGCTTCTGGTTGGGATTGAATACCGCCGGCAATCCATGGAAGCACATCTCCGAATGGATACATACACCCGGTTTCCATACAATGGTTACCTCTCCGTTTGTGTAGTGTTTGGTAATGTCTTTCATGTTAAACGGCTTTAGTGTTCATGATAATAGGATTGCTCAGCACTTTATGAACAGGGCAGGAGTGGGCGATCTGCTCCAGCCTGGCAATCTGTTCTTCACTGAGGTTACCGGTAAAATGCAGGTCGATATCAATAACGGTGGTTAGCGGGTCCGGTTTGGCAGCGCTGTTGAACCGCAGTTCGATCTCGATATTTTCCACCGGCCACTTTTTCCTGTCGGCATACATTTTAAGCGTGATAGCGGTGCAGGATCCCAGGCTGCTCAGCAATAATTCTCCCGGTTGGGGGCCGGTATCGTTACCACCGGCTTCTATCGGTTCATCTGCGAGCCAGCGGTGGTCTCTGGTATCTATCGACACCTGGTAAGGGCGACCGGATAAACTTACTCTAACTTCCTGGTCCATATATTTTTTTTACTGAAAATTATCTTTTATCCATTGTGCTGCCAGTGTAACATCCTGTTGTACCAGGTTATGACCGGCAGGGATATCAACGGCGCTTACCTTAAATCCATTACTGCTTAAAAGCGCTGCGTATGCTGCTGTTGCTGCGGGATCAACCGTGCCGTCCTGCGTGCCGGAGCTCATAAATACGGGCGTCTGCCGCTGTGTTTCGAAGCTGTCTTCAATACCGCTTAACGGCTGCATAGGACGGAATAATACGGCGCCTGCCAGCAATTCAGGATATAAAATAAGCACGGCGCCTGCAATATTGGCCCCGTTGGAATAACCAACAGCTACCAGTTTATTGACATCGAAGCCTTCTGTAACCGCTAATTCCTTCAGGAAATGTACCATTTCATGCGTTCTGAAATGTACGTCTTCTTCGTCAAATACGCCCATGCCTAAACGACGGAAGAAGCGGGGCATCCCATGTTCCTGTACGTTGCCCCTGAGGCTTAATACATTAAATCCTTTTCCAAGCGACTTAGCCAATGGCAGCAGATCCCGTTCGTCTCCGCCGGTGCCATGCAACAGCAGTAACGTATAGGCGGCAGGGTTACCCGCCGCCTCATATACATACTGCATAGGTTTAAAATCCATATCAGTCCAGTTTAATCAGTTTTTTCACAATCTCTTCCCGCTGCGGCTCATACTGCGGCGGCAGCATCAGGTGGGTGCCCAGTTCCGCTGCCGGCTCATCTACCGTGAAGCCCGGCACATCGGTAGCCAGCTCGAATAAAACGCCGCCCGGTTCCCTGAAGTAAACAGACCTGAAATATTTACGGTCCAGCTGCGGCGTAACATTCAGCCCCCGGTCTTCCAGCAGCTGCCGGTAATGCAGTTGCATGGCATCGTCTTTCATGCGAAAGGCAATATGATGCACACTGCCGCCGGCAACATGCCCGCGGGGCTCTCCCTTGGCTTCCACCAGGTCGATGTAATTAGCCGTATCCCCGGCCGGGCTTACAAAGCGGTAACGGTTGGTATGATGCTTTGCCAGCTTATATCCGAACACCGATACCAGCAGGTCGGCCGTGGGCTGCACATCTTCCAGCGTGAGGGTCACATGATGGAATCCCCGGGTAGCATGCTCTTCGCCCACTTCAGCGGTGGTCCATGGTATGCGCTGATCCGGTTTTTCCGGTACGGTCAGTTCTACTTTCAGCCCATCGGGATCTATAAAGGTGAGGTATATATCCCCGAATTTGGCAGAAGGTTTATTATAGATGATATTCTCTTTTTCAAATCTTTTTAACCAGAAGTCGATACTGCCTTCCGGGATACTGTAGCCTACTTCGGTAGCCATATGGGTGCCCCGGCGGCCGGCAGTGATATCTTCCCAGGGAAAGAAAGTGAGGATAGTGCCGGGTGTGCCGGTTTCATCCCCATAATAAAAATGATAAGTGTGTGGATCATCAAAGTTCACCGTTTTCTTTACAAAACGTAATCCCATCACACGGGTATAAAAATCAAAGTTCTTCTTCGCATTGCCCGAAATGGCCGTGATATGATGCAGGCCTGTTATTTCATTCATAATTCCGTTTTTTAAGTGGGCTGTTAGTCTTTGTACCACCAAAGACTAACAGCGGATAATCTTACTGCTTCTTAATCAGCTGCACTTCCCCGTAAATTTTCACGTCGTCGCCTACCACTACGCCACCGGCTTCGGTAGCGGCATTCCAGGTAAGGCCGAAATCCTTACGGTTAATTTTTCCATTGATAGTGAAACCGGCCCTGGTATTGCCCCAGGGGTCTTTTACCACACCGCCGAATTCAACTGCCAGCTTAATATTTTTAGTGATACCACGGATGGTCAGATCTCCATATAGTTCATAAGAACCATCGTTGTCAACATTCTCATACCTGGTAGTTTCAAAAATGATATCCTTATAGGTGTTCACATCAAAGAAGTCCGGCGAGCGGAGATGCTTATCCCTGTCGGCATTGCCTGTTGAGATGGAGTCTATATCCACCGCTACTCTCACTTTGGCCGTCATAAAATCTTCTCCTTCCGTTTCTGCATCTACGGTAAAGGTGTTGAACTTACCGTTGATATTGGTGATCATAAGGTGACGGATTTTAAATCCCAGCTCACTGTGACTGGCGTCTGCTACCCATTGTTGTTTTGCCATAAGTAAATGTAGTTTTTAATGAATCAATGAATTTGTAATGCCGCGTAAACCGCTGCAGGATTATATTTTAACAAGATCAAACACCTATTGTTCAATCTCTTTCTATCACAAATATCGGGTGATAACAGTTGGGTTCAAATGGATCAAATACACTTAATGATGTACTTTTTGTGTATGCACTTAAAGGTAAGGAATATATCGGTAAGCCCTTTATTATCAAATGATGTATAATTTTTTTCAAATACTTCAAACTTTATGCTTGAAAGATTGTTTGGAGGTGTTGAGGCGGAACCCGGTGTTATTCCCATTGCCGGTTGCCGGGATTAAGACATTTGAATAAGCGGCAACAATCCATATCTTTGTAAACGGATGTATGCAATTGTAGATATTGAAACGACAGGCGGCCATGCCAGCGCCAACGGCATTACGGAGATCGCTGTATTCCTGTACGACGGGAAGGAAGTGACACAGCATTACCAGACCCTGGTAAACCCCGGAATCCCCATTCCTTATTACATAGAATCGCTGACGGGCATCAGCAACAGTATGGTGGCGGATGCGCCTCCCTTTGAGGCTATAGCCCCTTTGCTATACGATTTGCTGAAGGACCGGATCTTCGTGGCGCACAATGTAAATTTCGACTACTCTTTTATAAAGCACCAGCTGGGCAATGCCGGGTTTGACCTGCAAAGTAAAAAGCTATGTACGGTACGACTGGGACGCAAAATATTCCCGGGGCTCAAATCTTACAGCCTTGGTAATATCTGCCGCCATTTTGGTATCCCTGTAAATGGCCGGCACCGGGCCGGGGGGGATGCAGAAGCCACTACTGTGCTTTTCGGAATGCTGCTGGCCAATGATAAGGAGAAAGTGATCGCGTCTATGCTGAAGGCGGGATCTAAAGAACAGTTCCTGCCGCCCAACCTGCCACCGGACCAGGTGAAGGGATTGCCAGCACATCCCGGCGTTTATTATTTCCACGACCACAAAGATAAAGTAGTATATGTAGGCAAGGCAAAGGACCTGGGTAAACGGGTGAACAGCCACTTTACCGGGCATAGCACCAGCCGGCAACGACAGAACTTCCTGCGTACCATTCACCGCATTTCCTACCAGGAAACGGCTACAGAGCTGATGGCCTGTATCCTGGAATCGGTGGAGATAAAGCGCCTGTGGCCTGTTTTCAACTACGCCCAGAAACGGGTGGAGTTCAGGTATGGATTCTATCTCTTTGAAGACCAGCAGGGCTACCTGCGCCTCGCCATAGAAAAGAAACGGAAGTACTCGCATCCCGTGCACAGCTTTAACCTGCTGATAGACGGGCACCGCCTGTTACGCTCCCTGATAAAGGAGTTCAGCCTATGCCCCAAGCTCTGCTTCCTGCAGAAAGGGGAGGGCACCTGTGCAGGCATCACTGCCGGAACCTGTAACGGCGCCTGCCGCAAGGCCGAAGCGCCGGAAATCTATAATGAACGTATAAGAGCAGCCATCGCATTCCTGCAGGAGCAACAGCCCTCCGTAATCATCGTGGACAAAGGACGCAACAGCAGCGAGAAAAGCTGCATCCTGATGGAGAAAGGCCGTTTTTACGGCATGGGCTACATCCCCGCGGAAGTAAACGCTTCTGAAGCGGAACATGTCAGGGAATACCTTACCCCATACGCCGAAAACGAAGTGATCATCAACCTGCTCCGGCCATACGCGAGTTTCGTCTGACTCAGGATTATGATGATTTCGCTGATTTCGCTGATTTTTACTTTTTGAATTATAATGGGAGACGAGAACGGCTATATCCGCTCACATCTCTCTTAACTGAAATTACAAAACTCAAAAAACTAAAATCAGCGAAATCAGCGAAATCATCATAATCCTGAGCCAGACAACCTTCGCACAAAAAAAATTACGCAATCGCAATAAGTGAACCGTTTCCTGATTACTTTTGCATCGCGTCAGGCATATTTCATCTTTAATTATTAATATTTTTTTATTCATGTTAGAGTCAAGTTTCAAATTACCAGGTCAGACTGCCTTTTACAAAGGGAAAGTACGCGATGTTTACACCATTGATAACAGGCTGCTGGTAATGGTTGTAAGCGACCGCATCTCTGCATTTGACGTGGTGCTGCCCCGGCCCATTCCATTCAAAGGACAGGTATTGAACAAAGTGGCCGCCATTATGCTGGAAGCCACTAAAGACATTGTTCCTAACTGGGTAAAATCTTCTCCGCTGCCCAATGTAACCATAGGGCTGAAGTGCGAAACCTTCCCGGTGGAAATGGTGGTACGCGGTAATCTTACCGGTCATGCCTGGAGGACCTATAAGTCCGGCCAGCGTGTACTTTGCGGTGTAACCATGCCGGAAGGGCTGAAAGAAAACGATTTCTTCCCATCGCCCATCATTACGCCCACCACGAAGGCCCATGAAGGTCATGATGAGGATATTTCCCGTGAAGAGATCATTGCAAGGGGGCTGGTGAGCAAAGAAGACTATGAGCAACTTGAAAAGTATACCCTCGCCTTATTTGAAAGAGGCAGGGAACTGGCTGCCAAACGCGGACTGATCCTGGTAGATACCAAATACGAATTCGGTAAGATCGGTGATACCATCTACGTGATCGATGAGATCCATACACCGGATTCATCCCGTTATTTTTACGCGGAAGGATATGAAGAAAACCAGAAAAATGGCGTTCAGCAGAAACAGCTCAGTAAGGAATTTGTACGCGAATGGCTGATGGCAAACGGTTTCCAGGGTAAGGATGGGCAGCAGGTACCGGAAATGACAGACGAATTTGTTAATAGTGTAAGCGAACGGTACATTGAACTGTTTGAAAATATTACCGGTCAGAAATTTGTGAAAGAAGAAGTAGCGGCTGCGGATGCAGCATCCAGGATCATAGCCGCACTGAAAAATTTATAATCACAGGAATCGCTCCGGTGCAATGCCGGGGCGGTTTTTATCCCTTATGTGCACGATGAAATTACAATTGATCTCCGCGGCAGTTTGTTTGTTAAGCATCACCGCCTGCAACAATGCCACCAAATCTCCTAAAGAATTAAGCAGCGAAGAAGTACTGGAGCTGGCAGGAAAATCGCCGGGAATGAACGCCGGCAGAGGCACCTTTTCAGTAACCGCTCCCGCCGGCTGGACAAAGACAGATACCGTGATGAGCCGGATAGAATATACCTTTATGATGGCGCCGCCCGGCGACGACAGCACCTTCCGGGCCAACGTGAATATTGTTACCCAGGAACTGAAACCCGGATTTACACTGGATAAGGTGATGGAAAGCACCCAGAAAGAAATGGAGAACTTCTTCGTGGATTATAAAAAGACCGACAACGGGGAACGTACCGTTACCGGTGTAAAAGCCAAATGGATGAAATGCCAGTATGCCCACCGGGAAACCGGCACCCTGCTTAACGGGGAGGTCACCATCCTGGTAAAAAACAATATCGCCTACGCCATCACACTTACTACGCTGGCCAACGACCTGGTAAAGTACGAACCGGCGCTGGAAGAGATCCTCAGTTCTTTTACAACGAAATAAGCGCTGTAAATTTTCAGGAAGAAGACCCGTGCAGAGCGATTCTTTGCACGGGTCTTCCTGTTTACAGCTATATGCGCTGAATGCCTTATTTTTGCTGGCAAAACTGATGACCGTTGAAACACCTTGCCGCACTTAATAAATACTTTCTTACCAATAAATGGCTGCTGATCCTTGGACTGTTGTTTACCGCCATATCCATTGTATTCAGCGTGTTCCAGCCCATCATGGTACGCCAGATCTTTGACCTGCTGGCGCATAATATAGACGAATACCGGCTGCTGGATAACACCGCCCTGAAAGTGGCTTTCCGCGGCGATTTTACGCATGTGCTGGCCTTTTACGGGGTGAGTATTCTGCTGTTTGCATTGCTGAGCGGGTTCTTTTTATTCCTGCAGCGGCAAACGCTCATTGTAATGAGCCGTCATATTGAGTACGACCTGAAGAATGAAATTTACCAGCATTACCAGAAACTGGATCTTAACTTTTTTAAGATGCATCGCACCGGCGATCTCATGAGCCGGATCACAGAAGACGTATCACGGGTACGCATGTACGTAGGACCTGCTATTATGTATGCTTCCCGCACCCTGTTCCTGATTGTGATCATTGTATACCTGATGCTGCAGGTGAACCCGTTGTTAACGCTGTATACCTTATCGCCATTGCCTTTCCTGGCCTTAACCATTTACTATGTAAACAGGATCATTCACCGTAAAAGTGAAAGGATCCAGGCGCAGTTATCCAACATCACGTCCATTGCGCAGGAATCTTATTCCGGTATCCGGGTCATAAAATCATATATCCAGGAAGACGCCAGTGCAAAGCATTTTGAAGAAGCCAGTGAAGCATATAAGAACAGTTCTATCAGTCTTGCTAAAACAGACGCCCTGTTCCAGCCCACCATGGCGCTGATGATAGGTCTGAGTGTGATCCTCACTATTTTCATTGGCGGGATCCAGGTAATTGAAGGAAACATTACCGTGGGCAACCTGGCCGAATTTGTGATCTATGTGAATATGCTGATGTTCCCGTTCTTTTCCATCGGGATGGTAGCTTCTATGATCCAGCGTGCGGCCGCCTCACAGCAACGGATAAACGAATTTCTGCAGATTGAGCCCACCATTAAGGACGCGCCCGGCGCCAGGGTGGTGAAACTGCAAGGGGAGGTACAACTGGAAAACGTAACGTTTACGTATCCGCATACAGGCATCACCGCCATTAGTAATTTTAACCTGCATATCCGGCCCGGGCAGAAGGTGGCCATTATTGGCCGCACCGGCTCCGGTAAAAGTACGCTGGCGCAACTGCTGATACGGATGTACGATCCGCAGGAAGGAAAAGTGATGGTAGATGGACAGGATATCCGGGAATTACAGCTAAGCAACCTGCGGGGACAGATCAGCTATGTGCCGCAGGATGTGTTCCTGTTTTCCGACAGCATTGCCAATAATATCCGCTTCGGCAATCCCAGCGCTACTATCCAGGAGGTGCAAACTGCCGCCCGGCAGGCTTCCGTGGAAAAGGATATCCTGGGCTTCAACGAAGGCTTTGAAACCGCCATCGGGGAGAGGGGCGTAACGCTCAGCGGGGGCCAGAAACAGCGTATTTCCATAGCCAGGGCGCTGATCAAGGATCCGGATATCCTCCTTTTCGACGACTGCTTATCAGCCGTGGATGCCCGTACAGAGAAGGAGATCATTGGTAACCTGTATGCCTATCTGAAAAACAAAACGGCTATTATCATCACCCACCGGATCTTTGCTTTGTTTGAGTTCGATAGCATAATTGTACTGGATGAAGGGAAAATTGTGGAGCAGGGGACACATAATGAATTATTATCATTGAATGGTTATTATGCAGAGCTGTATGCACGTCAGCAATCAGGTGATGAAGAAAGTATAAGTGAATAGCAATCATTTGCTTGCATATGCCCTGCCGGGGCCGGTTACAGCCGGGTTTTATGATTTTTCAAAATCATTTAAAAATATTTTGATATTTGTAAAACAATAGTATATTTGTCTCTTATTGTAACAGGATTTGATTCGTTAACACTTAAATCTATCAACTGTGGCGTACGAAAACAACAATCAACAGGAAAGAAACAATGATAGCATCTTTTCTAAACGATTGAAAGCGGGCAAAAGAAGAACATACTTCTTTGATGTAAAGACCACTCGGGGAAACGACTATTTTCTTACTATCACAGAAAGTAAGAAGCGTTTTAATGACAACGGTTATGACAGGCACAAAGTATTCCTGTACAAGGAAGACTTCAACAAGTTCCTGAATGCATTAACCGAAACCATCAACTATGTTAAAACTGAGTTGATGCCCGATTTCGACTTTGATGCCTACAACCATGATTATGTGCAGGAAGAACAGGACGAAACAGATGCAGATGGATCTGAAGTTCGCACTTCAGCGATCCCTGTAGCGGTAGAAGTACCTGTTGAGGCGTCAGTAGCCGCCCCGGCTTCACATAGCTCTGATGAGGTAGACAAATGGTAAGATTTTTACTTAAAGATTTTTACTTTAAATAATTGGCAACCTCCGGATTTCTCCGGGGGTTTTTTATTGCCTTCGGCAATGAAATTGTCTTGGAGCAGGATTACGCTGATTATACTGATTTTTCTGATTGGACTTTTTGGAATTTTATAAAAGAGTAAGGGAGATAAAAGCGTATCCGCTTCTATCTCCCTTACTCTTTTATATCATTTATTATCTTACAAAATCACACATAATCCGATCAGAAAAATCAGTATAATCAGCGTAATCCTGCTCCAAGACAATTTCATCGCCGAAGGCGATCCTACGCTATCCGCATACCTTTCCAGGCGTTGATCAGGCCGTTGGTACTGGCGTCGTGATTGAGGATGATGTCATTGTTTTCCAGTTCAGGCAGTATTTTGCTGGCCAGTTGTTTACCCAGTTCCACACCCCATTGGTCGAAGCTGAAGATATTCCAGATCACGCCCTGAACAAAGATCTTGTGCTCATACAGGG